>NZ_QUIO01000001.1:0-369095 GCF_003480145.1 Ruminococcus sp. AM42-11 | reverse complement strand
AATTCTACCTTTCTGATAATCGTTACCTCCATCTGTTGATGGAAGCATTATACTACATTGGGACATTTTCCTTTATGGTATATTAGGACATTATCATAAATGGTTCATAAACACAGATTTTCTATCAAAATATTATTGACGCATCGGAAACTTCATGGTATTTTATTTTTGATGAAAAATGGGAATTATTTAAAGGCAAACTTGCTGAAAGGCAGGGACGCAAAGCCAGAAGGGGCTAAAGTCAGAAAGTCTGACCATGTCAGCCGGTTGCTGCTGTTTCCATATATAGAAAAGACGTGAGAACGGAAGCGATTCCGATACCTTTTATACTATATGTATATGGATGTGTGAGTTTAAAAAGATGTAGCAGGGACACTGGCAGGATGTTTGTCAGGTGTCCTTTTTATATGCCAAAATATGTACGAGAACTTGCCGGAGCATGTTCTGGAGCGTGGTTGAAAAAGCATTCCTACAATCTGCGCGCCACATTTTGCAGAAAGCCTTTTTCAAACACGCATCAAACAGAGTGAGGGTTTTTATAAAATGTTAT
Organism: Ruminococcus sp. AM42-11; assembly: GCF_003480145.1. Classification (NCBI taxonomy): domain Bacteria; kingdom Bacillati; phylum Bacillota; class Clostridia; order Eubacteriales; family Oscillospiraceae; genus Ruminococcus; species Ruminococcus sp. AM42-11. The sequence continues at coordinate 368,545 of NZ_QUIO01000001.1, read as the reverse complement.
ATAAGGAAAATTATGAGGATAAAATATATTCTTTAAACAAGACGGTACCTGGACAAACACAGGATTTATCACAGGCAATACAGAAAACACTGGAAAATAATGGCGGGGTAGGTATGTTGACCGGATATTATGACCAAAATCTGTCTATTCTGTCTGTGAGTAATCTGCTGCTACATAGTATAGGACATACGTTCGATTCTTTTATGAAGCAGACAAAAGGCTCATTGAAGAATTTTTTTTACGGCAAGGATATAAGTATATTGGATCGAGACCGTTTTTTGCAGATCCACGGAGCCGGGGAAGCGCAGATCCTTACAGCGGACGGTACAGTGAATAATGTACGGCTTTATAAAGAGGATGCGACAGATGAAGCAGGCAGACAGATCTGGATTATGTCCGTACAGGTCAACTGGGATCATGTAAATCTGGCACTGATCAATGAGGCTATCTGTTCCGGCTTCTGGTATTTTGACTGTGACGAAAACAGTGAGATTGTGAATGCAAACTGGAGCCATGAGTTCCGAAAAATGCTTGGCTATCATGATACTCTGGATTTTCCGAATAAACTGGAATCCTGGTCAGATCTTCTGCATCCACAGGATAAAGAAAGAGTAATGATGCAGCTTCAGGCGGCAATTGCGGATAAGACGAATCAGGTAAAATACCAGGTAGAGTACCGTATGAGAATGAAGGATCATCAGTACCAGTGGTTTCGGGCATCAGCAGAAGTAATACGCCGGCTGGATGGTTCTGCCAGCAGGATTGCCGGGATTTTTATTAATATTGATGCGGAAAAAAAAGAAATTATGCAGGCACAAAAGTCAGCTGCTTTCCACCGTGCCTTTACGAAAACAGATCTGTGCGAATATTATGTTAACCTGGAAGCAAACACATTTGATACCTTTAAGGTTGAACCGTCCCTGATGACTGTTTTTGAACAGAGTCATACATGGGATGAACTGATCCGGCATTTTGTGGATTCCTATGTTGTGGAAACAGATAAGAAGGCAGTATCCGCTTTTTATGATCGTGGCTATATTGCGGAAAAACTGAAGGGTCTGGAAACCGAATTGTCTTTGGAGTGCCGAATCACTCTGAAGGGAGAAGAACGATGGGTCCGTAATGTGATCATACGTGGCGAGATAGAGGATTCAGAATATGCCATGATTTTTCTGCGGGATATTACGGAGGCAAAGGTAGAGAGCGCACGGCATCTGCAGATGGCAGCGGATAATGCTTCCATGGAGCAGCTGATTCAGAGCATAGTGCGTCTGGTTGACCGTTTTGTTGTCTGTGATCTGGAAAATGACAGATATGAATTCTACAATCTGAATGGACAGATGATATATAAACCTCTGGGCTTCTATCATGATTTTCAGATGCAGGTTCTTGAAAAGTATAAGACACTGGAACCGTTGGAAGCTATAGATATTCTGATAGCCCCGGAAAATATCCGAGAAAATCTGAAAAGCGAAAATGATATTTATAAGTTTGAGTATTGCAGCCTGGATGAAAAGACTTATAAAATCGCTTCTTATATTCCCTTGGAATGGAAGAATGGAAAGCTGGAAAAGGTATTGCTGGCATCCATGGATGTGACACAGGAGAAGAAAGCAGAGATTGAATCCCGTCAGGCACTGAAAGAGGCTTACCGGTCCGCAGAAAATGCAAATCGTGCAAAAACAGAATTCCTTTCCAATATGTCCCATGATATCCGAACACCGATGAATGCCATTGTGGGTCTGACAGCAATCGCCGGAGCAAATATTGAGAGTCAGGACAGAGTTATTGAATGTCTCAGCAAGATTACAGAATCAAGCCGTCATCTGCTTGGGTTGATCAATGAAGTGCTGGATATGGCACGTATTGAAAGTGGAAAAATGACACTGGCACAGGAAGATTTCAATTTGTCAGAATTGGTGGATAATCTTATTACACTTACGCGACCGGTGCTTGATGAACATAAACATAATTTTGATATACACATTAATCATATTGAACATGAGGATGTCTGCGGTGACAGTCTGAGGATTCAGCAGGTATTTGTGAATCTGATGAGTAATGCGATCAAGTATACACCGGATGGCGGGAATATTACTTTTTCCATAGAGGAAAAGCCAAATGGATTTTCGGAGCTTGGATGCTATGAATTTACGATTGAGGATAATGGAATCGGTATGTCGCCGGAATTCCAGAAAATCATGTTTGATCCCTTCAGCCGCGCAGATGACCATCGGACAACCAGAGTTCAGGGAACTGGTCTGGGAATGGCAATCAGCAGAAATATTGTAAATCTGATGAATGGTAATATTAAAGTGGACAGCACCTTACACAAGGGAACTAAAATTACGGTAACAATTTATCTTGAACTTCAGGAAAAAGAGAAAGAAAAGGATGAAAATCTGATGAATTTGCCGGTTCTGGTTGTGGATGATGATAAGACATGCTGTGAAAGTACAGTTGCGACATTGAAGGAGATTGGAATTACAGGCGAATGGGTCCTCTCCGGCAGAGAAGCCGTTGAGCGCTGCTATGCACGTCATGAGCTAAAAAATGATTACTTTGCTGTTATTTTGGACTGGAAGATGCCGGATATGGATGGCATAGAAACTGCCAGACAGATTCGGAAACGGATAGGGAAGGAGATTACCATCATTGTACTGACATCTTATGAGTTCAGCGAGATTGAAGAAGATGCAAAGGCAGCAGGTGTAGATGCTTTTATTGCAAAACCGTTATTCCGTTCCAGGCTGACCGCTACACTGCGGCAGTTTGTTTCTGACAAAAAAGAAAAAACAGCAAGGAATTATCTGGAGAATCTGTCAGAAGCAGATTACACAGGAAAAAGGATTCTGCTGGTCGAGGATAATGAGTTAAACAGAGAAATTGCAGTGGAAATCCTGCAGATGACAGGGGCAGAAGTTGAGACAGCCGAAAATGGAAAAATTGCAGTTGAAAAAGTGGAGGTTTCTCCAAAAGACCGGTATGACCTTATTTTTATGGATATCCAAATGCCTGTTCTGAATGGTTATCAGGCAACCGCAGCAATTAGAAGCCTCCCCGGTGAAAAAGGAGAACTGCCAATTGTTGCCATGACTGCCAATGCTTTTGCAGAAGATGTACAGCTGGCAAAAAATACAGGTATGAACGGACATATCGCAAAGCCGCTGGATATGAATAAGCTGAGTGATGTTTTGAAAAAATGGCTGTAATGATACTGCGAACGGAGTGAACAGGAACGCTGTAATTTATTTATGTGTAGGCGAAAAAATAATTGACAGAAAAACACAGTCATTATAAAATATTTCCGAAAGGTAATGTGGACAAAAGTCTGGGTGGATAAGCTTCCCAGGCTTTTTATGTGAAGATAGAACAGACCGCAGTTTTCTTATTGAAAGAGAAATGTCTGTTTGAAAGTCTGTTGCCTGTCTTTCATTGAGGAGAGAAAAATTTATGTTAAATCAGTTTTCAAGAACCCAGCTTCTTCTTGGAGAAGAGGGGATGAAGAAGCTTGCCGGTGCCAGAGTGGCAGTATTTGGAATCGGCGGTGTTGGCGGATATGTGTGTGAGGCGTTGGTGAGAAGCGGGTAGGTGCTTTTGACCTGATCGATGACGACAAGGTATGCCTTACGAATCTGAACCGCCAGATCATAGCAACGCGAAAAACAGTGGGAAAATACAAGACGGATGTTATGAAAGAGCGTATGCTGGAAATCAATCCGGACGTGAAGGTGGAGACACATAAGTGTTTTTTTCTGCCGGAGAATGCAGACGATTTTCCATTTGAAGAATATGATTATATTGTAGATGCAGTAGATACCGTTACTGCAAAAATCTCCCTTGTCATGAAGGCGAAGGAGAAAGGGGTTCCGATCATCAGTTCTATGGGTGCCGGAAACAAACTGGATGCAAGCCAGTTTAAAGTTGCGGACATTTATAAGACTAAGGTCTGCCCTCTTGCCAAGGTTATGCGCCGCGAACTGAAGAAACGTGGCGTCCGTAAGCTGAAAGTGGTTTATTCCGAGGAAATCCCTACAAGACCGATAGAGGATATGTCCATCAGCTGCAGAACCCACTGTATTTGCCCGCCAGGTGCCAAGCACAAATGTACAGAGCGTCGTGATATTCCGGGAAGCGTAGCATTTGTGCCGTCTGTTGCAGGACTGATCATTGCCGGAGAGGTTGTGAAGGATCTTTGCAAGCCTTGAAAGATCCCACAAAGTGGGGAGTGCAGGTAATTGAGGATTATGCTCTGAAACGTGACGATTATGCAGATTTCTCCCCGAAAGGGAACGTTGTGTTATAATAAACTAGTCAAGTACAAGGAGGCTTTGGGAGAGCTTTGGTAAACAGAATTGCCATATGTGACGACGTGGAAGTTGAGCGTTTTGTGCTGAAGCGTCAGTTGATGGTGTACTTTCAGACAAATGGCAGGGAGGCGCAGATCCAGGAATATGAATCTGGAGAGAGCCTCCTTGCAGACATTGAAGAGGGCTATATATGGCCAGATCTGATTTTTCTTGATATTTATATGGGCGATCTGAATGGAATGGACACGGCACGGAAGCTGCGTGACCTGGGAGTAAAAGCGCCTATTGTATTTCTGACTGCTTCACCTGATTTTGCTCTTGAAAGTTATGAGGTAGAAGCATCCGGCTATCTTCTGAAACCTGCAGAAGAGAAGCAGACCACAGCAATTTTAAACAGACTGCTGAAGTCTGAGCTCCGCAGGCGGATTTCCGTGAAATGCAGAAGACAGTATCGTTATCCTTTCGTGGATGAAATTTTATACCTGGAAAGTGACCGCCATACAGTAACCATACATATGCTGGATGGTTCAGTGCTTGAGACTGCGGAAAAACTTGGAAATCTTGAGAAAAAGATAGAGGATCCCCGTTTTTTACGTTGCCACCAAAGCTTTCTGGTAAACATGGATCACATTACAGATGTAGAAGAGGAGTTTTTACTCCGAAATGGAGAACGGGTTCCCATTCGCGTGAGAGGACGTAAGGATGTGCTGGATGCTTATAATCGCTATTTCAGGATAAAGTCATCCGGTAATTGAAAGAGAGCAGCTGCCAGGATAGTGAATAAGAAACCAGATTGCATAGACAACAGGCAGGAAACACAGTGATTAAACGGAGCTATCTGCTCTCTTGATCGCTATGTTTCCTGCCTGTTTTTGTATGGTGCAGATTGCGGTATGTTTTGCTCGAATTCGACCTACGCAGCCCGCTACGGCGCCCGCATCCGGGCAAAATCTCCCACAAATTGTGATGTACATCTTGCGGAAGCCTTTTTTAGACACGCTTTCGTTTCTTAATCCCTGGAAAACAGATCCCTTGTATAAACCTTTTTCTTCACATCGTCCAGGACCTTGTCATAACGGTTCGCCAGAATACACAGGCTTTTTTCTTTAAACTCTTCCAGATTATTTACAACCTTGCTGCCAAAAAATGTGGAACCGTTTTCCAAATTGGGCTCATAGATGATGACAGTGGCGCCTTTTGCCTTGATCCGCTTCATAACGCCCTGAATGCTGCTTTGTCGGAAATTATCGGAATTACTCTTCATAGTGAGGCGGTAGACGCCGATAACCACTTCTTTTTCCAGGCTTGACTGATAAAAGTTGTCCTCATTGTAGTTGTAATAGCCGGCTTTTTGCAGTACCTGATCAGCAATAAAATCCTTTCGGGTACGGTTGCTTTCTACGATTGCGGACATCATATTCTGAGGAACGTCGTTGTAATTGGCAAGAAGCTGTTTGGTGTCCTTAGGCAGGCAGTAGCCGCCATAGCCAAAGGAAGGATTATTGTAATGCGTTCCGATCCGGGGATCCAGACAGACTCCATTGATAATATCGCGGGTGTTCAGCCCCTTCATTTCCGCGTAAGTATCCAGCTCGTTAAAATAGGAAACACGAAGTGCCAGATAGGTGTTGGCAAAAAGTTTTACAGCTTCTGCTTCCGTATATCCCATGAACAAGGTGTCGATATTTTTTTTAAGAGCACCCTCCTGAAGAAGTGCTGCAAAAGTATGAGCTGCTTCTCTGGTGTGTTCATCACAGGAGACAATGATCCTGCTTGGGTAAAGATTGTCGTACAGGGCCTTGGACTCTCGGAGAAATTCCGGGCTGAAAATAATATTGTTATTGTGAAACTTCTTTCGGATAGATTCTGTGTAGCCTACAGGAATCGTAGATTTGATCACAATTGTGGCAGCAGGATTCACCCTTGTGACCAGGCTTAGTACAGCTTCAACAGCGGAAGTGTCGAAATGATTTTTCCTGCTGTCATAGTTGGTGGGGGTGGCCACTACCACAAAATTAGCGTCTGCGTAGGCGGATTCTCCGTCTGTGGTGGCCGTAAGATCCAGTTCCTTTTCCGACAGGTATTTTTCGATATATTCATCCTGGATTGGAGATTTCTTCTGGTTTATCAAAGCAATCTTCTCCGGAATTATGTCAACTGCAACAACATGATTATGCTGAGCCAGCAGTACAGAAATAGAAAGCCCTACATATCCGGTACCTGCGACTGCAATAGATTTATTCATGGTAAGTTCCTTTCTTAAAAAAGTGTGAAATCGGGAAAAAAGAGTTTAAATTTTCACAGTTTGTGCTACAATATATAACACTAATGATGAACCGTTCATGCACAATTTTTATAAATAATAACATGACAGACTGGAAAATACAACGCCTTGGGAACTTTTGGGAATATGCAGATTACCGAACTGATTTTTTTAAACAATCTCTGATGAATGGAGGAACAGAAGATGTGTACAGCAGCAACCTATAAAACAAAGGATTTTTATTTTGGAAGAACTCTGGATTATGAAATTTCCTATGGAGATCAGGTAGTGATCACGCCTAGAAATTATGTATTTGACTTAAGAGAAGGCGGTCAGCTGAAAAGTCATTATGCCATGATCGGAATGGCATGTGTTATGGAGAACTATCCGCTGTATTATGATGCGGTCAATGAGAAAGGTCTTGGAATCGCCGGCCTTAATTTCGTTGGAAATGCCAGCTACAAGAAGCCTGTAGAGGGGAAAGACAATATCACTCAGTTCGAACTGATCCCATGGATTCTGGGAAAATGTGCTACAGTGAAAGATGCACGCCAGCTTCTTAAGAATATGAACCTGATTGACACCCCATTTCTTCCTGATCTGCCAGTTGCGCAGCTGCACTGGATTATTGCGGACAAAGAGGAATGTATTACCCTGGAGTCGTTGGAAGAGGGAATGAAAATATATGATAATCCAGTAGGTGTCCTCACAAACAATCCGCCCTTTAACTATCAGATGTTTAATCTGAACAATTATATGCAGCTGGCTGTGGAAAACCGCAGTAACACTTTTTCAGAAAATCTGGAACTGAATCAGTACAGCCGGGGAATGGGTGGCATGGGACTGCCGGGAGATCTCTCCTCACAGTCAAGATTTGTGAGGGTGGCCTTTGTAAAAATGAACTCTCTGTCCGGGGATTCAGAAGAAGAAAGCGTAAGCCAGTTTTTCCACATTCTTGGCAGCGTAGACCAGCAGAGGGGCTGCTGCAAGCTGGGAGAAGACAAGTATGAGATTACGCTATATACTTCCTGCTGTAATACAGATAAGGGAATCTATTATTATAATACTTACGACAATCACCAGATCAGTGCTGTGGATATGTACAAGGCGGATTTGGATGGTGAGAAGCTTTATACCTATGCGCCCATAAAAGGGGAACAGATCAGAATGCAAAATTAGCTCTCGTTTCGAAATAAATGTTTCAAAAAACTACCATGTTCCAGAAAGAATGTTCGATTCTTATTGCAAAATTTTAATTTAGTGCTATAATGAACTATCATAGATTCAGATGGCGAATTCATATGAGTTCGCCATTTTCTATAGAATAAATCTGGCACTCATATTAAAAGAGTGCTAACAATACAAGGAGGAAACATGTATGATTACAATACCAGTTTATGAACTTCTTCTTTTACCGGAAGTTACATTTTTCTTTAAAAAAGATATGTTTCCGGAAGGCAGAATTAAAGAACAGAATATCGGAGAAGAAATTCTCTTCGTTTTACAGAAGAAAGAAATAGCCCCAGAGGAAATTTCCATGGAAAATATTTTTCCAGTGGGCGTGATGGGAATCATTGAGAATATAGACGAGGAAGGCAGCGTCAAGATTACTACCAGAAGAAGAGTGCAGGTGACTCATGTAGAATATACTGACGGCATGGTTCAGGCAGAAGCGGTAGATCTTCCGGATATCCAGGATATCTCCCCGGAAGAAGAAAAGGAGAAATTTGATAAGATCAAGAAAGAACTGATGGATTTTGCAAAAGGCTTTCAGTGGGGCGTCTGGGTACGCAGCATGATCTACCATTGGAAAAGCTATCCGGAAGCCGTCAGTGCCCTGGCTGGTTACATGAGCCTTTCCTGGGAAGAAAAATACCATATGATCGAGGTGGATTCCAGGAAAGAACGCATGCATCTGATGGAAGAGGCTGTCTATGAGCTGATGGAGATTTTCCGTGTCAGTGAGGAAGCTGAGACTGCGCAGAAGAACTCCAATGAGAAAGTTTACCGGGAGTCCGCTATCCGGAAGCAGATCGAATTTCTTCAGCAGCAGCTGGACGAAATGCATCCGGAGAATATTTCTGATGTGCGCCGTTTCCAGAAGAAAATCCAGGAATCCGGCATGAATGAGGAAGCACGCAAAGAAGCTGAAAAGGTGCTGAACCGCATGAAGCAGGAAGGAAAAGACAGCCATGAGTATGGTATGCTGTATGATTATCTGGACTTTGCTACAAGTCTTTCCTGGAAGACAGAGGAACCTGCTGAAATTGATTTGAACGAGGCAGAAGAAATCCTGAATGAAGACCATTATGGGTTGAAAAAAGTAAAAGAGCGAATTATCCAGCAGCTTGCTGTTATGGCTCTTAATAAGAAACAGTCTGGTTCCATTTTATTGTTTGTAGGTGCGCCTGGAACTGGAAAAACCAGTATCGGACAGAGTATTGCCCGTGCGCTTCACCGTAAATACGTGCGTATCAGTCTTGGTGGAATCCGTGATGAAGCGGAAATTCGAGGACACAGAAGAACCTACATAGGTGCTATGCCAGGCAGGATTATGGAAGGAATGAAGAGAAGCGGAGCTGCAAATCCGGTTATGGTACTGGATGAGGTGGACAAGCTCGCCAAAGATTACGGCGGTGATCCGGCAAGTGCTCTTCTGGAAGTGCTGGATCCGGAGCAGAACGGAAGCTTTACAGACCATTATATGAATGTTCCTTATGATCTTTCCAATGTGCTTTTTGTGTGTACAGCCAATTCCACCGATACCATTCCTGAGCCATTGCTCAATCGTATGGAAGTAATCCAGTTTCCTGGATATACTGCAGTAGAGAAGTTTCAGATCGCGAGACGTCATCTTTTGCCGAAAGCAATGAAGAGCATGGGAATCAAAGCCCAGAATCTGAAGGTGACAGATGAGGCAATCCGCCGCATTATTGAAGAGTATACAGCGGAGGCTGGTGTCCGCGGACTGAAGAAGCAGATGGATGTGTTATGCAGATATGCAGCTGTGAAGCTGGTAAAGGGTGAGCAGAAGAGCATTACGGTAAGTGAGAAGCGTGTAGCAGAATTTTTGGGACATGGAATTCATCATGAGAAGATTCTGGAAAACCCAGTGCCTGGAGTTGTAACCGGTCTTGCCTGGACCAGTGCTGGTGGAGAAATCCTTTTTATCGAAACTTCTTTTACAAAAGGCGATGGAAAGGTGATCATTACCGGACAGCTTGGAGATGTGATGAAAGAGTCCGCCCAGATTGCCATTACTCTTGTGAAGTCCCTCTATCCGGAATTTGCAGATAAATTCAAGGAAAATGATCTTCACATCCATGTGCCGGCAGGAGCAGTTCCCAAGGATGGCCCATCAGCAGGCATCACGCTGGTAACTGCTTTATCCTCTCTGGTGACAGGAAGGCCTGTACCTGCAGAAATTGCAATGACAGGAGAAGTTTCCCTTCGCGGCGGTGTTATGCCTATTGGCGGACTGCCGGAGAAGCTGATGGCTGCCCAGAGAGCTGGCGTAAAGCATGTGTTTATTCCATATGAGAATATGGATGATCTTGATGATGTGGCCGATGAGGTAAAAGAGAAGCTTGAGATTACACCAGTTAAGACCGTGCAGGAGGTTCTGGATTACTGTTTACAGCCTGCACGGTAACAGGCTCTGGAAAAGCTGCTGATATAATAATTTTTTTACCAAAACATATTTTCATGTTCAAAGAGAGAATTAACAATTAAAATTACAAAAACTATAAGAAGTATGTTATAATAAGTGTACTAAATGAAACAACTGCAAAGACAGAAGTGCAGTGCATGGAAGCCGTTACAGAGTATGAGGCTTTCATTACAGATCAGATTATAACCCAGACAGAAAGTTGGAGGAAAAGTTATGAAGAAAGGCAAATTATTAGCTACGCTACTCTGCAGCGCATCAATGGTTATGGGAAGCATGGTTCCCACAGTACCGGCTATGGCAGATGCTATGAAGGTTGTTACACTTGGCGCAGATCTTTCAGATGAGCAGAAGAACACCATGCTGAAATATTTTAAAGTAGATTCCAGCCAGGCACAGATTATCTACGTTACCAATCAGGATGAGAGGGATCACTTAAGTTCCTATGTTCCGCTGGAGCAGATTGGTACAAGAACAGTGAGCTGCGCTTATGTGAAGCCTACCACATCCGGTGGCATCAAGGTTCGTACCGCCAATTTGAACTGGGTTACCTGCAATATGATTGCAAGTTCCCTTTCCACATCTGGTGTTACCAACTGTGAGGTTGTTGCTGCATGCCCATTCGAGGTATCCGGTACAGGAGCACTGACTGGTATCCAGATGGCATATGAGACTGCCAGTGGACAGAAGCTTGACGAGACCAAGAAGGAGCTTGCTACTGAGGAGATGGTAGTTACAGGTAATCTTGCTGATTCTGTAGGACAGAATGACGCTACCACTGTTATTAACCAGGCGAAAATGCAGGTTATTGCAGACAATGTTCAGAATGCAGACGATATTTACAATATTGTTGTAAATATCTCCAATAATAACAATGTAACTCTTACAGATGATGAGATTAATACCATCGTAAACCTGCTTCAGCAGATTTCCCAGCAGGACTATGATTACTCTGAGATGCAGGAAACTCTGGAGCGTGTAAATGACAATGTAACAGGAAAGGCAGAGGAGAGCAGTGATTCATCAGATGATGAGGACAGTATTGTGGATAATGTAGACCAGAGTGCTCTTGGTGACAATGTTATCGAGAGTTCTACAGAGGATCCGGGACTTGCTGAGGAGACTGGAGCTGCAGACGAATCCGGTGAAGAATCCTGGGAAGAATTTCCGGCTTCTGATGATTCCGGCGAGAACACAGATGGAAGTACAGATGAGTCAGCTGATGGTGACATCAGTGAAGTTGGCGGAACAGATACTGGTGATGGCAGTGATTCTTCCGAAGAGATCACAGATATATCCCAGCTGAATACAGATTTCCTTGGCGATGATGCGAAAGCGAAATTTGAAAAAGCGAAGACCTTCTGTCAGGGAGAGTACAGCGGTGATGAGGACGCTCTTTACGAAGTAATGGGAGATGATGCTGCAGTTACTGTAACACTTGATTCCGACACAGCCAACAAGCTTTCCATCAAGGTTCTTCAGAAATACCTTGGTATCCTTGGAAATGGTGCTGTTTCCTATCAGGAGGATGGAACTGAGAAATACATTACACCAGAACTGAATATGCTGGATAAAGAGATGAAGAAACTTTTCGGCATTGATGTGATCGATGATGGTGAGTCTTCTGAGGATATTGATGTTCTTGGCGATGCAGTATCTTCTGATGATAAAGATACCCTGTATAAAGATACTATGAAGTTCTTTGAGAAACTTTATGGTGAGAGTTCAGAATCCAGTGATTCAGCTGACGGCTCTGAAAATGTGACAACAGATGAAAGTGCTACAGATGAAGTAGGCGATGAGTCTTATGACGAGACTATTGATGAAGAGTCTTACGAAGAATAAAAGACATGAATCTGGAAGAATACTGTTGAATAGTATGTGGTGATGCTCCAGGAGATGACATGTCTGCTGGTGGAAAAGGTACAGAAACTGATATCCAGTGGGATATTGGGGACTGTACCTTTTTTTGCAGAAAACAACTGACCTCTTAAAAATAATCAAAACTGTCTATTGAAGACATACCAGTATCTCGCTATGATAAGTGCTAATAAGATACTGCAGTATAAAAAGCAGTGATTAAACAGGAAACATTGGAGCTTGTTTGAGAAATCATTCCTGCAACTTGTGAGGCACATCTTGCAGAATGTTTTTTCAATATGTACCAGGTTTCCGGGAAAGAGAGAGAAACCTATGAACAAACAGAATTCTACCATTATGAAACTTGCAGAGACTGCACTTCTTGCAGCACTTTGCTATGTATCTTTTACATTTTTGCAGATTAAGATTCCGGTACCGGGTGGAGATGCTACTTCTCTTCACATCGGAAATACCTTCTGCGTGCTTGGAGCTCTGCTTCTTGGCGGTTGGTACGGCGGTCTTGCTGGTTCTATTGGAATGACTATCGCAGACCTTATGGATCCGGTTTACATTACAGGAGCACCCAAGACTTTTGTCCTGAAGCTTTGCATCGGTCTTATAACAGGTCTTGTAGCCCACAAGATTGCAAAGATCAATGAGACGAACGACAAGAAATACGTATTCAAATGGAGTCTGATCGCTTCCATTGCAGGTCTTGCTTTTAATGTGATCGCAGATCCCATCGTTGGCTATTTCTACAAACAGTACATTCTTGGTCAGCCCCAGGAAGTAGCGAGCATCCTTGCAAAATTAAGCGCCGGTGCTACATTTGTAAATGCAATTGTATCTACAATCCTGGTTGTGATTATTTACAATGCAGTTCGTCCAGCCCTTATTAAGGCAAATCTGATTCATGTATATGTAACTGCAGCGAATGCGAAATAAGAAGAAAATAACCATCTGGAAAAGTCAGAATATAAGATAAGTGAAAGCTCTGGAATGTCTGAACCGTGTACCGCCATTGAAAGTCGGATTTAGAATCTGACGATAGGAAGCGAGTTCAGGCAGTCCGGAGTTTTTTTGTGTTGTTAATGAGACTGAGATGTCTGTTAAAAAAAGAAGATGAATGGCTGGCAGTTTATAAAATTTTAAGATTAGTGAAATTTTTATGACTTTTTCTCAGAACCCCTGGAAACACTGGCAAATTGAGAAATTGTGTGCTACAATGTTACCTAAATCGCAAAAGCAAAGGAGTAGTGCTATGAGTCTGGCAGTAGTAACCCTGAAAAAGGGAGAAGGACGTCTTTTGAAATCCGGCGGAATGTGGATTTTTGATAATGAAGTAGCTTCTATTATGGGAAGCTTTGTAAATGGAGATATTGTACTGGTTCATGATTTTGACGGATATCCTCTGGGAAGAGGATTCATCAATACGAATTCCAGGATTGTGGTACGTCTTCTTTCAAAAGATGAGAATACTGTGATCGATGAGGAATTTTTTGAGAAAAGAGTGCGGGATGCATGGGAGTATCGTAAGAAAGTAACGGATACTTCAAGCTGTCGCGTGATCTTCGGAGAGGCAGATTTTCTGCCGGGTTTTATTGTGGACAAGTTTTCTGATGTGCTGGTGGTACAGTCCCTTGCACTTGGAATCGACCGTTATAAAGAGATGCTGGTGGAACTTCTGAAGAAAGTTCTGGCAGAGGATGGTATCCGGATCTGCGGCGTTTACGAGAGAAGTGACGTGAAAGTACGTAAGCAGGAGGGAATGGAGCCATATAAGGGCTTTATTGGTGAAGAGTTCCCTACTTTGGTTGAAATTGTGGAAAATGGTGTAAAATATCAGGTGGATGTAAAAGACGGTCAGAAGACAGGATTTTTCCTGGATCAGAAATACAATCGTCTGGCAATCCAGAAGCTTTGTAAGAATGCCAGAGTTCTGGACTGTTTTACCCATACCGGTTCTTTCGCCTTAAATGCAGGATATGCAGGAGCGAAAGAAGTAACAGGTGTGGATGCTTCACAGCTTGCAGTTGATCAGGCTACAGCCAATGCAGCTTTAAACGGACTTTCTGATTCTGTAAAATTTATCTGTGAGGACGTCTTCGATCTTCTTCCGAAACTGGAAGAGAAAGGCGAGAAATATGACGTGGTGATTCTGGATCCACCTGCATTTACCAAGTCAAGAAGCTCTGTTAAGAATGCAGTGAAAGGCTATCGTGAGATCAATCTTCGTGCCATGAAGCTGGTGAAAGACGGCGGTTTCCTTGCAACCTGTTCCTGTTCACATTTTATGGATTACCAGCTTTTTACCCAGACCATCGGGCAGGCTGCCAGAAATGTGCATAAACGTCTCCGTCAGGTAGAATATCGCACCCAGGCACCAGATCATCCGATCTTATGGTCTGCTGATGAATCTTATTATCTGAAATTTTACATTTTTCAAGTCTGCAGCGACAGATAGGAAAAGACGGAATGATTGCTGGTTGTTTTGTGAACCATAATAGTGAATGTACAGAATCAGGGATAGGGAAATAATATAATAACAAAAGAGCGACAGAAACTTATTCCAGGAAGATAAGTTCACAAGAAAGAAGGTATTTTATTGAAAGAAAAATTTATGAGATTTATGCAGGGACGAAACGGAGTAGATCAGTTCGCAAGATTCACTATGGGAGTGGCACTGGCTGCTATTGTGCTCACCTTATTTACTGGGACCAGAAGTGGAATCGGCGCATTTCTGGATCTGTTTGGGATGGCTGCCATTGTTTATACTTATTTCAGGATTTTTTCAAAAAATATTTCAAAACGTTATCAGGAGAATCAGAAGTATCTTCAGATGACAGATAAGTTAAGAGCCCGTTTCCAGAAAGAGAAGCGAATGATGAGCCAGCGCAAGGACTATCATATTTACAGCTGCCCTGGCTGCGGTCAGAAAATCCGTATTCCCAGAGGCGGATTTAAGAAAGTGGAGATTGAATGTCCCAAGTGTCATACCAAATTTATAAAGAGGCGCTGATATGTTTGGATATATTGTAATGAACAAGCCGGAGATCAAGATGAAGGATTTTGACATGTACAGAACCTTTTACTGCGGACTCTGCAGGGAACTGCGTGAGAAATACGGGATATCCGGCCAGATTACATTAAGCTATGATATGACTTTTGTGATCATGCTTCTTTCCGGCCTTTATGAGCCAAAGACGTACAAGGGCACTACCAGATGCATTCTTCATCCTGTGAGAAAACAGCCAGTTCGAAAGAATGTGATGACAGAATACTGTGCAGACATGAATATACTTTTAACTTATTATAAATGTCTGGATGACTGGAACGATGACAGAAAATATGTGAAGCTTGGTTACGCCAGGCTTCTCGAGGGGAAAAATAACCGTCTGTTAAAACTTTATCCAGATAAGGCGAAGCGGATCGTCGAACTTCTGGATGAGCTTTCCGCTTTGGAGAAACAGGGAGAGACAGATATAGACAGAATGTCCGGGATTTTTGGGCATATTATGGAGGAGATTCTTGCTTACAGGCAGGATGAGTGGGAGAAAAGCCTTCGAAGAATTGGCTTTTATCTTGGCAAATTCATCTATCTTCTGGATGCATATGATGATGTGGAAGAAGATGTGAAAAATAAAGATTACAATCCTTTCGCAGAAAAATATACAATGGAAGGGTTTGAAGGGGAAGTACGCCAGATCCTTATGATGATGATGGCAGAAACCTGCAGAGAATTCGAGAAGCTTCCTATTATTAAATATGGGGATATTCTTCGGAACATTTTATATTCCGGTGTGTGGTGCCGCTTCGAGGAAGTGAGCAGGAAACGCAGGGAAGAACGGGAGAAAGAACATGTTGGATCCATATAGCGTACTGGGAGTTTCCAGAAATGCAACAGATGAAGAAATAAAGAAGGCATACAGAAAGTTAAGCCGGAAGTACCATCCGGATGCGAATATTAACAATCCGAACAAGGATCAGGCAGAAGAGAAGTTTAAGGAAGTACAGCAGGCATATGAGCAGATCATGAGAGAACGCGAGTATGGAAGCAGTGGTGGATCTTCCGGCGGATACGGTGGTTATGGATATGGAGGATTTGGCGGCTTTGGAGGACAGCAGCGCCAGAGCACTTACGAAGATGAGGAAAGTGTGCGCAGACGTGCAGCAGCTAATTTTGTTCAGAGCGGACATTATCAGGAGGCTATGAATGTGTTGAATTCCCTTTCCCAGAAGAATGGAGAGTGGTATTATATTTCCTCCATGGCGAACATGGGAATGGGGAATAATGTAAAAGCGCTGGAGCATATTCGTGAAGCTGTGCGCCAGGAGCCGAATAATCAGCAGTACCGTATGCTCCTGAACCGGATGGAGGGCGGCGGAAGCTGGTATGAGACACAGCAAGGACCGTTTGGAGGAATGCCGGTGGCAGGAGATGATATGTGTCTGAAGCTTTGTCTGGCGAATGCGCTATGTGGAATGTGCTGTCCGGGAAGCGGAGTGCTGTGCTGTTAATAAAGTAGAAGTTTATGATACTGTACCGTGGAGAAAGATGCCATTGTACAGTATTCTTTTTTGAGGTGTTTTGATGTTACCAAAGAACCGGAATCTTTGAATGACAGATTTTGTTAAAAATCAATTGACAAGAAAACTCGCACGTATTAAACTGTTAAAGCGTGAAATAGATATAGATACCGCAGACGTGAAGCATCTGACGTTCGTATGGGATGGGGGCTGCCTGACCATTTGTCGGGATTGTGCATCTTGCGTGCGGTAGTATAGGAGGAATCAGATAATGAGTATTCGTATTGGTATCCTGGGATATGGCAACCTGGGACGTGGCGTAGAATGTGCGATCAAGCACAATCCTGATATGGAACTGGTGGGTGTATTTACCCGTCGTGCTCCTGAAACGGTTAAGATCCTGACTGAAACAGCGAAGGTATATTCTGTAGATGATGCTGAGAAGATGAAAGATCAGATTGATGTTATGATTCTTTGCGGCGGAAGTGCTACTGACCTGCCAGAGCAGACACCGAAATATGCCCAGTGGTTCAATGTGGTAGACAGCTTTGATACCCATAAGAGAATCCCGGAACATTTTGCAAATGTGGACAAAGCAGCTTCTGAGAACGGTCATGTTGGAATTATTTCTGTAGGCTGGGATCCGGGAATGTTTTCCCTGAACCGCATGTATGCAAATGCAATCCTGACAAACGGCAAGGATTACACATTCTGGGGAAAAGGCGTAAGCCAGGGACATTCTGATGCAATCCGCCGTATCAAAGGGGTAAAGGATGGCAAACAGTACACTATCCCGGTTGAGGCTGCACTGGAAGCAGTAAGAAGCGGAAAGAATCCGGAGCTTACTACAAGGGAGAAACATACCAGAGAGTGTTTCGTAGTAGCTGAAGAAGGCGCTGATCTTGCAAGAATTGAGAATGAGATCAAGACTATGCCGAACTACTTTGATGAATACGATACCACAGTACATTTTATTTCCGAAGAGGAACTGAAGCGTGACCACAGCGGAATTCCGCACGGTGGATTTGTAATCCGCACAGGCAAGACCGGCTGGAACGATGAGAACAGTCATGTGATCGAGTACAGCCTGAAACTGGATTCCAATCCGGAATTTACTTCTTCTGTAATTGTTGCATATGCCAGAGCTGCATACCGCATGAACCAGGAGGGACAGAAGGGCTGCAAGACTGTATTTGATGTTGCACCTGCTTACTTAAGCGCTCTGAGCGGAGAAGAATTAAGAAAACATCTGTTATAATCACTTTATAACAGAAATATTACAGAATTTATAAAAGGACAGTTCTTTTACATTGTGTGGGACTGTTCTTTTTTTATGGAAAATACCTTTGAAATCATTGCTTTTAAAGAAAAATAATACGAAAATATTGTGAAAACTTTACAGAGTTTTACTTTCGGGTTGACGATAGATGGAAACTGTAATATAATGAGCTACATAAAGCTGTAACAACTTTGTAAAAACTTGAAGATGATAATAACAGGGGTTGTGTTTGCTGGACTGCAGTATTACCTGTGGACAGCAACAGATTAATTAAAAAGGAAGGTAAGTATGCAAAACAAATGTAAAAAATTCAGACTTTGGAGTATCCTGCTGCTGGTAATGCTTATGGCAGCCGGTTTTACATGCCATAGTACATCAAGAGATGTACAGGCTGCCACGAAGAATGGATTCCGTACAGTAAAAGGGAAAACATACTACTATAAAAACGGCAAGAAAGTCAAAGGATGGCTTACCCTGAACGGTAAGAAATATTATTTTAGTAAATCTACCGGTGTTCAGGCGAAAGGCTGGGTGAAAGATAAAAAGGGCAGAAAGCGTTATTTCACAAGCAAAGCAGGTGTTATGGTAACTGGATGGCTTTCCAATTCCAAGAGACAGCGTCGTTACTTTGCACCATCAACCGGATACATGAAGACAAAGTGGCTGAAGCTTGGCGGAAAGACCTATTACCTTTACGCTAAGTCAGGCGTTGCAGCTACCGGTTTTGTAAAGGACAGCAAAGGAAATATCCGCTATTTTTCCAAGACAGGAATTATGGCTACAGGCTGGTTGACAAGTTCCTCCGGAGTGAAGCGGTATTTTGCCAGCACTTCTTCCACTTCGACCAATGGAATTATGGCAGTTGGATTTAAGACCATTAACAATGTTACATATTATTTCTACAGTGGCTCCGGTGCTATGGCAACCGGCTGGGTAGAGAATACAGATAAAGGTACCAAGTACTATTTTGACCCTACTACAGGAGCTATGTATACAGGTACACAGACAATTGACGGTGTTACTTATGTGTTCTCTGACACTGGTGTATGCCAGGGTGAGAAGCAGAATGACCCTACACCAGATGGAAATACAGGAAGCAAAACGATCAAGAACTATCTGGCAGGAGCATTGATGCCAGTAGGAAAGGCTCTTTATGTATGGGGCGGCGGCTGGAATGATTCTACCAGAAAAGGTCTGAGCGATACCATGACCAACTGGTACAATAAATGGTCAGCTAATCCCTCTGGATATGACTACAATAATTATCGTGATCTTTCCACCTCGAACCGTGCGAAGGGCTTTGACTGTTCGGGCTTTGTAGGCTGGTCCGCTTACCAGGTAATGCAGACTCAGTCAGGCGTAGGTTATGGATACACAGTGGTATCTGGTGAGATCGGAAGCTATTACAAGGGCAAAGGATGGGGTACAATTGTAAACCAGTCCTACCTGTCACAGAATGGCTGGGAGCTGAAGCCTGGCGATATCGGATACAATGATGGTCATACATGGATCGTTCTTGGTCAGTGCAGTGATAAGAGTGTTGTTATCATCCACTCTACTCCGCAGGCAGGTGTCCAGATTTCCGGAACTACCACACCTACAGGAAGCTATTCCAGTGAGGCTGTAGCCCTTGCGAAGAAGTATATGTCCTTGTATTCCGGATACAGTATTTTTAATTATCATCCATCTGTTGGAAACTATATTCGAAATGGTAACTATCTGAGATGGAATGGAAATACACTTTCTGATCCGGATGGTTATTATAATATGACAGCAGATCAGATTCTGTATGACCTGTTTGGAAAATAATAATTATATGGAAGAGAACCAGTGGAAACGCCGGTTCTCTTTTTTATGCTATAGGAAATTACGTTGGAATTCCCTATAGCATAAAAAAGCCCTGCCGGGCAGGATCCAGAAGCGGCGGAAAGGTAGATGTCGCTTATAGCGACCCGCCGCAGGCGGAGAATCCTGCAAAGCAGGATTCTTTCTTGTGGAAAAAAGCTTAATTCAAACGAATATATTACGAAATGTTACAGAAATTTAAAATTTATTGCAAATTAGGGTTGAAATCTTTGCAAGGGTGTGTTAATATGTAGCAAGATTGAATGAAATATTGCAAACATATTACAAATTAAGTTATTTTAGATTATCAAAATGATTAACGAGGGTGATGAAACATGAAGAAAAGAATTGTATGTCTGACACTGGCAATTTTAATGTGCGGCTCACAGGTTGTAAGCGTAATGGCTGACCGTGAGAGCGATTTAAGAGAAGAGCAGGCCTGGACAAGCCAGCAGCTGGATGCTACATACGCACGCATGAGTGCCCTGTGGGATCAGAAGCAGCAGCTTGAGAGCCAGATCGAATCTTTGAATTCTGATCTTGTAAATGTAATGGTTTCCATTCAGACTCTTGAGAGTGATATCGCTTCCAAGGAAGCAGAAATTGAGAAAACACAGGCGACCTGACCAAGCTCAGAATGCCAAGGATAAACAGTACAGCGCCATGAAGAAACGTATTCAGTATCTTTATGAAAAAGGTGGAAACAATGCATGGTTCCAGATGATGTTAAATGCAGATAACCTTGCAGACCTTCTTACCAGAGCTGAATATACACAGCAGATGTATGAGCAGGACAGAGAGAGCCTTCAGAAATATGCAAGAACGATTGAGGAGGTTCAGAAGTTAGAAGATCAGTATGAGCAAGAGAAAGCTGATTTTGAGACCATGAAGGAAGAATATGAGGCCCAGCAGTCTAACCTTCAGTATCAGTTGGATGTAACTCGTGCAAACAGTGCTGATTGCGAGAACGAGATCGCATATGCACAGCAGCAGGCTACTGAGTATGCGAACCTTCTGGAACAGCAGCAGGCAGAAATTGAGCAGCTTGAGGCAGAGCGTATTGCCGCAGAAGAAGAGGCAAGACGTCAGGCAGAGGCCGCAGCAGCTGCAGCAGCACAGGAAGCAGCTCAGAACGGAGATAATTCCTCAGAAGATGTTCAGTATGATGAAGATGGAAATGTTGTAAGTGGTTCTTCTGATGGATCTTCTGATTATGAATACGATGAGTATGGTAATGTAATTGATACTGACAATACAGTTGATTACAATTCCGAGGCAAGCAGCTCCGACAGTTCCTCAGATAGTTCTTCTGACAGTTCATCAGCCAGCAGTTCTTCAGGTTCCGGCTCTTCTGTTGTATCCTATGCAACACAGTTTGTTGGAAACCCATATGTATGGGGTGGAACAAGCCTTACCAGTGGTGCTGACTGCTCTGGCTTTGTGCAGAGTGTATATGCAAACTTTGGCGTAAGTCTTCCAAGAACATCTTATGAGCAGCAGAATGCCGGATATGAAGTATCCTATGCGGATGCTCAGCCAGGCGACCTGATCTGCTATGGCGGACATGTTGCAATCTATATGGGAAATGGACAGATTGTCCATGCATCCAATGCCAGAGATGGCATCAAGGTCAGCGATAATGCTGCATACAGAACGATTACTTCTGTAAGACGTCTTGTGTAATCTGAATAAATGAATTTGTGAGCCCTTTCCGGAGATGAAAATCCGGAAGGGGCTTTTTACTGAAAATAATGTGGAAAAGCAAAGAAAAAAGAAGTATAGTAAGAATAAAAGTATTGTCTGAAAATCGTAACATAAATATTTCGTATAGCCAGATGAGAGGTGGAGAAAAATGCTTAGCCATTATCAGATGAAGGAAATTCCATATTTAAGAATATTAGGAAGAACGAATGGCAGTCTGGAACCGGTAACACTATTTTGGACCGCTTCCGGAATTGAACTGAATGTAAAAGCAACAGAAATATGGGTGAAAATCCGCTCCGATTATGATGTTTTTGAGCCATGGGTGGATGTGATCGTAGACGGCGTATTGTCCCAACGGCTTATGGTAAATAAGGGAGAACAGGAAATCTGTCTTTTCCGTAATATGGAAAGGGATAAGGTAAGAAATGTAAAGCTTCTTCGTGATACTCCTGCGTTTCCCACAGATGAAAAAACATTGCTTCAGCTTCTGGAGGTTGAAACTGACGGTGAGTTTTTACCTCTTGAAACACCAAAGCTCAGATTGGAGGTAATAGGGGACAGCATTACCTCTGGTGAGGGCGGCAGCGGTGCAGGAGAAGAAATGACATGGAATTCCTTTTGCTTCAATGCCGTGGATAATTATGCATATATGGCAGCAAAAGAACTGGGCGCGGTGTACAATTGCATCAGTCAGAGCGGCTGGGGCGTTTTCTGTTCCTGGGAAGGCAATGAGCAGCAGGCAATCCCGCTATATTATGAGCAGGTGTGCGGTCTTTTAAATGGAGAAAGAAACAAACAACTGGGTGCTATGGAAAAATGGGATTTCCAGAAGTTTCAGCCTGATGTGATCGTAGTGAATCTGGGGACAAACGACAGCAGCGGCACGAAGAATATGGACAGAGTTGGAAAGGCTGTGGAAGACTTTTTGAGAAAACTGCGCGTATGTAATCCAGAAAGCTATATTCTGTGGTGTTATGGAATGCTTGGAGATGAGATTTTGCCTACGCTTGAGAAAGCGGTGGGGAATTATAAAAGAAAAACAGGGGATGAGCGCGTGGAATTTGTGAAGCTTCCGGATACACAGGAAGGAGAATTTGGATCAAGGCAGCACCCAGGGCACAGATCTCATGAAAGAACAGCGAAAATCCTGGTGGAGAAGATTCAGGAAAAAATGACGCTGCTGGTCACGCCGTGACTAGCAACACCAGGTTGATAAAAAAATAACAAAAATCCTTCCAAAGGGTTGACAAAGACAGTGACCGGTGGTACTATGATGTTAGTATAATTCCATAGTGAACATATTAAGTGCTGACAGCTATAAGCTGGCAGAAAGAGGGAATCAGGTGAGAAACCTGAGCGATCCGGTCACTGTAACAGAGGAGCGAATCTCATAGTCCATTGTGCTTACGCATGAGAAGGAGAGAGGAAGTGATGATTCTGGAGCCAGGAAACCTGCTTGGTATGGCGAGGTTAAACTTCCGATGAAAGTGTAACAACCAGTTTTGGGGAATCCGCAGCCCTGAGATGTTGTCCGCTTTTGTGAGTGGACATTTTTTATGGAATGATCGCCTGTTCAGAAGAATTATACAGATTAAATGGCAGGCGATACTACTTCGGATGAAACCGTTCCCTCCGCGTATATATGAACGGATCATATTCTACCCCGGAGTAGCATCGCTCCCTCTTAAATAATGATGATTCAGAAGCCGCATATGCGGTATTTTTTTACACTTTTCCTGAGCCTGTTTGTAGAATTATTCCCGTAATCTCCTGCAGGGTGTGACGCACATCTTACAGAAAGCCTTTTTTAAACACGCTCTGGCCGTATTCTATTCCTGTAAGCGGGATTCTTTTTTTGCATTTGATTTTGGGGCATTACGAAATAGAATATAAAGAATATTTTGTTTTGAGCTGTATGAGATAAGGAGAGAAATATGGAGAAAAAATATTGGGAAGATAAAGAATACGCTTATTTCAGTCATAAGAAATGTGAGTATTTTCCATGCCATAAAGGAGCTGATCCAGAGGACTTTAACTGTCTGTTCTGCTATTGCCCGCTTTATGCCCTTGGAGACAAATGCGGCGGAAATTTCAAATATAATGAGAAGGGATTTAAAGATTGTACGAATTGTCAGCTACCTCATAAGAAGAAAAACTACGGTTATGTGACAGGAAAATATCAGGAACTTGCTGCGATGATGCAGAAAGTAAGAGAAGCAGATCATAAAAATGAAAATGAGTAATCAAAGAAATAAGTATAAAAAACTCTCCGGAATATATACGAAGTTAAGCTTACGTATTTATATTTCTCGGAGAGTTTTTGCGTAATGCAAAATTCCATTGGAATTCTGCAAGCTGGATCCTTTTTATCGTATGCTTAACAGCATCTTTAATTTCGGAATCTGGTTGTTGAGAATCAGACCCTCTGGAAACATAGCATTATGAACGAAATCAGCGGCATAAGTGAAGTCTCCAATATGCTCTGTTCCATGACTGTCACTGGAAAGCACGATTGGAACCAGATACTTCCGGCAGCAGGACAGGATCTGCGCGCAGTTGGCATGGGTATCGCCCCGATATCCGTAAGGTGCCAGGGAAGCTTCGTTGATCTCAAGGAGAACACCGTTTTCACCGGCAGCCTTTACAACTGCGTCGTAATCTATGTCATACTGGGGATTATCAATGTGTCCCAGGATCTTTATAACCGGATTCTTCATTACGTTCAGAAAAGCAGCAGTATTTTCTTCCCTGGTCTTTGGCCGGAAATTCTGATAATGCATGCTGGCGATTGCGTAGTCCAGCTTATCAAGAAGCTCCTGTGGCAGATCTGTTTTTCCATCGGTATCCAGAATGTTCAGTTCAATTCCATATAATAATTCCACATCGAAACGCTTCCTGGGCGAATAGATCAGGCTTCGGAAATAAGAAGAAGTTCCGGCAGCCAGAGTGGCTGGTCCGTGGTCTGTGATTCCAAGAAGCTTCAGCCCTTTTTGAGAAGCTGCCTTTGCCATGTCGCTGATGGTGCAGGTTGTGCCGTGTCCGCTGGCAATGGAATGTGTGTGTATATCAGAAAGATACATAAAATCATCTCCTAGTCAAGATTACGTGAATATATGCAGCTGGTAATTTCACTATAAAAGTGTTTTGAAAAGCCATTTACAGTTAACTTTAGTATGCCAGAGGGAAAAAAACATGTCAATCATAAATAAGAAAAAACAGAGAAAACAAATAAAAACAACATTGTACTACAAGAAAAACCACATATAACATGCCAGGAAATGTTGCTTTTTGTTGACACTTGGAAATCAGAAAGGTATAATCAAATCAGATTATAAAAACTCTTTATTCAGGAGGAGAAAATGGGATACACAGATAATATGTCTCCGGAAATGAAACAGAGAATCGTACAGGAGCTTGTACCAGGCAAGCAGATTTCCCTGGCACATATCATTGCCAATCCGGATAAGATTCTTTACACCAAGCTGGGCCTTGATCCGTCGCTGGACTACTCAAGAGCGGCCATTGGGATCATGACTGTAAGTCCGGCAGAAACTGCTATCATTATGGCAGATATTGCGATGAAATCATCTGGCATTGAACTGGGATTTGTTGATCGTTTCAGCGGAAGCCTGATCATCACAGGTACTGTGTCGGAAGTAGAAGCTTCTACTAGCGCAATTCTGGACTATGTGGGAAATAAACTGGGCTTTACTTTATGCCCCATTACAAGGACTTGACAGAATATGAGGAAACTTGTTCTGATCGGTCGCAGCGAGGCTGGAAAAACTACTTTGACCCAGGCCCTGCGTGGTGAAAAAATACATTATCATAAAACACAATATGTAAATAATTTTGATGTGATCGTAGATACGCCAGGAGAGTATGCCCAGACGAAAGGTCTGGGACACGCCCTGGCGTTGTATACATATGAATCAGATGTGGTAGGGCTGCTGGTATCTGCCACGGAACCGTATTGCCTTTTTCCACCTTGCATTACCTGTATGGCCAACCGTGAAGTAATTGGAATTGTTACCAAAATCCACAATCCGGATGCAAATGTAAAACTTGCCACGTCCTGGCTGGAGCTTGCCGGCTGTAAAAAAATCTTTTATGTAGACTCCAGGCAGCAGGAGGGCATTCCGGAGATTTTGGAATATCTCAGGGAAGATGGCGATGTAATGCCGTGGGAAAAAGATGCCTCTGATCCGGTGAATTAGAAAATACCTGCCAAATGGGGAAAAACAGTAAAACCACGAAAAACAACATAGCAATCTAGAAAAAAATCCACATAAAACAACATAAAACAACGGAAAAACCTTGACTTATAATGTGGAATGGTGTAAACTTACAACATAACCAAAAAAGTAACAGGCTAGCTATGCCTAGCCATGATAAGTTACCCGGTGCGGTACTATAACATACATAATCCACCGCACCTGAATGTGCTTAAGGAGGAAAAAAGCATGGTAAACGAATACGAAATCAAAAAACAGATTTGCGACATCGGAAGAAGAATCTATAACCGCAACATGGTTGCAGCAAATGATGGAAACATCTCTGTAAAACTGAATGACAATGAGTTCCTTTGCACACCTACTGGTGTATCCAAAGGCTTTATGACTCCAGAGTTCATCTGTAAAGTAGATGCAAAAGGAAATGTTCTTCAGGCTAACCCGGGATTCAAACCATCATCTGAGATCAAGATGCATATGAGAGTATATGAGAAGAGACCTGATGTAGGATCTGTTGTACATGCTCATCCAATTTATGCAACATCTTTTGCTATTGCTGGTATTCCGCTTACACAGCCAATCATGCCAGAGGCAGTTATCGCTCTTGGATGTGTTCCGATCGCTGAGTATGGTACACCTTCTACAATGGAGATTCCGGATAACCTTGAGAAATATCTTCCATATTTCGATGCAGTTCTTCTTGAGAACCACGGAGCTCTTACCTGGAGCACAGACCTGAACGCTGCATACATGAAGATGGAGTCCGTAGAATTCTATGCACAGCTTCTGTATCAGAGCAAACTTCTTGGAGGCCCGAAGGAATTTGATAAAGAGAACATTAAGAAACTTTATGAGATCCGTCGTAAATTCGGTATGCCTGGAAAACATCCGGCAAGCCTTTGCCAGAACAAAGATGGCATGAACTGCCATAATTGCGGTGGTGCATGTCACAACGAAGACTATAAACAGTTCCCAGGATATCAGTATGATTTCGTTGGCGGCAACTGCGATGCTCCGGCAGCAGATACAGCTAATGCAGATGCAGAGTTAGTAGCTAAGATTACCAAACAGGTTATGGCTCAGTTAGGACTGAAATAATCAGAAAATATAAAGGCTGGCAGCTGTGGGAAAATCAGGCAGCTGTGGGCAATTGTTAAGGAGGAACAATCTCATGCCAATCAGCGAGAGCATGGTACAGGATATTGTACAGGAAGTTATGGCGAAAATGCAGATTGCAGACGCTCCGGCCGGTAAACATGGAATTTTCACAGATATGAACGAGGCCATTGAGGCTGCGAAAGCTTCCCAGAAGATCGTTCGGAAAATGTCCTTGGACCAGAGAGAAAAAATTATTACCTGCATTCGAAGAAAAACAAAAGAAAATGCAGAAATCCTTGCACGTATGGGTGTTGATGAGACCGGAATGGGAAATGTAGGAGATAAGATCCTGAAACATCATCTGGTAGCAGATAAGACCCCTGGTACAGAAGATCTCAGCACTACAGCATGGTCAGGCGACAGAGGACTTACTCTGATCGAGATGGGACCGTTTGGCGTAATCGGAGCAATCACTCCGTGTACGAACCCAAGTGAAACCATTCTGTGCAACACAATGGGTATGCTGGCAGGTGGAAATACAGTTGTATTTAATCCGCATCCGGCAGCAATCAAAACCTCTATTTATGCGATCAATCTTCTGAATGAGGCATCCCTGGAAGCAGGTGGCCCGGACAATATCGCAGTAACAGTAGAGAAACCTACATTAGAGACAAGCAATATTATGATGAAACATAAAGATATCCCGCTTATCGCAGCAACAGGCGGTCCTGGCGTTGTAACAGCAGTCCTTTCCTCTGGAAAACGTGGAATCGGCGCTGGCGCAGGAAATCCTCCGGCAGTTGTAGATGAGACAGCAGATGTAAGAAAAGCTGCTCAGGATATCGTAAACGGATGTACATTCGATAACAACCTTCCGTGTATCGCAGAGAAGGAAATCGTAGCAGTTGCTTCTATTACAGATGAGCTTATGCATTATCTGGTAAGTGAGAATGACTGTTACCTTGCTTCCAAAGAAGAACAGGATAAACTTACAGCAGTTGTTCTTGCAGGCGGCAAGCTGAACCGTAAATGCGTTGGACGTGACGCAAGAACATTACTTTCCATGATCGGAGTAAATGCTCCTGCAAATATCCGCTGCATCGTATTTGAAGGACCGAAGGAACATCCACTTATCGCTACAGAGCTTATGATGCCGATCCTTGGCGTTGTAAGGGCAAAAGATTTTGATGATGCAGTAGAGCAGGCTGTATGGCTTGAGCATGGCAACCGCCACTCTGCACACATTCATTCCAAGAACATTGACAATATCACCAAATATGCGAAAGCAATCGACACCGCAATCCTTGTTAAGAATGCACCTTCCTATGCAGCACTTGGATTCGGCGGAGAAGGTTACTGTACATTCACAATCGCAAGCCGTACTGGTGAAGGACTTACAAGTGCAAGTACATTCACCAAGAGAAGACGCTGCGTAATGGCAGACAGCCTTTGCATTCGCTGACAGGAGGAAACATAAAAATGGATATGAATAACGTAAATATCGAAGAAATCGTAAAACAGGTTCTTGCTGGAATGGCTGGAACAGCACCGGCAGCTTCTGCATCAGCAGCACCGGCAGCACTAGCTGCAGCACCGGCAGGCGCAATTCCGAAAACTGCACACGTTGCAGTACTTACTGAAAAAGAGCATTTTGATATTAAAGAGTACCCGATTCCGGCAATTGGCGATGACGACATCCTTGTTAAAGTAGAAGGCTGCGGCGTTTGCGGTACTGATGCTCACGAATTCAAGAGAGACCCATTCAACCTGATCCCGGTTGCACTTGGACATGAGGGAACTGGTGAGATCGTTGCCATGGGTAAAAATGTTAAGACTGATACAGCTGGAAAACCGGTTAAGATCGGTGACAAAGTCGTTACCTGTATGATCTTCAAGGATGATCCTGAAATCACAATGTTCGACTTAAACAAGAAAAACGTTGGAGGAGCTGACGTATACGGACTTCTTCCAGATGATGACATTCATCTTAACGGATGGTTCTCTGATTACATCTTTATCAGAGGTGGAGAGTTTGGAAGCACATTCTTCAACGTAAGTGATCTTGATCTGGACTCCCGTATCCTGATCGAGCCATGTGCAGTTCTTGTACATGCAGTTGAGAGAGCAAAAACAACTGGTATCCTTCGTTTCAACAGCAGAGTTGTTGTACAGGGATGCGGACCAATCGGTCTGATCTGTATTGCAGTTCTTCGTACCATGGGTATCGAGAACATCTGTGCTGTAGATGGAAATCAGCAGCGTCTTGATTTCGCTAAGAGAATGGGCGCTACCATGAGTGTAAACTTCATGGAGCACAAAGGAATCGAAGCACTTTCTGAAGCTGTTAAAGATCAGTTTGGCGGACATCTTGCAGACTTTGCATTCCAGTGTACAGGATCACCTGTTGCTCATGCAAACATCTACAAATTCATCCGTAACGGCGGTGGCCTTTGCGAGCTTGGTTTCTTCATCAATGGTGGAGATGCTACAATCAACCCGCACTTTGACATCTGCTCCAAAGAGATCACAATCGTAGGCTCCTGGGTATACACCTTAAGAGATTACGTTACAACATTTGATTTCCTTAAGAGAGCAAATGCAATCGGACTTCCAATGTCTGAGCTGATCACAGACAAGTATCCGCTTGAGGAGATCAATGAAGCATTAAAGAAGAACCTTGCAATGACCGGTCTTAAGATCGCAGTTGTAAATAAATAATTGCCGGATAAAGGAGAATCAAGATGGCAGAAGCTGTAGGAATCTTGGAGGTGTTCGGACTGGCAACAGCGTTTGTGGCGGCCGACGCCGGCTGCAAGGCAGCAAATGTCCATCTGGAGGTTTTTGATAAAAATAAACCTGCAAATGCGGACAGTCTGCCGGTACCGCTCCTTGTCTGCATCAAGTTCCGCGGAAGCGTTTCTGATGTAACAGAGGCTGTGGAAGCTGGAATCAGAGTAGCAGAGAGTATGACCGGTGTGGTACAGCACTACGTAATACCAAATCCGGAACCCGGTACACAAAAAATGCTGAAAATCAGCGCACTGGATAAGGATTAATAATTGCTAACCAGTGAATTTAAGTCTATAATAAAAACGAACAAAGTCATGCGGAGCATGGCAGGTACCTCACAACAAGTACGCTGGAGCGTACTTGAAAAGTCGAGATATATCAGGAGGAATTCATCATGGCACAGGAAGCTTTAGGAATGGTAGAAACCAGAGGACTTACAGCTGCAATTGAGGCAGCAGATGCAATGACAAAAGCAGCAGAGGTTACACTGGTTGGTACAGAGAAAATCGGATCCGGTCTTGTAACTGTTATGGTTCGCGGTGATGTCGGAGCTGTTAAGGCAGCAGTTGAGAGTGGAAGCGCAGCAGCATCCAGACTTGGAGAGCTTGTAGCTACACACGTAATCCCAAGACCTCATACAGATGTGGAGAAAATCCTTCCAAGCATCTAATGAACTATAAGGAGTTCGCTCATGAGTAAATCATATGGTTTTATTGAAATCACAGGTGTTGTAGCGGCCATGGATGCCCTGGACATTATGTGTAAAACGGCAGACGTTGAGCTGGCGTCATGGGAGCGTAAGCTGGGCGGACGACTGGTGACCATTATTGTACAAGGCGATGTGGCAGCTGTTACAGAAGCTGTGGAAGCGGCAGCAACAAATGCCATCAAGAAACCGGCAAGCTATGCAGTAATTGCCAATCCCCATGAGGAAATCGTCAAAATGGTGGAGCTTAGCGCAAGTCGATGGAGAAAGAAAAAGGGGGATGAATAATGGCTGACGAAGAAAAGAAAGAGACAGCGAAAAAAACAGCCCCTAAAAAGGCAGCCGCTCCGAGAAGAACGGCCAGAACAACCAGAGCAAAAGCAGCAGAAGTAAAGGCCGAAGAGCCGAAGACCACTGCAGCTGACAAAGAGATTACAGAAACCAAACATACAGAAGCTGAGAAACCAGCAATTCATAAGGAGGAAAAAATCATGACACAGGAAGCATTAGGAATGGTAGAAACCAGAGGACTTACAGCAGCTATCGAGGCAGCTGACCAGATGTGCAAAGCAGCTAACGTTGCATTAGTTGGAACAGAGAAGATCGGATCCGGTCTTGTAACTGTTATGGTTCGTGGAGATGTTGGAGCAGTTAAATCTGCAGTAGAGAGCGGAAGCGCAGCAGCATCCAGACTTGGAGAGCTTGTAGCTACACACGTAATTCCGAGACCTCATACAGATGTTGAGAAAATCCTTCCAGTTCTGAAATAATATAAAAGTCCCAGACAGCAGCCATGAATGAGCTGTGCTTGCATGAGCGAATTCATGGCTGCTCCTTACTTTTATAATGTCTGCTATGGCAGACATTACCGAATTTCAGGAAGAAAGCAGGTGTACTTTTGGAAACCAATAATGTTGAGCTGATTACCAGAATGGTATTGGATGCTCTCAATAAAAAAGAAGAAAAAGGCAATGGCTTCATGGTGCCCATCGGAGTTTCCGCAAGACATATCCACCTGACGCAGGAACATGTTGAAGCTTTATTTGGACCAGGATATCAGCTCACCAAGAAGAAAGAGCTGATGGGCGGACAGTTTGCCTCCAATGAGACAGTAACTATCGTTGGACTGAAGCTCCGTGCAATTGAGAATGTACGTATTCTCGGACCGGTCCGCAAGGCTTCACAGGTTGAAGTATCAGCTACAGACGCAATCAAGCTTGGTATGAAAGTACCGGTGCGTGAGTCTGGAGATGTTAAGGGAAGTGCTCCTATTGCAATTGTCGGACCGAAAGGTGCGATTTATCTGAAAGAGGGATGTATCGTAGCAATGCGTCACATTCACATGTCCCCGAAGGATGCCCAGGCAGCCGGTGTGAAGGATGGAGATATCGTATCTGTTAAAGCAGACAATGAGAGAGGAACCATTTTCAATCAGGTGAAGATCCGTGTAGACGACAGCTTTACACTGGAGATGCACATTGATACAGATGAAGCAAATGCAGCAAAAATTGCCACAGGCAATACAGTTACAATTATAAAGTAATGTTTTGGAAATCATTTCCTCATTACTAAAATAAAGTGTTCAGCCATGCTGGTTCTGAAAATGACAGATGCATGGCTGAACTGATATAAAATTTGGAGGTTCACATGATAGTTGGCAAGGTAGTAGGAAGCGTTGTTTCCACAAGAAAAAACGAAAAGCTGATCGGCAATAAGTTTATGATCGTGGAACCGGTTCATCACATGAAAGGTGACCTCAGTCAGATTGTTGCAATCGATATTATCGGTGCAGGAATCGGAGAATATGTATTGGTGGCACAAGGAAGCGCGGCAAGAATTGGCTGCGGCGTAGAAACAGCACCGGTAGATGCCGCCATTGTAGGTATCGTTGATGACGGTGCAGGATTGGAGTAACGCCATGGATATCAAAGAATTACAGAATATTATACAGGAGAATGGTGTAGTTGGTGCCGGTGGTGCAGGATTCCCTACATACATGAAGCTGACAGATAAAGCAAATACCATTCTTATGAACTGTGCAGAGTGCGAACCTTTACTGAAATTACACAGACAGTTATTAGAGAAGCACGCTTACGAAATAATGAAAACCTTCCATATGGTTCAGGAAACAGTTGGAGCTTCTGAGGCCATTATTGGAATCAAAAAATCTTATGTTCAGACAGTAAATGCTCTGAAACAGCATATCGAAGAGTTCCCGGGAATGCGCATCCACCTTCTGGATGAAGTGTATCCGATGGGAGATGAGGTTGTACTGATCTACGAAGCAACTGGTAGAGTTGTAAGACCTGGCGGACTTCCTATTGAGCAGGGAGTTGCTGTGTTTAACGTAGAGACATTGTATAATATATACCAGGCAGTAGAGAAAAAAGAGCCTGTAACAGCCAAATATGTGTCTGTTGTAGCTGAGGTAAATCATCCGGTAACTGTAAAAGTACCTCTTGGATGTACTATGGATGATGTTGTTGCCCAGGCAGGCGGAACTACTGTAAAAGACCCGGTTTACTTTATTGGTGGACCGATGATGGGAAGAATCGGAAAAGGTTCTGACCCTGTGACGAAGACAACAAATGCGATTCTGGTTCTGCCAAAAGACCATTTAATCGTACAGAAGAAGATGCGGACTTCTGCTATAGATTTAAAACGTGCAGCATCTATTTGCTGCCAGTGTAATACTTGTACAGATCTTTGCCCACGTAACAATCTGGGACATCCGATTGATCCAGCCCGCTTCATGCGTGCAGCTTCCAATCAGGATTTCAGAGATGTTAATCCATACATCAATGCAAGCTTCTGCAGCTCCTGTGGCGTTTGTGAGATGTATGCATGTCCTCAGAGCCTTGCTCCAAGAACACTTCTTGCAGACATGAAGGGCGGACTTCGTAAGGCAGGTATTCGTCCTCCTCAGGGAGTACAGCCAGTACCAGTTAAGGAATCCCGAGAATACCGCAAGGTTCCGGAAGAACGCCTAATGGCACGTCTTGGTCTTACAAAATATGACAAGGACGCACCGATGGACGAGACACTGGTTGATATTCCAAAGGTTAAAATTCTTCTTAGCCAGCATATCGGAGCACCTGCTCAGGCAATTGTAAAAGTTGGAGATCAGGTGACAAGAGGTCAGATGATCGCTTCTCCTGCCCAGGGCTTAAGTGTTGGTATCCATGCAACCATCTCCGGTAAAGTTACCGAGGTGACAGACCGCTGGATCGTAGTTGCAAAGAATTAGAAAGGACGTGCAGAAAATGAGTAAAGCAATCGGAATGATTGAATTCAAAACTACAGCTACCGGCGTTACTGCAGCAGATGCAATGGTTAAGACATCTGATGTAGAAATCGTTGAGGCGCAGACCGTGTGTCCGGGTAAATATATTGCAATTATTACCGGTGATCTCAGTGCGGTAAAAGCTGCCGTAGATACAGCTGTAACAACATATGAGGACAAGTGCATTGACAGTTTTGTACTGGGTAATCCGCACGAGTCTCTTTTCCCGGCTATTTATGGAACTACTCAGGTTGAGGAGATCAGTGCGCTGGGAATTCTTGAAACATATGATGCAGCTTCCATTATTGAGGCTGCAGATCAGGCTGCAAAGACTGCAATTGTAGATCTTATCGAGCTTCGTATTGCAAAAGGTATGTGTGGAAAATCTTACATGATGATCACTGGTGAGGTTTCTGCTGTATCCGCATCAATCGACAGAGCGAAAGAGCTTGTTGCTGAAAAAGGCATGTATCTGGATTCCTCTGTTATTGCACATCCGGATAAGAGAATGATCGACAGCCTTCTGTAATTCTGGTCTGACCAATAAAATGAACGCGGAGGGGACCTGAACATGCTTGCGTTAGAGAGACGGAATCTGATCCTTGAGAAATTACAGAATGAGAAGCGCGTAGTAGTAAGTGAACTGAGCCAGTTATACGGAGTCTCGGAGGAAACCATTCGACGGGATCTGGACAAGCTGGAGAAGGAAGGGCTTGCCATTAAAAGTTATGGCGGAGCTGTGATCAATGAAGATGTGAGCATTGATCTCCCTTTTAATGTGCGCAAGAATCAGAATGTAGTTGGGAAACAGAAGATGGCGGAAATTGTAGCCTCTCTTGTGCATGATGGGGAACATCTGCTTCTGGATGCCAGCACTACTGCAGTGTTTGTTGCAAAGGCATTAAAAGAGAAGGAGCGTCTGACTGTGATCACCAATTCCATGGAGATCCTTCTGGAACTGGCAGATGTGTCGGGATGGAATATTATTTCCACAGGTGGGATGATGAAGGAAGGCTATCTGGCTTTCCTTGGCTCTCGGACAGAAGAAGTCATTCGCTCTTATTTTGTAGATACCGTTATTTTTTCCTGTAAGGCTCTTGATGAGAACTGGGGAGTAATGGAATCACAGGAAGCTTTTGGAACAGCAAAGAGAGCAATGCTGGATTCAGGACGTAAGAAAATCCTGGTTGTGGACAATACGAAATTTGACCAGACCGCATTTTCCGTTGCCGGAAGATTGCGGGATGTTGATATCGTCGTGACAGATGCGAAGCCTTCTGAAAAATGGCTGAAGCTTTTTAAAGAAGAGGGCGTGGAGTGCAGATATCCGGAATCTGTCCGATAGAAGCTTTCTGCTTACAAAAGAAAGCTGCAATAAAGGAGCATTGAATTATGAAAACTTTTGAAATGAAAACAGTCATCCATTTTGGTGACAATGCCCTGGATAGACTGGCAGAACTGCCATACAAAAAAGTTCTGGTGATCACAGATCCATTCATCGCAAAAGGGAAAATGATCGAGCTGATCACAGACCCATTGAGACGCGGTGGCAAGGAGTTTGAAGTATTCAGTGATGTTGTGCCGGATGCACCGGTAGGAAAAATCGCAGAAGGTGTAAAGAAGTTCCTGGAGTATCAGCCGGAGGTTGTAGTAGCTGTCGGAGGTGGCTCTGCAATTGACTCATCCAAGGCAATCCGTGAGTTTGCCCTGAAGATCAACAATTACGGCAAAGTAGGTCTTATTGCAATTCCTACTACCAGTGGTACCGGATCTGAGGTTACCTCTTTTGCAGTTGTAAATGATACAGATAATCATGTGAAGTATCCGCTGATCTCAGACAGCCTTACAGCTGATGAGGCAATCCTGGATGCAGAACTGGTAAAGAGCGTTCCGCCCTCTATCACAGCAGATACAGGTATGGACGTACTGACTCATGCAATTGAGTCTTATGTAAGTATCAATCACAATGAATTTTCATCTGCTCTTGCTGAAAAGTCAATTGAAATCTGCGGAGTCTTTCTGTTAAGAGCATACCTTGACGGCGGCGATATGCATGCCCGTCAGAAAATGCATGTAGCTTCCTGTCTTGCCGGACTGTCTTTTAATGCTGCAGGACTTGGAATCACACATAGTATGGCACATCAGCTGGGAGCTATTTTCCATATTCCGCATGGACGTGCCAATGCAATGCTGCTTCCGCATATTGTAGAATTTAATGCAAATATCAACAAACATAGCAGAAGCCAGCAGGAATATCTTCCGGCAGTAAAGCGATATGCCAATATTTCACATATTCTTGGACTGAGTAACTACAACAAAGTAATGTCTGTAAGATCTCTTGTAAACTGGATTCAGTTTATGCAGAAGGAAATGAATATTCCGCTTACGATTAAAGAAATGGGAACTATTTCTGAGGATGAGTATTTTGCAGCAATTGACAAAATGGCAAACCTGGCGCTTGCTGATGCCTGCACAACTGCCAACCCAAGAGTCCCAACAAAAGAGGATATTGTGAAGATCTACAGGAAATTGTGGTCATTTTAATGAATTTAAGAGTTGCTGTTCACTTTGTGCCCGGTAACA
This sequence comes from Ruminococcus sp. AM42-11, assembly GCF_003480145.1. Taxonomy (NCBI): domain Bacteria; kingdom Bacillati; phylum Bacillota; class Clostridia; order Eubacteriales; family Oscillospiraceae; genus Ruminococcus; species Ruminococcus sp. AM42-11. The sequence goes on along the minus strand of NZ_QUIO01000001.1, from coordinate 332,398 downwards.
TATAAGAGACTTTGGACAGATACGGTGGAACTGCGTGTATTTGTCCAGAGTCTGTTTATAACTAATGTAGTGAACGTAAGATAATGTGGATTATTTCCTGCTCTTGCACGAACTTTGTCTTATATTCAGTGTATTGGTGCATAATAAAATCCATTTTGCCGGATGGGTAAAATGTCAGGAGAAAGTCGTATGAGTATTTATACAAAGAATGGTGACAAGGGAACTACCAATCTTGTCCATACGAAAAACGTTTCCAAAGCGGATGACCGAATCCAGCTGGAGGGAACCATAGATGAACTTTCCTGCCATATTGGAGTGTTGAAAACCATGATCAGAGATGGAGATACCATCCGTTTCCTGGAAAAGATCCAGGAAAATCTGACCAGAATTGATGCAGGAGTGGCAGATCCATATAATAGAGAGTATAAGATCAATGATGACAAGACAGAGCTTTTAGAGGAAGAGATTGACCGTTTGACGGGGCTTTTTCATATGCCGAAGGAATCCTCTTTACCTGGGGCTTGTCGCTTGTCTGCTGAGATTGATGTGACTTGGGCTGTGGCCAGAAGAGCGGAGCGTGATCTTGCCGCTGTAAGTGTAAAGTTTGGTTCTGACACAGGAAGCAAGAAATATATGAACCGTCTGGCAGATTATCTGTATGTGCTTGCACGCTACGAAGAAGCGGAGGCAGCAGGTCAGAAGACGGGAACGTCAAAGCTTGTAGAAACTGACGCATCTTCTGAAAATACGGAACTACATGCAAGTGGAACTGAGAAAGTGGCAGAAGGAAGTGTGAGCGTGGATACGAAAGTTGAAAATTCTCTCATATCTGGTACCTCTGATTCTGTAGACGAAGCTGTAATTCAGGCAGTACTGCGCCGCATGGGTATGCAGAATAAGATTACACTGGATGGAGCGAAGAAGCTGATCGGGAAAATCGAACAGGAAGCCTTTCGCCGCGGTAAGAAAGCGGTGATTGCAGTTTGTGGTCCGGAAGGAAATCCAATTGCCGTTCATGTAATGGACGGAGCATTTCTGGTAAGCTTTGATGTCGCTTTGAAAAAAGCTTATACTTCTGTTGCGGTGAAGATGTCCACCATGGAATTATCTAAACTGGCTCAGCCAGGCGGAACCTTTTATGGCGTAGATAAGATGGATGGTGGAAAAATCGTGATTTTCGGAGGCGGTGTGCCGTTGAAATCCGGAGATACGATTATCGGAGGTCTTGGTATAAGCGGAGGCACAGGAGAGGAAGATCACAGCCTGGCAGAATATGCATTGTCCGTATTACCGGAAATATTGTAGTTGGAATATAGTACAAGGATTATGACAGGGAAAGGCTATTTCTTCAGGAAAGAGAAAAAGCCTTTCTTTTTTTCGTATGGAGCTTTTGAGAGAGAAAGCAGTTTATAACCCGTTTTATCAATAGTCTCTTTCAGTTTTGCTTCATCAAGATCATTTTCTGTAAGGATAACCGTCTCTCCTTTTGTATGGGACGAGGTGACTTTTTTTACAGAAAAGTTATTACGAATACTTTCGTTAATGTGGGATTCACACATTCCACACATCATTCCGTCTATTTTTAATGTAATCTGCTGCATAATTTAATCTCCCTTTTTTAATAGATTTGCCATAAATGTCCTGGCGGTATGTTTTCAAACACGCTCTAAGCTGTGTAATCAAATTTCACAAAGGACAGCTCGCAGTTTGCAATACGGCTGCAGATATTTACTGCTGAATACATTACCACGGAAAATTCTCCGTCAATAGTATCCACATGAAGATAACGTCCGTCAGCGGAGATTCTGGCGTGTTTCACATCGCCTCGCTCTGTCAGTTCTTTTATGATTTCATTTGCCAGGTCTTCCGTAACAGTTTTTGATAAATGATAACATCTTCCCATGATTCAACAGCTTCCTTTCGTCATACTTATGTTAGTTGCTTCTAATTGAAAATATTATAGCACGTTTCAGAAAAAAGAAAACTTCAGTTACAGATAAAATTTATCATTTAAGTGTCGAATTATGTGAGAATTTTACGACCGAATTTCGTTGTAATGGCAACCGGCTTTTGTTAGAATAAAAGAAACGAAAGAGAAAAACAATTTCTGATTTTCTGCGGCGTTCTGCAGCAGTATGTGCGGACAGTTTTCTGCCATGGGCTAATCTGCCTGATCAGCAGCAATTCCATCATCCGGTTACTTGAAAACCTGCTACATAAGGGTCCTGGAATAAGAGACCATTCTGGAAAAATGGCATATATAGCGAAAACAAGAATAAGCTATGGTTTTTTTCGAGTCTTAACAGCAAAAGAAAACGCATAAAATGCGTCAACGTAGCCTGTAAAAAATACAGGAATGATTCTCTGTCGTTTTTCTTACGACGAAAAAAATCACATCTTTAGCATATCTGAGAAATAAGAGAAAAAGAAGTCAATTCTTTTTTTGTGGGCGGGCATCCGGCCAATGCTCGCCCTCCTAATCAGCTTTTCTTATATTTTCCTGGTGTAGTTCCTTTGTATTTTTTAAATGTACGTATAAAATAGCTCAGATCATTAAATCCATTTCGATATGCAATATCTGTAATAGAATCATCGGTTGTGGAGATTTCATAGCAGGCTCTCTCAATGCGCTGCCTGTTCAGATAATCCATGGGAGTCTGATGGGTCATTTCGGAGAAAAAACGGCAAAAGTATTTGGGTGACATGGATACGGAGGCCGAAAGCTGTTTTAGTGTCAGAGCCCCCGTATAGTTGTGCTCAATGAAATCAAGTACCTGTTTCAGCTGTAAAATTCTCTTATAATCACGTCTTGCGCGTGTTATACTATCAAGATAGTAATGATTACTAAAAATAATGCCGAAAAAGTGGTAAAATTGTCCAATTACAGTGAGCTCGTAGCCAGGTTCTCTTTTCCAAAGAGAATCAAAAAGACTGTTTATTGTATTGCAGATTTCTATATGCTTTGGTGTAAAATGATGATAGATCAGAATTTCCTGATGAATAATCTTCTGCATATATCCTGCACAAACAGAATTATTTTTGAGGAAAACATTTCCGTCGAAAACAATGCACTGATAAAGACAATTATCAGGAATTCCACTGTGAAGAATTCCACTATGTACAAAAATGATGTCTCCGGCAGTTGCAATGAAACTTTTTTCGTCTAAAGTGACAGTGAGAGAGCCCTCAAGAATACGAATGATTTCATATTCTACATGCCAGTGATAGGACATTACATAGCGCGGATGAGCCTGATCAATATGATGAAATTCAAAAGGAAAATCATATGTTCCCCTTAAACGGTCTTCATTATGGTCCAGATCCTGCAAAATAAATTCCTCCTTAAGTTAATTTGATGGATTTTTTACAAAATGATCAAAAAAGTGAATATTGTACTATTTTTTGCCATTATATCACAAGTAATTACGGTTTGGCAATTGTATACTATGAACTATAGGAAACAGGGAGGTTTTTTAGTGAAACCTCTTAAAAAAGAATATATTTATTATGGAGGTAATGAATCATGGCAAAGAGCAGATTAGTAGGCAGCTATCCGGTTATCGGTATCAGACCAACAATCGACGGACGTAGAGGAGCACTCGATGTCAGAGGATCTCTTGAAGAGCAGACAATGAATATGGCTAAATCCGCTGCGAAACTTTTTGAAGAAAACCTGAGATATTCCAACGGTGAGCCTGTTAAAGTTGTTATCGCTGATACAACAATCGGACGTGTAGGTGAAAGTGCTGCATGTGCTGACAAATTCCGTAAAGAAGGCGTAGACATCACACTTACTGTTACACCGTGCTGGTGCTATGGCGCAGAGACAATGGATATGGATCCTCAGACAATCAAAGCTGTATGGGGCTTCAACGGAACAGAAAGACCAGGAGCAGTTTACCTTGCATCCGTTCTTGCTACACATGCACAGAAAGGTCTTCCGGCATTCGGTATCTATGGACATGATGTTCAGGAAGCTGATGACACATCTATCCCGGCAGACGTTGAAGAGAAATTACTCAGATTCGGACGTGCAGCAGTTGCAGCTGCTTCCATGAGAGGCAAATCCTATCTGCAGATCGGTTCCGTTACAATGGGTATCGGCGGATCTATCATTGATTCCGATTTCATCGAATCCTATCTTGGAATGCGTGTTGAATCCGTTGATGAGGTAGAAATCATCCGTCGTATGACAGAAGGCATCTACGATCACGCAGAATTTGAGAAAGCTCTCAAATGGGCGAAAGAGACCTGTAAGATTGGTTGGGACAAGAACCCTGAAGAACTGCAGTTCTCCCCAGAGAAGAAAGAAGAGCAGTTTGAGTTCGTAGTTAAAATGGCAGTTATCATCAAAGAGCTGATGAACGGCTGCGATAACCTTGATCCTGCATTCTCCGAGGAAGCAATCGGACACAACGCTCTGGCAGCTGGTTTCCAGGGACAGAGACAGTGGACAGATTTCTATCCAAACGGTGACTTTGCAGAAGCTATGCTGAACACATCCTTCGACTGGAACGGAGCTCGTGAGCCATACATCCTCGCTACAGAGAATGACGTTCTCAACGGACTTGGAATGATGTTCATGAAACTTCTTACAAACAGAGCTCAGATCTTCGCTGATGTTCGTACATACTGGAGCCCAGAGGCTGTTAAGAAAGCTACAGGATATGACCTTGAAGGCGTAGCTAAAGAAGCTGGCGGATTCCTTCACCTGATCAACTCCGGTGCTGCTTGCCTTGACGCTAACGGCGAAGCTAAAGATGAAAACGGCAATGCTGTTATGAAACAGTGGTGGGATATCACAGAAGAAGACCAGAAAGCTATCATGGAAAACACTGAATGGTGTATGGCTGACAACGGATACTTCCGTGGAGGCGGATACTCCAGCCGTTATGAAACAAAAGCTCAGATGCCTGCAACAATGATCCGTTTGAACCTTGTTAAAGGACTTGGACCGGTTCTGCAGATTGCTGAAGGATGGACAGTTGCTCTTCCAGCAGAAGTATCTGACAAACTTTGGAAACGTACAGACTACACATGGCCATGTACATGGTTTGCTCCAAGATGCGATGGCAAAGAGGGACCGTTCAAGACAGCTTATGATGTAATGAACAACTGGGGAGCTAACCACGGTGCTATCTCCTACGGACATATCGGAGCTGACCTGATCACAATGTGCTCTATGCTTCGTATCCCGGTATCCATGCATAACGTTCCGGAGAAAGATATCTATCGTCCGGCAGCTTGGAATGCATTTGGAATGGATAAAGAAGGTGCAGATTTCAGAGCTTGCAAGAACTATGGACCTCTTTATAAATAATTAGCTTTTTATAATTTAACTGCTTTCTTTCACTCCCCCAGGACAATGAAGGAAAGCTGAGAGAGCGGGACTTTTGTCTCGCTCTTTTATTGTCTGGGGCTCTTTATCGGACATACATTCGCATGATTTCACGCCCGGATTCCCGATTTTTCTGTGAAATTGTTTATAAAAACACCTCGCGGAACATTACCGGTGAATAGTAACTGTTGCTGTAAAATAATGGGAAAATATGAGAAAAATGGTTGCAAGTTTTTCCTGGTGTGTTACAATGAAAAACAGAAAATGTATATAAGAGGGAAAAGAGGATATATATGAAGAAAAAGCTGGGAATGTTGCTGGCTGTGCTTCTTACTTTTTGCATGACTGTGGGAGTTTTTGCAGATGCAGGAAAGACACAGCAGGTTGATTATAAAACAGATTACTATATGATTGTAGAATCGCCTGATGGCGGTGTTGACATGTATTCAGAGGCAGATGCTTCCAGCCCGAAGCTGAATGATGAGCTGATTCCTAATGGAACTGCGATCCATGTAGAAGGAGAGGTCACAGATGAAGCTGGAAAGGTATGGGTATATGCTCAGCTTCATGGCATGTTTGGTTTCCTGGAAGAGAATTATCTGAAGCCGGCCACTCTTGCCGAGGCAGTGGCATCAGAGCTTGCCTTATACGGAAGCAAGGATGCGAATTACAGTATTACAGTCAATGCTAAGGAAGACGGTTCCGTTTGCCTGTATAAAGGACCTGGAAAAAAGTACGGCACAGTTTCCGGAGGCTGTAATATAGCGAATGGTGAGAAGTTATATATTGATACAGAAGTAGATACTGGTAAAGATGGTATCTGGGGACACACAGAGGCTGGTGATGTTTCTGGCTGGGTAAATATTGCAGAAGCCACCAATACGGAAGAGAGTACAGTAGAACTTGTTCCTGAAACTGAGAAAGAAGCGGAAGACGGTTCCCAATCTGTTCAGGCTGGAGAGAATGCTTCTGAAGTTGGAAAAGCAGGTACCGAAGGCAAAGATATCGGTGATGCGGAGGCAGAGCTAACAGGCACTCCTACCCCGAAGCCTGAGAAGACAAGTACTCCTACTCCGAAGCCAACCGAGACGAGTACTCCTGTACCAGAACCTACTAAGAAAGCAACTGCAGCTTCAGAACCGACTGAGACAAGTACCCTACCCCGGAGCCGACTGAGACGAGCACGCCTGCCCCGGAGCCGACTGAGGCGAGCACTCCTGCCCCGGAGCCAACTGAGACAAGTACTCCTACTCCGGAACCAACTGAGACAAGTACTCCCACCCCGGAGCCAAGTGAGACTATGGCGCCTACAGAAGAGGCAGCAGTAACAGCTGCTCCTTCAGAAAGTGCAGAACAGAAAGCGTCCAGCGAAAATGTGGAGAGCACAGATAAAGGAATGAATTCTGTTATCTGGATTCTGGTTGTAGTTATTATCATTGGCATCGCAGTGGTAATCTGGCTTCTTAAGAAAAAAGGAAAAAATAGTGAATCATAATAAACATGAATAATAAAAGCTCCGCCGGGAATCCGACGGAGCTTTTTAGCTGAAATAAAAAATTATTTGTTGATAACAACACCTTTCTGAAGCATAACGTTTGCGTAAACAGCTTTCTCACCTGTAGCGATAATACAATATGCTTTCTTTGCCTCTTCATAAAATGCGAAACGCTCGATATTTCCAACTGCCTCGGCGCCACGTTCATCATGTTTGGAAACAATCTCTTTGTATGTATCCCAGATTGGAGTTTTTACCGGATCGCCAGGCATAACTTCCATCAGGGTAACTGGTTTCTCTACATAAGAATCAAGAGGGATAACAGTAAGGATAGCGTCCAGAAGTTCTGGAACTCCATGTCCGTCGCAGCGAACAACAATTGCATCTTTACCCATTGATTCTACTGGGAAGTTGCCGTCCGCGATAACGATGCGGTCGCTGTGTCCCATCTCGCATAAAACTTTTAAAAGCTGTGGTGAAAGTATTTCTGGAATTCCTTTTAACATAATATATTCTCCCTTCGTTCTTTCTCAGAAATCTGGCACAGTAATCTATAAAAACTGATACCGGTTCCGAAAGTATTCTACTCTATAAGTTACCTTTCTTTGCTGGATTTTTCAAGGTAAAATTTTACGCAAAAAGATGAAATATTTACTGTTGACAGAAATTTGGAAAAGAGTTAATATGAATTAAAACAGAAACGTTTCGGTTTCTCGAAAAACAGAAGATTCACGGCCTGTATCAGCAGGCAGAAGGAGGAGAATATGCCACTTGTTACATCTAAGGAAATGTTGTTGAAGGCTCAGCAGGGCGGTTACGCAGTGGGTGCATTTAATGCAGAGAATATGGAGATGGTGAAAGCTATCATTCAGGCAGCTGAGGAGTTGAAAGCACCTGTTATGATCCAGACTACTCCATCTACTATTAAATATGGCACTCTTGAGACCTATCAGGCAATCGTTGCAGCAGAAGCTGCAAAGGCTTCCGTTCCGGTTTGCCTGCACCTTGACCATGGCAGTAGTTTTGATCTTGCGATGAAGGCACTGAAGGCTGGATATACTTCCGTGATGATTGACGGTTCTAAGCTGGATTATGAAGGAAACATTGAGGTGAGCAAGAAGGTGGCTGACGTAGCAGCTTCTATGGGAATCCCATGCGAGGCAGAACTTGGTAAGGTAGGTGGTAAGGAAGACGACCTGGTTGCAGTTGCAGATACCAATACCGATCCACAGGAAGCCAGAGGATTTGTAGAGCGCACCGGCGTTACTTCTCTTGCGGTAGCAATCGGCACAGCACATGGCTTCTATGTGGGAACTCCTGTTCTTGATAAGGAGCGTTTAAGTGAAATTCGTGAAGTTGTAGATATTCCTCTGGTTCTTCATGGCGCTTCCGGCCTTAGCGATGAGGATGTTATGGATTGCGTAAAGAGAGGAATCTGTAAGGTTAATTTTGCCACCGAGCTTCGTGCAGCATACTCCAAGGCTGTCAGAGAGACACTTGAGGATGAGAAGGTATTTGATCCTAAGGCATATGGCAAGGCTGGAATTGCAGCTGTGAAAGAGCTTGTAATGGCCCGTATGAAAGTTTGCGGCTGTGACGGAAAGGCTGAGTAAGAGGCTGATTTATGGCAGCGACGATGAAAGATATTGCCAGACGGACAGGACTTGGTCTGGCAACGATTTCCTCTTATTTCAATGGAGGGAATGTAAGAGAGAAGAACCGTATCAAGATCGAAGAAGCCATCGAAGAATTACATTACGAAGTAAATGAAGTTGCCCGCGGTCTGAAGACCAATGCGACCAAGACAGTGGGGGTTGTGATTCCAGAGTTGAACAATGTTTTCTGCGCAGAATCATCAGTGGAATGGAGGACATCCTCCGAAGCCATGGATATGCAGCGATTGTCTGTGACTGCAGAACAGATAAGAAGCTTGAAAAAGAAGCAGTGGATTTCCTTACCCGGAAACGTGTGGATGGAATTATCAATATGCCGGTAGATATGACTGGAGCCCATCTGAATGAATTTCAGAAAACAGGTAAACCCATTGTGCTTATCGACCGTATGATCCAGGGAATATCCTGCGACTGTGTGCTGGTGGATAATGTAAATGCAGCTGAGAAGGCTGTTGGCATGCTGGTAGAAGAACAGCATCAGAAGATTGGTCTGATCGGTGGACCGGATGAGGTATTCACTGCCAGACAGCGTATGTTAGGATATATGAAAGCACTTAAGGCTCATGGAATTGCGGTTGATGAAAAGCTGATCTGTCATGGTGATTACACGATCCAGGGAGGGGTTCAGGCAGTAGAAGAGCTGGTGAAAGAGAATCCGGATATGACAGCTGTTTTTGTGACGAACTATGAGATGACTATGGGGGCAGTGATCGGGCTTAACGAGATGGGGGTATCCATGCCAGAGGAGATTTCCCTGGTGGGATTTGACAATCTGCCTTTTGCCCGTGCATGCAGACCTGCACTTACCATTGTTTCACAGCCCACAGAGAAAATTGCAAGGGAAACAGCACAGATCATGCTGGAACGGCTTGAAGGAAGAGATGAGCTTCCTGACCATATTGTACGGAAACTTCAGACTGATATTTTTATGGGGAAATCCATAAGGAGACAAGGATGAGCAAAGACTATTTATTAGGAATTGATATTGGAACCAGCGCGTGCAAGGTTGCCATATTTAACAAGAACGGAAAGGTGATGGCTTCCGCCAATGGGGATTACCCTGTTTATTATCCTCATGAGGGATGGGCGCAGCAGAAGCCGGATGAATGGTGGCATGCGGTTTGCGGCGCTATTTGCGAATGCCTGGAGACAGGTAATATTTCAGGAGAGCAGATTGCCGGAGTGGGAATTGATGGGCAGAGCTGGTCGCTATTGCCATTGACCATGAGGGAAATGTTCTGACAGATACACCTATCTGGATGGATACAAGAGCCCAGGAAATCTGCGACAGACTCAATAATGAAATCGGCAGTGAGAATATTTTCAATGTTGCAGGTAATTCTCTTCAGCCTTCTTATACCACAGCGAAGATTCTCTGGTATAAGGAGAATATGCCTGAAGTATATAATAAGATTTACAAGATCCTTCAATCAAACAGCTTTATTGCTTACAGACTGACTGGTGCCATCACACAGGATCTTTCACAGGGATATGGCCTGCATTGCTTTGATATGCGTACTGGTACCTGGGATGAAGTGATGTGTGAGAAAATGGGAATTCCTGTGGATTTTCTTCCGGAGATTGTTGCGTGCGATAAGATAGTGGGAACTGTGACGGAAGAGGCGGCAGCCCAGAGTGGACTGACTGTCGGAACTCCTGTAGTGGCCGGTGGTCTGGATGCAGCCTGTGGAACACTTGGTGCAGGTGTGATCCATCCGGGGGAGACCCAGGAGCAGGGTGGACAGGCTGGTGGCATGAGCATCTGCACAGATACATACAAAGCAGATCCAAGTCTGATCTTAGGATATCACGTAGTGCCAGGCAAGTGGCTTCTTCAGGGAGGAACTACCGGAGGCGGCGGTGTCATGCGCTGGTTTGAGAGAGAATTTGCAGCTTATGAGAGGAGCCGCAAGGCGGATACCGGGAAATCCTCTCTGGAACAACTGAATGAAATTGCCGAGGCAGTACCAGCCGGAAGTGAAGGCGTTGTGTTCCTTCCATATATGTCCGGGGAGAGATCCCCTGTCTGGAATCCATACGCCAAAGGCGTTTTCTATGGACTTGATTTTGCTAAGACCAAGGGACACATGGTAAGAGCCTGTATGGAGGGCGTAGCATTTTCCCTGCGCCATAATCTGGAGGTGGCTGAAGCAGCAGGTGCTAAAGCAGAAGTTCTTCGTGCTATGGGAGGTTCAGCCAATTCCCTTCTCTGGACTCAGATTAAGGCTGATGTGACAGGCAAGGCAGTGGTGGTCCCTGCTTCCGATACAGCAACCACATTAGGTGCTGCAATCCTGGCTGGCGTAGGAGTTGGATTTTATAAAGATTACGAGGAAGCGGTTTCCATGACAGTGAAAGAGACAAGACGCCATGAGCCCAATCCTGAGAATAAAGAAGTTTATAATAAGACATACCGTACATATAGGGATTTATATGAATCTCTGAAAGCTATGATGGTACGGAAGTAAGGAGGTATTTCAAGATGAAAGCAGCAGTTGTAGTTGCAAACGAGGATGTACAGTACCAGGAAATCGAAGAACCGCAGGCAAAACCAGGCTGGGTAAAGATTAAAGTAAAAGCTTCCGGCATTTGTGGCTCTGATGTTCCGCGAGTATTGAATCATGGTGTTCATTTTTATCCTATCGTTCTTGGACATGAGTTTTCTGGTGATGTAGTAGAAGTTGGCGAAGGGGTCACCAAGGTGAAAGTTGGCGACCGCGTTTCCGGGGCTCCGCTTCTTCCGTGCATGAAGTGTGATGATTGTCAGAATGGAAACTTCTCCTTATGTAAGCATTACAGTTTTATCGGTTCCAGGCAGCAGGGAAGTAATGCGGATTATGTAGTAATTCCAGAGCAGAATGCGATTCCTTTTGATCCGTCTATTTCCTATGAACAGGGTGCAATGTTCGAGCCATCCACAGTTGCTCTTCATGGACTCCTTCAGAATGATTATCAGGGCGGTCGCTGCGTAGCAATTTTAGGATGTGGAACAATTGGCATATTCACAATGCAGTGGGCAAAGATCTTTGGTTCCAAGAAGGTTGTCGTATTTGATATTAGTGAGGAACGCCTGGATCTTGCCATGAGAATGGGCGCAGATGCAGTTATCAATACAACCAAAGAGAATTATATGGAAGAGGCTATGGCAATTACCGGTGGTAAGGGCTATGAATATGTGTTTGAAACAGCCGGACAGGTTCCCACTATGCATATGGCATTTGAACTTGCTGCGAATAAGGCACACGTATGCTTCATTGGAACACCTCATGCAGATCTTACATTTACACCAAAGCAGTGGGAGAATATGAATCGTAAAGAATTCAAACTTACAGGCTCCTGGATGTCCTATAGTTCCCCGTTCCCAGGCAAAGAGTGGGATCTTACAGCTCATTATTTTGCAACCGGTCAGCTGAAATTTGATCCGGGATTTATTTATCGCAAAATGCCAATGAGTCAGGCTCAGGAAGCATTCCAGCTCTATAAGACACCTGGTCTTGTAAAGGGGAAGATTCTTCTGATGAATGAGGATTGAGCATATGATACTGACAGTAACATTAAATGCAGCCATTGATAAGCGGTATGTGGTAAATAACTTTAAGACTGGAGAAGTGAATCGTGTAAAGGAATGTACTTATGTTCCTGGTGGAAAAGGTCTGAATGTATCCAAGCCGGCTTCAATTTACGGAGCAGAGGTGACTGCCACAGGTTTTGTAGGTGGTTATGCAGGAGCTTATATTGAGAATGCATTGAAACCGTTTGGTATTAAAAGTGCTTTTTATCATGTAGCTGCAGAGAGCAGATCCTGTATTAATATCTGGGATGAAGTTAATAAAGTTCAGACAGAATTTCTGGAACCTGGGTTTACCCTTACAGAAGAGGATTTTGCCGGATTTGAGGAAAAATTCTGTAATCTTGTAAAAGAAGCGAAAGTAGTTGCAATGTCAGGAAGTGTTCCGAAAGGACTTGATGGAACTGCTTATCAGCGACTTATAAAGATTGTAAAAGAGGCAGGAATTCCGGTTATTCTGGATACCAGTGGTAAACTTCTTGAAATGGGAATTGAAGCAGCACCTACTATGATCAAACCCAATATTGATGAAATCCGCATGCTCACAGGCAAGAAATGTGATAATATTCAGGATATTATAGATGCGGCGAAAGAGATTCATGCAAAAGGTGTGGAAATCGTAGCTGTTTCCCTGGGAGCTGACGGTTCTCTTGCAGTAGGTAATGAAGGAATTTTCCGTGCACTGGTTCCGAGAATAAATGCAGTGAACACAGTTGGGTGTGGAGATTCTATGATCGCAGGATTCGCACTGGGTTTATCCAGGAGACTTTCACTTCCTGAGACAATGAAACTGGCAAGTGCTATTTCAGCGGCAGCAGCCATGCGCGAGGAGACTGGATTTTTTGTGATGGAAGATATGGAAAAACTGCTTCCACAGATTGAGGTTACTAAATTATAAGAAAATGTAGTAAAAGATATTAAGCGAAAGTAAATTGCGTTGTAATTGAAAGCCATAGTGCAAAAGAAATGTTAAGGAGGATAAGAAAATGACAATGATTGATCCGGCAATTGTTCCGCAGAGAACACTTTATACTGGCGCTAAGATGCCAGCTGTTGGAATGGGTACTTTTGGAAGTGACCATGCAGATGCAGACGCAGTTTCTGCTTCTGTTGCAGGTGCACTTCGCGTAGGTTACCGTTCTTTTGATTGTGCTGCATGTTACGGAAATGAAGATATGATCGGAAAGATTTTCGCAGATGCATTTGCAGAAGGTATTGTAAAAAGAGAAGAACTTTTTATTGCCTCCAAAGTATGGAACGATATGCATGGTGACGGAGATGTACTGATTGCCTGTGCGAAGACCTTAAAGGATCTGAAGCTTGACTATCTGGATATGTATTATGTTCACTGGCCATTCCCGAACTATCATGCACCACATTGTGATGTGGATTCCAGAAATCCTGATTCCAAACCGTTTACAGTAGAGCGCTTTATGAAAACCTGGCGCCAGATGGAGCGCCTGGTAGATATGGGTCTGACGAAACATATCGGTATGTCTAATATGACAATCCCGAAACTGGAGGCAGTACTTCCACTTTGCAGAATTAAACCAGCTGCGATCGAGATGGAGCTTCATCCATGCTTCCAGCAGCCGGAGCTGTTTGATTATTGCAGAGCGCATGGTATTGAAGTGGTAGGATTCTGCCCAATTGGTTCTCCTGAACGTCCGGAACGTGATAAAATGCCAGAAGATATTGCGGATATTGAACTGCCAGAGCTGAAAGCAATTGCAGCGGCACATGGTGTACATCCAGCAGTTATCTGCATTAAATGGGCTGTACAGAGAGGTGCTTCCCCAATTCCATTCTCTTTGAAAGAGAAGAATTACACCATGAACCTGAAATGTGTCACGGAAGATCCTCTGACAGAAGAAGAGATGGAAACCATCCGTTCCCTTGATAAGAATAACCGTCTGATCAAAGGCCATGTATTCCTGTGGGAAGGTGCAAAGGACTGGCACGATCTCTGGGATGAGGATGGAGTGATTGTAAAATAATGGTTATAATTTCAAAAATTCTTTGAATATCTTACACAGCAGAAAAGCTGCAGGGTTTATAATGCTTATAACTTTGCAGCTTTTTTTGTTACTAGTACATCGAATATTAAGTAACTGCCATATTGACTTGTCTGATTTCTTCATCTGCTGAGTTGTCGTCGGTCGCCGTAGCCACCGCTACGCCTCTTTCCTCCGCCTTGCATATGAAGAAATCATCCTGCGTCAATATAGCAGATACTTAATTTTCGATGTACTAGTAAACAGTAACCAATGTTTTTTAAACAAACTCTGGAATTGTTTGTTTAGTTTGCATGATTTTATGGTATGTGATAATATAATATTTAGCTGAAATTAATAGAATACCATGTGCAAACAGGCATCGGGGGGGGGAGCCGATGAGGTACATGCTGTGTATAGAAAGGGAAAGCGAAAACTATGTATCGAATTTTACTTGTAGATGATGAGATCCTGGTACGTGACGCCATAAAGGAGAATATTGACTGGAAGTCCATGGATTGCCAGCTTGTAGGAGACTGCGAAAACGGAAAGCAGGCAGCAGATTTTGTGAAGAGCCATCCGGTAGATATTGTTCTCACAGATATTTTGATGCCGTATATGGATGGAATGGAACTGAGCCATTTTCTGCATGATAATTACCCGGAGATCGTAATTGTGATCTTCAGTGGCTTCGGGGAATTTGAATATGCAAAGAAAGCAATTCAGTATAATGTAAGCGAATACATGCTGAAGCCGGTAACTGCTATGGAGCTCAGAGAAGTTATTGGCAAAATGAAAGAAAAAGTAGATCTGCAGAGAAAAGAAAAGAAGAAAATAGAATCCCTCACAAAGACATCTCAGGATTATCACAAAAATGCTCTGGTGATTCGTTCGAAAGCGATTGAATCTCTGGTAAGCTGTACGCGGGATGTGCAGGAGAGCCTGGAGGAATTGTCTGGAATGGGAATTAATCTGGAGGCAGCATCTTATCGGGTTGCGTTATTTGACATGGATCTGTTTTCCGATATTCATCAGATTGATATGGAAAAACGCCAGGAGAGCGCATTAATGGCTTTTGTTTTATTTAATGTTGCAGATGAGATCGTGACAGATCGTAATGCAGGAATTGCCTATCAGGAAGGAAATAACCGGGTGTGTATCCTCTTTATGGGAAACCGCAGCAGGGAGTTTTCCAGAGAAATACAGGAAATCTGTCAGGAAATCCAGAAAAAAGTAAAAGAAGTGATCGGCATTGAAGCTTCAGCAGGAATTGGGGGCTGGGTAAGGAATCCCGGAGATACGATCCAGTCTCATAACCAGGCTGAGAAGGCTATTGAACTGCGCTATTTACTGGGCGGAAATCTGCTCATTGACACAGAAACACTGAATCCGGAGAGAAGTATTTCTTTGCAGCAGCCATTAAGCGATATGGTAGATGGAATCAAGAAAGGCAATGAAGCTGAGATGAATCAGGCTCTTTCTGTTATGAAATCTGAGATCAAAAAGGCCAGAGTGGATAAAAGTCAGGCCTGTGTCTGCCTTCAGATGATTCTGCGCCATGCAGGAAGCTGCTGGGAAGCTCTTTCTTCCGAGAATGAAGATCTGTTCCACAAAAGAGAAATTCTCATGGGACGGGTAACCGAACAGAAAACTTTTAAGGAAGCTTTTAAAATGGCAGAGGACTATGTTCACGAGGTATTTGAAAGATGCTCTTCCCTGAACAGTTCCAGCGGTCAGAAGCAGGCAGTACTTGCTATGGAATATATTCGTCAGCATTACAATGAGCCGGAATTAGGATTAAATGATATCTGTTCCTATCTGAATATTGGTACAAGCTATTTCAGTACTATTTTTAAGGAAGCCACAGGAGGCACTTTCCTGGAATTCCTCAGTAAGACCCGTATGGAAAGGGCAAAGGAACTCCTGGAACAGACTGCACTTAAGAACTATGAGATTGCGGAGAAGGTGGGCTTTTCAGATCCCCATTATTTTGGGATTTCTTTTAAGAAAATGACAGGTAAGACTCCTACCGAGTATGCAAGGGAAAAAAGATCCTTATGAAAAGAAAAGTACTGACGGCAGCCGGCATTTGTATTGGAATTTTGATTTTTACAGAAGGAACCAGGTATTTTGTTCAGAATCAGAAATGCCAGAAGCAGCTGTTTGCGATGGACACCTATATGGAGTTTACCGCATATGGTAAAAACAGTGAAAGAGCTGTAGATGCAGCTATAGAAGAAGTACAGAAACTGGATGCGATGTTATCAGCAGAAAACAGTAAAAGTGAAGTATATGCCTTAAATGAACAGGGAAATCTGCAGGCAACAGATGATCTGGCAGAACTGATCCTCCGGGGAAAAGAGATTTATCAGGAGACAGACGGACTTTTTGACGATACGATTTATCCGGTGATGAAGCTATGGGGATTTCCCACAGGTAATTATCATGTGCCTACAGCTGCAGAAGTACAAAAAAAACTGGCACTGGTGGATGGAAATAAAGTAGAAATACAGACCCGGGACTCTGATGAAAAGGGCAGGGACAGCAAAGAAAAAGCAAAGTTTGTAACGCTTGGAGCAGATCAGCAGATTGATTTTGGAGGAATTGCAAAAGGATATACAGGTCAGAAGCTGGCAGAGCTTTTTCAGGAATATGGCGTTTCTTCCGCATTGGTTTCTCTTGGAGGAAACATTCAGGCGATAGGGACGAAGCCAGACGGCAGCAGCTGGAAAGTGGGAATACGTGATCCAAAAGGCGGACAGCAGGATTATATTGGTGTTTTATCTGTGGAAAATCAGCCGTAATTACTTCTGGCGGTTATGAGCGGTATTTTGAAGAAGATGGGAAGACCTATATTCATATCATCAATCCCAGGACAGGATATCCGGCAGATGGAGATCTGCTGTCTGTGACAATCGTATCAAGGGATGGTACACTTGCAGATGGAATGTCCACGGCTCTTTATATCATGGGTTATGAGAAAGCTTGTCAATTCTGGCGGCAGCGCAGGGAAGAATTCAATGTGATCCTGGTAACAGATGATGGGAAGATTCATATTTCAGAGAATCTTAAGGAAAATTTTCAGACAGAATGTGATCTGGAAATGATTGAATCCGGAAGTGAATAATTGCAGCTATAAAAGAGTTGTTGACAGCAGGTGAATTATTTCTGCAGAAATCAGTAATGAAAGGTATGAAAAATAAAAAGTTGAAATGAATGAGAAAAATGCAAGGGAGAGCAGCCTATGAATGAAAACAAAAGAGAGCGAAAATTTCTTAAAGGCTTTAAAAGTATTCAAAGCACTATATTTGTGGCTGTTTCTGCTCTGGTTCTCTGTGCGGTGCTTGCAGCGACTGCAGTATCAGTAAGATATACGAATTCTACAGTTTATGAGAACTCTGCCATTTATACCCAGACAATTATACATCAGCTGAATCAGAATGTTGATTCGTATATTACATATATGGATAATATTGCCTCAGTTATTGCAAAAAGCCAGGATGCGTATCAGCTATTGTACCAGCGCATCGGTGAGGATGAGGCTGTAAAAGAAGGACACAGGAAACGTCTCCTGGAACAATTTAGTACGATACTGAAAGGCCGTGATGACATCTGCAACATTGGAATCGTGCAAAAAGATGGAGTTATGCTTATAAACAGCGGATATCAGGCCACCAATCCGGATCTGGATCTTTCCACTCAGGAGTGGTACACCAATGCGGTAGATAACTACAATCAGTATTGTCTCAGTTCTTCCCATGTCCAGCATGTGATCAAGGGGCAGCGTCCGTGGGTGATTACTTTAAGCCGCGAAGTCCACAATTTCTATGGCACGGGAAACAGTGACGGTGTTGTATTTATTGATTTGAATTACAGCGCCATCAGTGAGCTCTGCGACCAGAACAGCATTGGGGATAAGGGATATGTATTTATTCTGGATCAGAATGGAAACATCGTTTATCATCCAAGCCAGCAGCAGCTGTATAATGAGCTTCAGACGGAGAACATTGATATTGTTATGAATGCCGACACAGATACGGTAGTAACAGGAGAGGGAGA
This sequence comes from Ruminococcus sp. AM42-11, assembly GCF_003480145.1. Classification (NCBI taxonomy): domain Bacteria; kingdom Bacillati; phylum Bacillota; class Clostridia; order Eubacteriales; family Oscillospiraceae; genus Ruminococcus; species Ruminococcus sp. AM42-11. The sequence continues at coordinate 314,271 of NZ_QUIO01000001.1, read as the reverse complement.
TGACGAAAAAATCTATACACTTGCCCGCTCTGAGATAACTGGCTGGACGATTGTTGGCTGCATGAATATGGCAGAGCTTTTAAAGAGCAGCAAAGAGGCCAATAACATATATGTAATGACGGCCATTGTACTGGTTGTGATCGCCATGCTTATTTCCAGCTTTATTGCCAGAAGCATAACTCTTCCGATTCAGAAGCTTCGTGATTCTATGGAAAGGGTTCAGGAAGGAGATTTCAAGGCAGCAGATGATCTGGTTATACCTTCCCAGAATGAAATTGGAAGTCTTACCACATCATTCAATGTGATGACCCATAAGATTGAAGATCTGATGGCACAGAATGTCCATGAACAGGAACTGAAGCGAAAGAGCGAACTGAAAGCTCTTCAGTCCCAGATCAATCCCCACTTTCTTTATAATACGCTGGATTCCATTATCTGGATGGCGGAAGGGAAGAAATATGAAGATGTAGTATTGATGACCGCTTCTCTGGCACGACTTTTGCGGCAAAGTATCAGCAACGAAGATGAAACGGTCCTCATCGGCCAGGAAATCCAGTATGTAAAGAGTTATCTCACCATTCAGAAAATGCGCTATAAGGATAAACTGGAATTTGAGATCAATGTGGATCCATCTATTAACAGTGTGCATATAGTGAAACTTGTACTTCAGCCAATTGTGGAAAATGCAATTTATCATGGTCTTAAATATAAGGAATCAAAAGGGATGCTTACTGTTAACGGATACCAGAAAGATGGAAATGCAGTTATCGAAATAGCAGATGACGGTGTGGGAATGGATGAGGAGACCCTGAACCGGATTTTTGAGAAGCATAAAGTCAATTATCGTTCTAATGGTGTCGGTGTATACAACGTTCAAAGACGTCTCAGTATGTACTATGGAAAGGAATATGGTCTGAGCTATAAAAGTGAAAAAGGAAAAGGTACGACTGTTACAGTGGTAATTCCGATCGAGCAGGAGGAACATCATGAAAAAGCGTAAACAATGGCTTATGCTTGTATGCATAGCGCTGGCGGTGTGTCTGGTTTCCGGAGGAATGCTTTATATTCGTCAAAAAAATAATAACAAAAAGTGGTCATTAATTTACATACCGAAAACAGAGGATGGAACCAATGACTTCTGGACCTCCCTGATTTCAGGGACAAGAATGGCGGCGCAGGAATGCGGTGCAGAACTGGAAGTGCTGGCACCGGAGAGAGAACAGGATGTGGAGGTACAGAATAAACTTCTGGAAGAGGCCATTGAGAAAAATCCGGATGCAATATTATTTTCCCCTTCCAGCTTTGATGCTTCCGATGAATTATTGCAGAAGGCAAAAGATAAGGGAATCAAGATCACATTTATAGATTCCTATACAGAAAGCAATATTCAGGATATGACAGTTGCCACAGATAACCTGGAAGCAGGAAAGCAACTGGGGGAATATGCCAGAACTTTTTTAAATAAGGATTCTCAGATTGCAATTGTAAGTCATGTAAAAGGTGTTTCCACTGCAATCGAAAGAGAACAGGGCTTTCGGGAAGGTCTGGGGGATTATAATAAGAATGTTGTAGACGTAGTATATTGTAATTCCCAGTTTGATAAGGCTTCCCAGCTTACAGAAGAACTGATGGAGAAATATCCGAATCTTGAAATGATTGCAGGAATGAATGAATATTCCTCTGTAGGCGCAGCACGGGCGGTACAGAAACATGATATGGAAGACCGAATCCAGGTAGTGGGGGTAGACAGCTCCCAGGAAGCGGTTCAGCTTATGGAAAAGGGTGTCTTCAAGGGAATTGTTGTGCAGAAAGCGTTTAAGATGGGCTATCTGGGTGTAACGGAGACTGTGCGTATGCTGCAGGGCAAACCTTACGATGAGAATGTAAATTCCGGCTGTCAGCTTGTAACTCCGGAGAATATGTATTCCAGCGAAATCGAAAAGCTGATCTTCCCATTTAATACCATAAAACAGACTTTGTAGCTGTTCTGTATCTTCACAGCTGCACGTTTTGCAGAAGAGTTACCCGATTTATGCTGTACCAGATCTTTTTAATATACTCTGTCAGATAAAATGAGACCTCAGGTTCGATCCTTTTGCGTTTCTTACGTATGAAAAGGATTGAATTTGAGGTTTTTTGATTTTACACGGTAAAGTGTTAGTGCATATTTCACATAAAAGGTTAAAAATTTATGACCATACCGTAAATATTTAACCTTTTTCTGGAAAATATTCTATTACAATTGTGCAGAATTCAAGGTATTATATAGAAAACGCAGAGAGTGCAAAAAGTTATTGCTCAGGAAGAGTGAGGTAAACCTGGACAATAACAAAAAATCAAGGAGGGTGAAAAGTTGGAAAAGTTAAAACAAAATCCAATTGTGAAAAAGCTCGGCCTGAACAGAATCATGCTTGTTTGTATTCTTGTTCTTATGTTCGTAGTTTTCAAGGTAGTACTCGGAAGTAAATTCCCTGTTGGCGACAGTATCAAATCTACTTTGAACTATGTATACTTCCTGGGCTTTTTATCACTTGGAGTAACATTTGTAATTGCTACAGGAGGAATTGATTTCTCCATCGGACCGGTTATGTTCTGCTGTGCACTGGTTTCCGGTTACTGCATGACTTCTTATGGAGTTCCCTGTGCAGCTGCCATGGTTCTGTGTGTGCTCATTGGTCTTGCATTTGGTATATTTAATGGATGGCTGGTTTCTTATATGTCAGTTCCGCCATTTATCGTATCCATGGCTTCCATGAACATTGCAAAAGGTATTGCTTCTGTATTTACCAAGACACAGTCAGTCAGCTGGCCGCAGAGTTCTGATCCGGTAAACGGATGGTTCCGTAATATCGCATCTTATAATGGATTCCCGGTTGGTCTTGTGATCTTCCTTGGAATGGCAGTGGTTTGCGGTATTGTTCTTTACAATACGAAGCCAGGACGTTATATCCTTTGTCTTGGATCTAACAGCGAGGCAGTTCGTCTTTCTGGTGTCAATACCAGAAAATGGAGAATGCTTGCATATGTGATCTGTGGATTCCTGGTAGGAATCGGAGCACTGTTCTTTGTTGCTACTTATACAACCGTTCAGCCAGGATATGGCGATCAGTATAACAACGAGGCAATTGCAGGCTGTGTAATGGGTGGTACATCCATGGTTGGTGGACTTGCTTCCATCGGCGGTACTGTGATCGGTGTATTTATCATCTCTCTTCTTCAGCAGGGAATCATGGCATTTGGTCTTGGTAAAGGACAGCAGATGATTATTACAGGTATCATTGTTATTGTAGCAGTTTACGCTGACGTTTCTGCAAGACGCAGAAAGAACTGATCATAAGGGAGGATTCGACAATGGGTGAAGTTATTTTAACTATGAAGGATATTGATAAGTCCTTTCCTGGAGTTCATGCCCTGGATCATGTTAATTTCGAAGTGAAACGCGGTGAAGTACATGCACTTATGGGAGAGAACGGAGCCGGAAAGTCCACACTGATGAAGGTGCTTACCGGTATTTACCAGAAGGATTCCGGAACAATTACATATAAAGGCAAAGAGACAGAATTTCACAATACCCGTGAAGCTCAGGATGCCGGAGTGGTAATCGTACATCAGGAATTAAATATGATCGGAGATCTGACTGTTGCACAGAACATCTTTATCGGACGTGAACCGAAGAAGGGAATCCGTGTAGACGACAAGAAGATGATCGAAGATTCCAGGAAATTATTTCAGGATCTGAATATTGAGATCGATCCGAGAGAAAAAATGAGTAATCTTACTGTTGGTAAGCAGCAGATGTGTGAGATTGCAAAGGCTATTTCCCACAAGGCTGAGGTGATCATTTTTGATGAGCCGTCAGCAGCTCTTACTGAGAAGGAGATTGCGGATTTATTTGAAATCATCAAAGACCTTCGTAAGAAGAATCTTGGTATTGTATACATCTCACACCGTATGGATGAGATCAAGGTCATCACAGACCGTGTAACTGTCATGCGAGATGGTGGCTATGTTGGAACCCTGATCACAGCAGACAGTACAAAAGAAGATATTATCAACATGATGGTTGGTCGTGTTATTTACGAAGATCCGAAGGATCATAGCATGGTTGCGCCAGATGCCCCGGTTGTTTTGAAGGTAGAGCATCTGAACGCAGGCAAGATGGTTCAGGATGTAAGCTTCGAGCTTCGTAAAGGTGAAATCCTTGGCTTCTCAGGCTTGATGGGAGCAGGACGTACCGAGACAGCCAGAGCACTGTTTGGGGCAGATCCGAAACAGAGCGGTAAGATTTCCATTATGGGTAAAGATGGACAGCTCCATGAAGTAACCATCAACAGCCCACAGGATGCTGTTAAATATGGTATCGGTTATCTGTCTGAGGACAGAAGAAGATATGGAGTTGTTGTTCAGAAATCTGTAACAGAGAATACAACCCTGGCTACCATGGAAGAATATTGCAACGGTTTATTCATCAACAAAACCAAAGAGAAAAAAGTTACAGAGAGATATGTAAAAGAGCTTGCAACCAAGACTCCTTCTACAGACCAGCTGGTAGTGAATCTTTCCGGTGGTAACCAGCAGAAGGTAGTTATTGCAAAATGGCTTACTCGTGACAGTGAGATCCTGATTTTCGATGAGCCTACAAGAGGTATCGACGTTGGTGCGAAGAACGAGATCTACAAGTTAATGAGCAAGCTTGCAGCAGAAGGAAAATCTATTATTATGATTTCCTCTGAAATGACCGAGATTCTCCGAATGAGTGACCGAATCATCGTTATGTGTGAAGGTAAGGTGACAGGAAATATTGATATTTCTGAAGCTACACAGGAACACATCATGAATAAGGCGACACGGAATATCGATTAAGGAGGACGTCATGACTAAGAAGAAAAAAAGTATTTTAAGTGATCAGAGATTTATTGTTTTGCTGGTTATCATTGCACTGTCTGCTGTTTTCTCCTTTATGAGTAAGGAGTTCAGACAGTACACCACAATCCTGAGTATGCTGGATTTCTCATATTATGACCTTCTGATGGCAATCGGTGTTACATTCCCGCTTATCACAGGCGGTGTAGACCTGTCAATCGGAACTGGTATGGTATGTTACGCATTGATCGGCGGAACACTTGTAAGAAGCAACAATGTTCCAGTAGTAGTAGCAATGCTGCTCTGTGTAGTGCTTGGAATTGCAATCGGCGCATTGAACGGTGTTCTCATTGGTATCATGAACCTGCCGCCATTCCTTGCTACTCTTTGTACCTGTATGATTACCCGTGGTGCTGGTTCTCTTTGCAGTGCTACACCATGGCCAACACTGAATCAGCCAGGCGGATGGTTCCATTCCATCTTTAAACTGACAATCGGACAGGGAAGAAGCGCTTCCCGTTACCCGCTCGGTTTCCTTTGGATGATCCTTCTGGTAATCCTGATGGAGTTCGTTCTGAATCATACAAAATTCGGACGTTACACCATCGCAATCGGTTCCAACAAAGAAGCAGCAGCTCTTTCCGGAATCAATGTTAAGTTTTACCATGTAATGGTATACGTAGTTTGCGGTCTGTTTACCGGACTTGCAGCTATCGCATACGCAGCAGTAACTCCTACTGTACAGCCTGGTACTGGTGCCGGACTTGAGATGGACGCAATCGGCGGTGTATTCGTTGGTGGTGTTGCAGCTTCCGGTGGTTATGGATCTGTAGTAGGAACTCTGGTAGGTATTTTCGTAATCATGCTGTTAAAGACAGGTCTTCCATATGTCGGTCTGCAGGCAAACTGGCAGCAGATCATCACAGGTGTTGTATTGATCGTTGCAGTATTGATCGATATCCTGAAAGAGAAAAAAAGTGCACACTAATAACTGAAACATACAGGCTGGCTTACAGACAGTCAGCCTGAAGAAAAGCAAAATTCTGTTTATAAGCAGAACAGCTGGTAAACAGCAACAATTTCATAACGGATGTGAAGCGTCGGAGAGTGTAGCGACGTATCATCATAAAAAACTATATAATTTTTTATTTCAAGGAGGAAGTAGTAAATGAAAGCAAAGAAAGTTATGGCATTAGTACTCTGTGCAGCAATGGTATCTGGTTTAGCAGCAACAACTGTTATGGCAGCTCCGGAAGATCAGTTTGAAGGACTTACAGCTAACGAAGCTTATGAGTTCCCAATGATGGTTAAATCCTTCCAGTCTACATACTGGGAAGCAGCTATGAAAGGTATGGACAAAGCTGCTGAAGAATTAGGTGTTACCTATACAGCACAGGGACCAAACAGTGAGTCCGATATCGCTGACCAGGTTAACATGATCAATACAGCTATCGCAGCTAATCCTGTTGGATTAGGACTTGCAGCTTGTGATACATCTTCTGTTCAGGAAGCTCTTCAGACATGTGTTGACAAAGGAATCCCGGTTGTTACATTTGATACAGGTATCGCTGATGCTCCGGAAGGATCTGTAGTTTGCGAAGTCTGCACAGACAACAATCAGGCTGGTTCTGTAGCAGCTGAGAACATGTATCCGGCAATCAAAGACGTTATCGCTAACGCTGACGGACAGGTTATCATCGGTGAGGTTAACCAGGATGCTACAGCTCTTAACATCCAGCAGCGTGGTACAGGATTCATCAATAAGATGATCGAGCTGATTAAAGCTGATGGAAAAACAGTAGCAGTTAAAGGTAATGAGTTCTATGTAAACGCAGCAGAAGGTGCTGACGCTGAAGAAGCTGACGCAGACGTTGTTATCCAGGTTGCAGTTCCGGCACAGACAACTGTAGAGCTTTGCTCCACAGAGGCTCAGGCTATCCTTTCCCAGGAAAACTGTATCGCAATCTTCGGTTCCAACCAGGTTGCAGCAGAGGGTGTTCTTGCAGCTAACGCTAACCTGAACGTTCTTGGTTCTGACGCAGCTAACGGTGATGTTATCGGTGTTGGTTTCGACGCTGGTTCTATCATTAAAGCAGCTGTAACAGATGGCACATTCCTTGGTGCAGTTACACAGTCTCCTCTGATGATGGGATATTATGCAATCTACGCTCTGACAGCAGCTGCTAACGGAGCTGAGCTTGAGGATGTTCCTACAGCTGGTTACTGGTATGATTCTACAAACATCGACGCTGAAGACATCGCTCCAAACCTTTATGACTAATTAAAAAGTAAAGAGACGATACAACGTCCAATGTTTGCAGGTTTATAAAATGTGAATGAAACAGACCCCTGGGGCATTGCCCCGGGGGTTTTCTGGGTGAAAGAGGAATTATTGCAGCACGGAAAATATTGTCACTATCTTCCAGATACTTTATGTGAGAGGATTTTTGTGAATATAGTGGACAGAACATTCTGTTTGCAAATAAGGACACTTTTTTAGACAAACAAGGTTCTTATTTATTGATGAATATTATAGTACTATGATATCATCAATTAGAAAAGCCGCTGTATGAGGAATATCAGGATTGGTACGTTATTGTGTTACTGTTCACTGGTAACGTTCCGCGAGGCGTTTTTTGTGAACAAAGTTCACAGAAAACCCGAGAATTGCGGTGCGAAATCATGCGAATGCATGATTTCTGTGCATCGCGAAGCGCGTTACTGTGAACGGAGTGAACAGTAACGTTATTGTTTATGGAAAATGTTTGATGAGACATTTGTGTAGGACAATAAGACAGGAACCTTGATATATACAGCGTAATTTTACAATTGAGGAGGTTTCATAAAATGACAAAGTATTATTTAGCAGTAGATATCGGTGCTTCCAGCGGACGTCTGATCCTTGGACATCTTGAGAATGGAAAAATGGAGCTTGAGGAAGTTCATCGTTTTGAGAATGGAATGGTAAAGAAAGACGGCGAGCTTTGCTGGGAGTTTGACAGACTTTTCCAGGAAATTAAGAATGGTCTTAAGAAATGTAAAGAGATCGGCAAGATTCCGGTAAGCATGGGTGTTGATACCTGGGGCGTTGACTTTGTACTGATGGATAAGGACGACAAGGTTCTTGGAAATACAGTTGGATATCGTGATCACAGAAATGAAGGTATGGATGAGGAAGTATATAAGACGATTTCTCTTGAGGATCTTTATGCACGTACCGGTATTCAGAAAGCAATTTTCAACACGGTATATCAGCTGATGGCTGTGAAGACAAAACATCCGGAATATCTGGAACAGGCTGAAACTATGCTTCATGTACCGGATTACTTCCATTATCTTCTTACAGGCAAGAAAACCTGTGAGTATACAGAGGCAACAACAGGTCAGCTGGTAAATGCAGAGACAAAGGACTGGGATTACGAACTGATTGATAAACTTGGATATCCAAGAAAAATGTTCCAGAAATTGATCATGCCTGGTACCAGTGTTGGACACTTTACAGAAGAGGTAAAAGCAGAAGTTGGGTTTGATGTGGAAGTTGTAGCACCGGCTACACATGATACCGGATCCGCAGTTCTTGCAGTTCCTGCAAACGACGACGATTTTATTTATATCAGCTCCGGAACATGGTCATTGATGGGAATTGAAAGGGAAAAAGCTGACTGCTCCAAGAAGAGTTGCGAGATGAACTTTACGAATGAGGGCGGCTATGCAGGAAGATTCCGTTATCTGAAGAATATTATGGGACTTTGGATGATCCAGTCTGTTCGTCATGAATATGATGATAAATATGGATTTGCAGAAATCTGTCAGATGGCAGAGGAAGCGAAAGATTTCCCATCCAGAGTAGATGCAAATGATGAGTGCTTCCTTTCTCCGGAAAGCATGATCGAAGAGGTTAAAGATTACTGCAGAAGAACCGGACAGAAGGTTCCGGAAACTTTAGGAGAAATTGCTACTGTTATTTATACCAGTCTTGCTGAGTGCTATGCAAAGACAGCAAAGGAACTGGAAGAGATGACAGGAAGAACCTTCAGCCGTATCCATGTAGTTGGCGGAGGTTCCAACGCAGGCTATCTTAATGAGCTGACTGCGAGAGCAACAGGAAAAGAGGTTCATGCAGGTCCTGGAGAGGCAACTGCAATCGGTAATATTACTGCTCAGATGTTAAAAGCAGAAGAGTTTAAATCAATCGAAGAGGCTCGTACTACCATTCATGAGTCCTTTGGAATTAAGGTATATCAGGCTTAATGAAAAGTTAAAACAGCCGGGATATACGATCGTTTGTATAATGGTATTTGTGGTTACTGTTCACTGGTAACGTTCCGCGAGGTGTTTTTTGTGAACAAAGTTCACAGAAAACCCGAGAATCTCAGCGCGAAATCATGCGAATGCATGATTTCTGTGCATCGCGAAGCGCGTTACTGTGAACGGAGTGAACAGTAACCATTTGTGGTTATGAAGCTGTAGCATATGGGCAGACAGATTGTTTCTGAACCTGTGAGCAATAAGCGTTATGTCTGCAGCCTGAATCACAGATGCATAATATATCAAATTAAACAGGAGGTACTACTATGTTAGTAAACACAAAAGCAAAAGTTGGTGTATTTTCTATTGCTTTAGGCGCATATCTGCCTCAGTTCCCTTCACTGGTACCAGAGTTTGAGGCTCAGTACGAGGCATTTAAGAAAACAATTCCGGATACCGTAGAAATCATCGATGGAGGAATGGTAACAACAAAAGAACAGTCTATGGTTGCAGGGGATAAATTCCGTGCAGCAGACGTTGATCTCGTTTTCCTTCAGATGTTAACCTACGCTACATCCTACAACATGCTTCCTGCAATCCGTGACCTGAATGTTCCGGTTGTTCTGGTAAATGTTCAGAAGCTGAAAGCTCTGGATTACGATCACACAGACATTGCTACATGGCTCGGCGAAGGATATGCATGCGGTGCTGTTGGAGAAGCCGTTGCAGACCTTGAGAGAGCTGGAAAGAGACATGCTGTTATCACTGGTGTTGTCGAAGGCGGAGATCCAGGCGTTCAGGCTGAGATTGAAGACTGGTGTAAAGCTGCTCAGGTAAGAAGAAGATTCCGTGACACAAATATTGCCCAGATTGGAAGACCTTACCCAGGTATGATGGATCTTTACATTGATGAGACCAACCTGTACAACAGAATGTTCCTTTATACCAAACAGTTTGACTGGGAAAAAATGTGGGCAATTGCGGATGATATCACAGATGAGGATGCAATTCGTGCAAAAGCTCAGGATATTCTGGACACCTTTGATATTGAGGGCGGCGGAACAATTGAGAAAGTATGGGATATGGCAAAATATGTTGTAGCATTTGAGAAATGGGTAAAGGATGAGCATCTTGGAATGATCGCTTCCCATTATGACGGATTTGCACAGGGCAAGGCTGGTGTCCTTGACAGTATGCTGATTCCGGCATTCTCTATGCTGATCAAACAGGGTACTGCATGTGCTGTTGAGGGTGATATGAAGGTTGCCATGGCAATGAGTATTCTGAAGACAATTTCCGGCACAGGCCAGCTTTCCGAGATGTATTCCATTGATTTCAATGATGACATCTGCATTATCGGTCATTCCGGAAGTGGTGATGCTGATATTTCTGATAAGAAACCTACCATGAAGATCGTACCAGTGTTCCATGGCAAAACAGGCGGTGGATATCTGACACAGTTCTATCCATACACCGGTCCGGTTACTTATCTTGCAATCACACAGGATGGCGACGGACGCTTCAAATTCGTTGTTGCTGAGGGAATCAACGAGGAAGGACCAATCCTTTCCTTTGGCGATACGAACATGAGAACCCGTTTTACATGTGGTGCAAGAGAGTTTGTAAACCGCTGGAGCGAAGCTGGCCCGACACATCATATGGCAGCTGCAACAGGCAGACATATTGATACCATTCTGAAGGTTGCAAAGATCTTCAATGTACCGGTTGATATCGTAACAAGATAATTTTCAAAGTTGTGCAAAAATAGCAAGAATAAGACCATCTATATGGTTTGTACACATATTCATATTCAGTAAAAGAGAGAGTCGTCAGACTCTCTCTTTTACTGTAGATGATAAGATGAAACTGCTATTTGTTTTCCGCATCCTTCTTCGCCGGAATTCGGATTTGTACTTCGGTTCCTTTTCCTACATCGCTGGAATAGGTCAATCCATAATCTGCGCCATAAAGCACTTGAAGCCGTCTGTGAGTATTATAGATCGCAATATTGGTTCCACCTGAAATACTGGTTCCCTCCCCGGAAAGAATCATGGGCAGTTTATCCGGCGCGATTCCAACTCCGTCATCAGAAATCAGAAGTACAATATCCCCATCCTCCATCCATCCGGTAAGTACAATAGTTCCAGACTTGGAAGGTTTTTCCAGAATTCCGTGAAGTATGGAATTTTCTATAACAGGCTGCAGGGTCAGCTTTGGAATCTGGTATTCCATCAGTTCATCCGGAATATCGGAAATGAAGGAAATGCTGTCATGATAGCGCATATTCTGCAGGTGCACATAGATGGAAACATGTTCTTCTTCCTTGGCGATAGTACTGATTCCCTTTTTGCGACTAAGTGTCAGCTTGTAGAATCTGGAAAGACTTTGCACTGCGTTACAGACCTCAGAGGTACGTCCCTGCTGGGCCATCCAGTTGATCATATCCATGGTATTATAAAGAAAATGGGGATTGATCTGAGCCTGCAGGGAATTAAACTCGGCAATTCGCAGATCCTCAGCAGCCTGGGCCTGTTTTTCCATAAGCTGGTTCATTTTGCGTGTCATATAGTTGTAAGTATCAATAAGATCACCAATTTCATCGTGCGCACTTGGGCTGTCCATAGGGACCGGAGGACCGTGACGGACTGTTCGCATCTGACTGATAACTGAGGAAATTCGCCCTGTAATGGATTTGGACAAGGTACTTGCGAGCAAAAAGGCAAGCGCCAGTACCGCAATATAAATGGACAAAAACTGCAGAACCAGGATATTACTCTGATTGATCAGGGGTTGGGAGGGAAGTACCGTCACCATAAACCAGCCTGGCTGTTTGATCCGGTAGAAACCAACGTAAACGGTTTTCCCCAGAATATTCTGCTCCACGAAACTGTTGGAGGACATGTAGGACTCCATGATCTTGTCGTAATCCAGCCAGTAAATTCCGGCGAGAGAATCACTGGAAGCAGAGACCAGGTTGTTACGCTCATTCATAATATAAGAAACACTGCCGTCCAGAGTAAGATTTTCAGACAGGATCTGCTGAAAATCATGACCGGAATAATAGACCGCCATATAAGCATCATAAGTTCCGTTGTTATAGATTACAGAAGCATGGGTGATATATGCCTGATCTCCATATGCCTTTTGTTCCTTTGTACCAAGATAGAAGGAGGGACAAAAAAGCTGGGAAACGCGGCTTCCGCGGAAAATACCATACCAGTAGGTTCCACGGATCTGATCGAGAGATAGAAAAGTATCTTTCAGGTCTTCCTTATCTAAAAGTGCATTTATGTCTGAAGGAGAGCCTTTTGGCATCTCCATATAAATCTTGACATTGGTAACGGGCGTATCAGCAATCAGCTGATCTATCTTTCGGGAAAAAGACGCTGCATCCAGGGAATCTGCCAGATCCGTGAAGGATTCAGTTATGGCATTTTTAAAAAGTGTCTGGTAAAAATCAAGGGAAGAAATCTCTTCGCTTACATCCAGGACTTTCTGAATAGATTCTTCTATCAACGGCGCGTTCAGCAGACCGGTCCTGTTCCTGGCGGATCGTATAGGAAACTACCATGTCGTAGGCTCTTCCATAAAAAAAGAAGATAATGGCAATCCCAGGAATTGACACAATCAAAAGGAGTACCAGGGTAAACTTGGACTGCAGGTTCAGATCCTGGTACCATTGCTTAAGCTTATGCAAATTATTTCACACTCCTCAAAAATATATAGGTGTTTTGAGATATATAAAATTTTTTATGTGTACAGGAAACTAACTCATTTTCTCCCGATATTCAGAAGGTGAAAAACCTGTATACTTCTTAAAACTTTTACCGAAATAATTTCCGTCACTGTATCCCACTCGCGAGGAAATATCCGTAATTTTATACCTGGGGTCAGACAGCAGCTGCTTTGCCTTTTCCATTCTGTACTCTGTGAGGTACTGATTTAAAGTCTGACCGGTTTCATTTTTGAAGAAGGTACACACATACGAGGTTGATAAAAATACATGATCACTGATATCTTTCACAGATAAGGTCTCGTTCATATATTTCTGTCCGATGTAATCCTTGATCAGAAAAATAGTAGAATTTTCTTCTTCTGTGCTGGCTGCTGTCTGGAAAAAAAATTCTGTCTTTTTTACCAGCTTCTGGTGCATCTCATTATAGGAAAAAATCTTCTCCAATGTGTCTATTAAATTTTCCTGGGTATCGGATAAGGTTAGCTTCAGCTGACGCGCAGCATTATCCAAAGCACGGAATAATTTGTAATAGAGATCCTTGGCCTGGTTAGGCAGAATATTCTGATTCTGGTTATAATACAGGAACAGATTGTCAAGGAAAGCTTTTGCTTTTTCCTTATTTTTTTCAGTGAGAAGAGTGAAAAATTCATTCTCCGGACTGGCAGAAAGCTCTGCTGTTGTTTCAGAAACAGGTGCCTGATAAAAAGGAGACAGAAAGGTACCTGTGGGGAAAAAGAAGCTGCTCTGCAGGGAAATAACTGCAGAAGTATAGGACTGATAAGCTTTGGAAATGCCTGTAACAGTGTCTCCGGCTGCGATGCAGAATCTGGTGCAGCGGGAATACAGACTACAGAAAAATTCTTCAATGCTTTTTCGAACGGTAGCTCCAGGAGAGGAACCAAACAAAAAGTAAACCATATACTGTACACGCTTTTCTGCAAAAATACAATCTATATGGAAGGTTTTTAAAAATTCCCGGACGGACAGAAATATGGCGTTTGCTTCTGAAAGAGGAAACTCCTCCTCGGTATCGGTCTTAAGCACGATTGCAGTAAAGGGAGTGGTATTGCTGATGGATAGAGACAGCTCATCTATGAGCTGGTCAATACTTTCCTTCGCATGGGCGAAAGGCTGGGTGAGAAGAAGAGCCAGGCGGGAAGCGCTTTCCATGGAATGGATGGACGCATTTTGCCGGGTACGTTTTTTTTCCAGGCAAAGATCACGGGCTTCCACAATGGCATCCCGGATTTCCGCAGGGTTCAGAGGCTTTTCTATATAATTGACGGCTTTTAGCTTGATGGCAGCCTTTAGATATTCTTTATCCGAATATCCGCTCATAAAAACAGGAACAATATCAGGAAGAATTTCTTCCAGCTGCTCCAGCATTGCGATTCCATCCAGACGGGGCATACGTACATCGCATAGCACAATGTCCGGTCTGTGTACTCTGGCCATTTCAATTCCGTTTATTCCATCATCTGCCTGAAGCACCTCCCGGATTCCGATGGATTGCCAGTCGATGGAAGAAATTACACCGGTGCGGGTAAGCTCTTCGTCGTCTACGATCAGTAATTTCATAATGAATCTCCGTTATAGGGACTCTGGAAACTACAGGAGTCCCATGCTTAGTGAAATAACAGTAACTGTGAAAAAATGAACAGTTTGCTGTAAGTTTATAAAAACAAATTGATAAAAAGTGCCACATTCATCATACCACAATTATATCTAAAATACGAGAGTAAAAGCACCTTGCTTTGTGGAATATTTTAAGATCAGTGGAAAATTTTACCCATTAAGTGGAAAATATTTTACCCTGTTTCAAAATATTTTCCCATTTTCAAACAAAGTGCACAGGTGGTAGAATAATAACAGATCAAGAAAGGGAGGAGAAAAAGCCGTGTCTGAATATGTTCTTGAATTAAAAGGCATTACGAAAATTTTCCCCGGCGTTAAAGCACTGAACAATGTACAGTTCCAGTTAAAACCTGGCGAAGTTCACGCACTGATGGGCGAAAACGGTGCAGGTAAATCTACCTTCATTAAAGTAATTACCGGTGTACATAAAGCAGAAGAAGGCGAAATGTACCTGTTTGGAGAAAAAGTGGATTTCAAAGGTCCGAAGGATGCACAGGAAGCAGGAATTGCAGCTGTTTACCAGCACCCCACATCCTATCCACATTTAACAGTGGCTGAAAATATTTTTATGGGACATGAGATCAAGAAGAATCACATGATCCAGTGGAAGGCCATGAACGAGGAGGCAAACAAGCTTCTGAAGCAGCTGAATGCAGATTTCGATTCCACAGCAGAAATGGGAACCTTAAGTGTTGCCCAGCAGCAGATGGTTGAGATCGCAAAGGCATTGTCCACAAATGCAAAGATTGTTATCCTGGATGAGCCTACCGCTTCTCTTACAAAGAGAGAATCCGAGGAGCTTTACAGAATCGTAGATCAGTTGAAAGAAAAAGGCGTTTCCATTATCTTCATTTCCCATCGTTTTGAGGATATGTACCGCCTGGCAAGCAGAGTTACTGTTTTCCGTGACTCTCAGTATATTGGTACCTATGATGTAGACGGAATCACCAATGCAGACCTGATTAAAGCCATGGTTGGCCGTGAGATCAAGGATCTGTTCCCGAAACCGGAGGTTAAGATTGGTGATGAGATGCTTCGTATCGAGCACTTATCCCGTACCGGATATTTCAAAGATGTTTCCTTCAATGTACGCGCTGGTGAGATCGTAGGTCTTACAGGTCTGGTTGGTGCAGGACGTACAGAAGTTGTAGAGAGCGTCTGTGGAATCACAAATCCAGATGAAGGTAAGGTTTATCTGGAGGGAAAAGAAGTACATATCAAACAGCCATCTGACGCAATGAAAGAAGGAATTATCCTTCTTCCGGAGGATCGTCAGAAGGAAGGTCTGATCATGAGCTGGGGACTTGGAAGAAACGTAACACTTCCGACTATCAGCAAATATGCGAAGAACGGCTTCAATGACGAGAAGACAGAAAGAGATCTTTCCAAGAGACTTCTGGAAGAGGTTGATACCAAGGCAGTTGATATTTTCCAGCCTGCAAGCTCTCTGTCCGGTGGTAACCAGCAGAAGGTTGTAGTTGCCAAGGCTCTTAGCCAGGAGATGAAGGTTGTTATCATGGATGAGCCGACGAAAGGTGTTGACGTTGGTGCCAAGGCTGAGATTTATGCGATCATGGGTGATCTTGCAAAGAAGGGTTACGCAATTATCCTGATTTCCTCTGAAATGCCTGAAATCCTTGGAATGTCTGACCGAATCGTTGTAATGTGCAACGGACGTAAGACTGGTGAGCTGGGAAGAGGCGAAGCAACTCAGGAGATGATCCTTGAGCTGGCAATGGAGAAAGGTACAACCGGAAAGGGGGCAGCTAAATAATGGAAAAGAAATCTTTCATGAAAAAGCTGACAGGTTCCCGTGAAGCACTGCTTGCAGTGATCCTGGTTTTGCTTTTCGTAGTAATCACAATCATCAGCCCGTCATTCCTTACATTCAAGTCTCTGACGGATATGCTGAAAAACAATGCTGTAACAATGGTAATGTCACTTGGTATGCTGTGTGTTATGCTGGTAGGTGGAATTGATATTTCCATCATGTCTACTCTGGCACTGACTGGTATGTCAATTGGTATGCTTCTGAAATATGAACACATTTCCAGTACTTTCCTGGCATTTGTGATCGCGCTGGCAATCGGAATCGCATGTGGTTTCCTGGTAGGTCTTGTAATCTCCAGAGCAGATGTACCTCCGATCATTGCAACAATGGGCTTCATGTACATCTACCGTGCAATGGGATATCTGGTTTCCCACAATGGTGAGTGGGCAAGTGCAGCAGCCCTTGGTGAATTTAAAAATTTTGCAACAACAAAATTCCTGGGAATGAGCCTTGTAATCTGGGTGATCATCCTTTGCTATGTGATCTTCTTCGTATTCATGAAATGGACTACCATCGGAAGAAGAATCTATGCAGTAGGAAGTAACCCGAGCGCAGCTGAAGTTTCCGGTATTAATGTAAAGAATATTAAGCTTCTTGTTTACACTATCATGGGTCTTCTTGCCGGTCTTGGCGGAGCCCTTCAGGTTTCTATTTACGCTTCTGCAATGCCTGATATGCAGCAGGGCGGTGAGATGGACGTTATCGCGGCCTGCGTTATCGGTGGTGTAAGCATGAGTGGTGGACGTGGTACAGTACTTGGTGCTCTTCTAGGATCTCTGATCCTTGCAACCATCGCAAAAGCACTTCCGCTGATCCCATTCTTCGATCAGCTGTGGCTGAATACCATCAAGGGTGTTATCATTCTTGTAGTAGTTGTTGTAAACATTGTTTTACAGCGTACAGCTGACAAAAATGCATTAAAGGGAAGGGAGATGTAATCATGGCTGGAAAATCTGGAAGAAGTATTAACAACGTGCCGAAAAGCCCTGTGAAACAGATGATCTTCAGCTGGGAAGGCATTCTGGTACTCCTGTTTATTGCAGTAAATATTTTCTGTGCAAACTTTTCCGAGTTCTATAATCTGAAGAGTCTGCTCCGTCAGATGCCTGTTTATCTGGCAGAAATCTTCTTAATGCTGCCGATGGCATACATTCTGGTACTTGGTGAGATTGATATTTCCGTTGGATCTATCGTGTGTCTCTCCGCAACAATGGCTTGTATCGTGGCAAACACAGGAGCTCCATTCATCGTGGTAATCCTTGCCACACTTCTGGTTGGATCCCTTTGCGGCGCTGTAAACGCATTTGTCCTTACCAGATTTGAAGAACTGCCTCCAATGATCGTAACACTTGCAACACAGATCATTTTCAGAGGTATTGCAGAGATCGTTCTTGGAAGTGGTGGAAGTATTTCCGTAACAAACACAGAAGGCTTTGCTGCACTTGGCGGAAAAGTAGGACGTGTTCCTTACATTCTTTTCCTGGTTCTGATCCTTGGAATCATCGCAGCAGTTATCCTTGGAAAATGTACCTTCGGACGCAGAGTATATGCAATCGGTACCAACCGTCTTGCAGCTTACTACTCCGGAATCCATGTACAGAAGATCCGTTTCGTGATCTACACTCTGATGGGAACCATCTCTGGACTGTGTGCACTGTTCCTGATGTCTTCCTCATTCGGTGCAAATACCACAACTGGTAACGGATTTGAGATGGATGCCATTGCAATGGCAGTATTCGGAGGAATCTCCTCCACAGGTGGTAAAGGTAATATCGCAGGCGGTCTGATTTCCGCATTTATCATCGTCTGCCTTCGTGTTGGTCTTGGACAGAGAAATATCCATCCGCAGGTTATCCTGCTGATCATTGGTGTTCTTCTGATCGGTGCAGTTGCACTTCCAAATATCATTAAAGAAATTCAGAAAAAAGCAAAAACAGCAAAATAAAATTCCTTAACAACTAACTCATATTTTTTATAAGCTTGTAAACTGCTTCGCAGAAGGCGGAGCAGTTGCAAATAAAAACTGTAACTGTCGGCTGTTTCACTGATGGTGGAATGCTGAACCGTTACCAAAAACTATATTATTCCATGGGAGGAAAAAAACATGAACAAAAAAATCGTAAGCGCACTTCTTTGTGGAGCAATGATCCTTGGATCCGCAGTTCCGGCTATGGCTGGTTCCGCTGACGGAAAGAAAATCGCACTGGTTGGTAAATCCGCTGGTAACGCATTCTTCGAAATCGCTGCAAAATCTTTCGTAGAGACAGCTGAGGCAGAGGGTGCTACCGTTGATACTGTTTACCCAGAGGCAGCTACAGCAGATGCTCAGATCAAAGTTCTTGACAACCTGATCTCTCAGGACTACGATGCAATTTGCATCTCCGCAAACGACGTAAACGCTCTTCAGGCTAAATTACAGGAAGCTATGGATGAAGGAATCAAGATCTCCTGCTTCGACTCTGCTACAAACCCAGACAGCCGTCAGATCTTCGTCAACCAGGCTGGTACTGTTGCTGTAGGACAGGCTCTTCTTGATGCTTGCCTTGATATCTCCGGTGGAGAGGGACAGTTCGCAATTCTTTCCGCTACTTCTCAGGCTGCAAACCAGAACGCATGGATCGACGCTATGAAGAAGATTATGGAAGAGGATGACAAATATTCCAAGCTTGAGCTTGTAGAAGTTGCATATGGCGATGACGAGCCACAGAAATCCACAGACCAGACAGCAGCTCTTCTTGAGAAATATCCGGATCTGAAAGTTATCTGCGCACCTACAACAGTTGGTATCGCTGCAGCTGCTAAATACCTTCAGGACAACGGATCTGCTTGCAAACTGACAGGTCTTGGACTTCCATCTGAGATGCTTGAGTACACAGGTGCTGATGATGAGCATTCCTGCCCATACTTCTATCTGTGGGATATGCAGGGTCTTGGAAAGCTTTCAGCTCTGACAACAATCGCTCTGATCAACGACGAGATCACAGGTGCTGTTGATGAAACCTTCACAGCTGGTGACCTTGGTGACTACACAATCACAGCAGCTGATGACGGTGGTACAGAAGTAGTTCTTGGCGCTCCGCTTGAGTTCAACCCAGACAACATCGAAGAGATGGCTAAACTGTACTAATCAGACCGTTTAAGATTAGATGTTAATAAAGAAAAGGCCCTGCCGAGTGCAGGGCCTTTTCGCGTCCTGGATTTTCAGATACGCTCTAAAGTGTGTCTGAAAAATTATTTCCGCAATCTGCACGCACACTTTGCGGTACATTTTGCCCGAATTCGGTTGCCGTAGCCCGCTGCGGCGCCTTCATCCAGACAAGAAAGCAGATCTTGATTTGGCTTATTTGTGTGAATACATCTCCGTATGTTCTTTCATAAGCTCATCATGCAGCTTCAAAGAATCCCAGTGAACCGTAACCGGTGTAAGCATAGCTTTTAAGTTCACTGGCAGCAGGCCATTTTCCTTAAAGAAAGCCAGAAATTCATCCAGCTGCTCACTGGAAAAATCCTTCAGCACCATCATTTCTTCCTGAAAATTTTTTCCAAGGTTAAATACCGGATTCTTAGAAAACCCAGGAATCTCGAAAAGAAATCCGAGACTTTCCAGGTACTCTGGCTGCTGTACCATGCGGACAGAGATTCTGTGTCGGTTCAAATATCTACGGATCTGGTGAAGACGATCCTCATCTTTAAAATTATATAATAAAATCTGGGTTTGGGACATAAGTATCCTCCTTTTTGCGTTTATCTAAAAAGAGAATAGCAGAAAAATTCCCTTTTTACAAGGAAAGTGTGGTATGATAAAAAAAACTATATTTTTAATTTTGTTATAGGAGACTACATGGCAAAAAAACGAAAAATGAAAATGGAATTCCGCTATTACCAGATGCAGGATGGAATCCCCATTCTGGCACTTCTTGGTGAAAAGTGGGTGCAGAATTATGGAAGGGATGTGGATTACCTTCACTTTCATAACTATCTGGAGATCGGTTTCTGCTACAGTGGCGAAGGAGAGCTGGTGTTAGGAGAAGAGCCTGTACGCTTTGCAGGGCGGGAATTTACCATTATTCCACCAAACTTTCCCCATACGACCACCAGCGATGTGGGAAATATCAGCAAATGGGAATATCTGTTTATCGATGTGGAAGGTTTTCTCCAGGTGGCAGCAGGAACGCCCCTCAGGGCAGAAAAAATGATCCAGCGTATTTATTCAAAAGCACTTTGCCTGAAAGAATCAGAATATAAAAGCCTTTCCAACAAAATAATCAAGATACTGGAAATCATGCGTGCCAGTGATGAGTTTTACCTGGAAGAAGCAAATGGGATATTATTGGCACTGCTTGCGGAAGTGGCAAGAATGAACCGTTCCTCTGCTGAAGAAAATATTGAGGAAAAAGGAAAGATCACCAATATGATCTCCAGGGCCATCGACTATATTTCACAATGTTATATGGAGGATATCCGAATTGGTGATCTGGCAAAAGCCTGTCATATCAGTGAGACTCATTTTCGCAGGGTGTTTACCTCCTATATGCACATGAGCCCTCTGGAATATATTAACAAAGTAAGGATTCAGACTGCCTGCGAGATCCTGAAAAAGACAGATGAGTCTATCGCAGATATTGCCTACAAATGCGGTTTTACAACCAATTCCACATTTAACCGGAACTTTCGCCAGCTGATGGGAATGTCGCCGGCAGAGTGGCGGAAACGCCCGGAAAATTACGAACAGCAGCTCTTGAAATTTGATATTCATTCAGAGGAGGGATGGTAGAATGTACGATTATAAAATAGTAGAACAGGTGACCAGAAAGAAAAAAAAGCTTTCCGGAGTATTAAAAAAGACCATGGTATTTTTTGCCGTAGTGTTTGTGGTTATGGGAATTACCATATCCCAGGCCTTTATGCTGGCTGGTTTTTGCCTGGCAGGTCTTTATTTTATTTACGGGATCTTTTGTCAGCGGGATTATGAATACATAATGGAAAATGAACAGCTTACCATAGATGTGATTTATGGAAACAAATACCGTAAGACAGCCCATGAGCTGGATCTCCGGCAGCTGGAGGTGGTAGCCCCTCACTGGCATGATTCAGTGGCCAAGTACAAAAAGAACGGTGGAACAGAGCACTTAAAGAAGTACGATTATACTTCCTATGAAGAAGATACTCCCTATTACACAATGATCATTAAGGAAGACGGACGTAAGATCAAATTACTTCTGGATCTTACAGAAGAAATGCTCCATACCCTGAAAACCAGGTATCCTCAGAAAGTCTTTTTTGCATAGAAATAAAATAAAAGAATGTGAATAGTTCACAAAATATACATATAAAGTTTGTGAAAAAGTACAGAAAATCAAATAAAACATGTGTACATTAGTGAAAAAAAACCACACGCTTCGTGAACATGACGAAAAATTGTGAAAAAATGAACGAAACATGAAAAAGAAAAAAAACGAGCATAATGGTTGAAAATGCACATTATATGGGCGGTATTGCATACATCACCCCATATGCGGATGGTATAATACATTCATAAGAAATACAGAGAAACAATTTTAAGGGAGGATATTTCTATGAAGAAAAAAGTACTTACCGTATTACTTACAGGTGCAATGGTAGCTTCCATGGCAGCAGGAGCAACAGTTGTATCTGCAGAGGACAACGACAACACATTAACCGTATGGGCATGGGACCAGAACTTCAATATCAAGTCCATGCAGATCGCAGCTGACCAGTATGCAGCAGATCATGAAGCTTTTCAGTAGATATCATCGAGACATCTTCTGATGACTGCCAGACCAAGCTTACTACAGCAGCTAACGCTGGTGATTACAGCACACTTCCGGATATCGTTCTCATGCAGGATAACAGCTATCAGAAATTCCTGAAAGCTTATCCGGATGCTTTCACAGATCTGAAAGATATGAATATTAACTGGGATGATTTCGGAGCTCTGAAACAGTCCTATTCCATGGTAGATGATACACATTACGGTGTTCCGTTTGATAACGGTGCTGTTATCGCCTGCTACCGTACCGATATCCTTGAAGAAGCAGGATATACACTGGATGACCTTACAGACATCACATGGTCCAAATTCGAAGAAATCGGTAAAGATATTCACGAGAAGACCGGCAAATACCTTCTTACAAGCGAAGCAACAGGCGGAGATACCCTTATGATGATGATCCAGTCCTGTGGTGCGAACTTCGTTAACGAAGACGGCGAAGCTTACATTGTTGGCAATGAGACCGCTGAGAAATGTATCGACCTTTACACAGAGCTGGTTCAGAACGACGTTGTGAAGCTTGTAAACAACTGGGATGAGTACATTGCAACCATCACAAGCGGTGAGGCTGCTGGTATTGTAAATGGTAACTGGATCACAGCTACTCTGATGTCCACTGAGGATCAGAAAGGCTTATGGGGAATCACCACAATGCCTAAGGTTGACGGTGTTGACACAGCTACAAATTATGCAAACAACGGTGGATCTTCCTGGTATATTACCTCTAACTGCAAGAACGTAGAGCTTGCTGAGGACTTCCTTGCAAGCACATTTGGCTCCAGCACAGACTTCTATGATGCAATCCTTCCTGAGACAGGTGCTATCTCCTGCTATCTGCCAGCTGGTGAGTCTGATGTTTACAACGAGCCAAACGAGTTCTTTGGCGGACAGCCGATTTTCTCAACAATCGTAGAGTACTCTTCTCATATTCCGGAGTTCACAAAGACTCCATATCACTATGAGGCAAGAGAGTGCGTAAACACAGCTGTTGTTAATATCGTAAACGGAACAGCTAAGGAAGACGCTCTTCAGGAAGCACAGGATACACTGGCATTCAAGATGACTGAGTAATCCTTTCCGGGACAAGTAATTGAAATTAAATAGGGATTAATTATTAGGAGGCGGGGGACTGCTAAGTAGTCCTCCGTTTTCTGTTCAAAGAAAATGCCTGTTACTCCATACAGGCGCCTATCTAACAGTTGTACGGCTGAGCAAAAGGAAGTCACATAAAAACATTTTGCTCACTGGTACAGCTGTTAGATGGAAAAGTTGCAGTATATATAGGCTTGAAAGGAGGAGTTCCTGTGAATTCCAAGAAAAAAGGTATGACACTGGCTGCGAAGCAGAAAGCTGCCGGATGGATATTCCTGGCACCAGCTTCTATCATGATCGCCATCATGAGCTTTTATCCAATGATCCGGGCATTTATCATTTCCCTGCAGACAGGTGCCGGCGCAAATATGCGTTTTGCAGATCCAATCTTCAGTAACTACAAACGTATCCTTGCAGATAAAGTGTTCCAGCAGTCCATTGGCAACACATTCCTGTATCTGATCATTCAGGTTCCGATCATGCTGATTCTTGCAATTCTGCTTGCACAGCTTCTGAACAACAAAGACCTGAAGTTCAAAGGTTTTTTCCGTACATGTGTATTTCTTCCATGTGCAACTTCCCTGGTTTCCTATTCTCTGATCTTCCGTTCCATGTTTGCAACAGACGGTCTGATCAACAGTGTTCTGATGAAAATGGGAATTCTCTCCACAGGATATAATTTCCTTGGAAATTCCACCAGCGCAAAGATTGTTATTATCATCGCCCTGATCTGGAGATGGACCGGATACAACATGGTATTCTATCTGGCAGGACTTCAGAATATTGAATATTCTGTTTATGAGGCAGCGAAAATCGATGGTGCAAACGGATGGAAAACCTTCTGGAAGATCACAGTACCGCTTCTGAAGCCGACTATTATCATGACCTTCATCATGTCCATCAACGGTACCTTACAGCTGTTTGATGAGTCCATGAACCTGACAAAGGGTGGTCCTGCAAACTCAACCATCACAATGTCACATTATGTTTACAATACCTGTTTTGTCAACGTGCCGAACTTCGGATATGCAGCAGCAATGTCCTTTATTATCTTTATTATGGTAGCAGTTCTGGCATTTATCAACTTGAAAGTAGGTGATACTCGTGACTAAGAAAAACAAATCCGCAATCCAGAGAAGATTGATTCCTACATACATTTTTCTGATCATTGTATCATTTTTCTCCGTTTTCCCGCTGTACTGGATGATTTCAGCAGCTACGAATACTTCCACGGATGTATCACGCGGACGTATTATTCCGGGAAGCTATTTCATGGAGAACTTTAAGAACCTGACATCCCAGCAGCCACTTTGGAGAGCACTTGGAAACTCCTTCTTCTATGCAATCCTGACTACAGTGATCTGCCTTCTGATCTGTTCCATCGCCGGATACGGATTCGAAGTATATCATGACAAAGGAAAAGACAAATTGTTTTCCATTCTCCTTCTTGCCATGATGGTTCCTCAGGTTGCTACTATGGTTCCGTTGTTTAAGATGTTCTCAAAAGCGAAGCTTCTGAATACATCCATCGGATTTATCCTTCCGATCATTTCCACACCATTTATGATCATGATGTTCCGACAGAATGCAAGAGCTTTTCCAGTAGATATTATCGAAGCAGCACGAATTGACGGCTTAAGCGAAGTGAGAATCTTTTTCCAGATGTTTATTCCAACCATGAAATCCACCTACGCGGCAGCCGCTGTTATTACCTTTATGAATGCCTGGAATGCATACCTGTGGCCGAAGGTAATTATGACAGATAACAAAGCCATCACAATGCCAATGCTGATCGCCAACCTGATCACAGGCTATGTAACCGATTACGGTATGCTGATGTGCGGCGTATTATTCTGTTCCATTCCGACCATGGTTGTATTCTTTGTTCTGCAGAAGCAGTTTGCAGAAGGTATCACCGGTGCGGTGAAATAAGTTTGAAAATCTAAGGGTGCTGCGATTTATTTGCGGCGCCCTTTTTTCTGAATATAGATACGCAATCTATGGACGATTTTTATATATTGTTCTGTAAAAATTCCATGGAAATAGAAAGTTTATATTACTATAATAAAACTAGAACGTGTTTGAAAAAGGCTTTCTGCAAGATGTGCGTCACAATTTGTGGGAGATTTCGCTCGGATGAGGGCGCCGTAGCGGGCTACGGCAACCGAATTCGGGTGAAATCTCCCGCAAAGTGGGGCGTGCAGATTGCGGGAATGATTTTTCAAACACGCTCTAATATTAAAAGGCGGAATTTAACAATTTAAACACATTTTTCCCACAAAGAGAACACAAATTGTCTATATACTGTGAACTATCAAATGAAAAGAACATAAAGGAGTTTCTAAAGGAGGCTTTTATCATGAAGAATAGAAATGAAGAATTAAAGAGAAAACTTAAAAAGGCAGCAAGCATTAGTCTTTGTGCAGTACTGGCAGGTGGTCTTGCAGCAGGAACATATACAGGAGTTAACTATCTGACAGGCTATGAGCAGAGCGTACAGGCAGCAAGCGAAGATAAGGTTGAGCTGCTGAAATCCGAGAAGAAATCGGATGATTCCAAGGATGACAGCAAAGATGAGAGCACAGCAAAGGGTAGCCTTGATGTATCTGATATTGTAGAAGAGGCAATGCCAAGTATCGTTTCCATTACAACCAAATCTGTAGAAGAGGTTCAGAACTACTACGGAATGTTTGGTCAGTACGGTGCTTATTCACCATCCAGGAACAGGAGGTTCAGGGAAGCGGTTCCGGTATTATCATTGGTAAGAACGATTCCGAGCTTCTGATCGCGACCAATTATCATGTAGTAGAAGGTGCGGAGACCTTATCTGTTGGCTTCTGTGACAGCACAGCATGTAAGGCCAAGGTAAAAGGTTATGACAGTGAGAAGGATCTTGCAGTTGTAGCAGTTTCCCTGGATGATATTGACAGCGATACAATGGATGCCATTACGATCGCAACCATCGGTAATTCCGATGACCTGAAGGTTGGCGCACAGGTTGTTGCAATTGGTAACGCACTTGGTTATGGACAGTCCGTAACAACTGGTATTGTAAGTGCCAAGAACCGTCAGCTGAATTCTGATGATACAGTTGGTGATTATGACAGCGACAGCAATTCCGCTACAAACCTGATCCAGACAGATGCAGCAATCAACCCAGGCAACAGTGGTGGAGCTCTTCTGAACATGAACGGTGAGGTTGTTGGTATCAACTCTGCAAAGCTTGCTTCCACAGAGGTTGAGGGTATCGGTTATGCAATCGCAATTTCTGATGTAACAGATACTCTGGAGAGCCTGATGAATGAGGAGACCAGAGATAAAGTTGATAACCACGGTGTTCTGGGAATCACAGTTCAGAGTGTTGACAGTGAAGTAAGTGAAGCATACGGTGTTCCGGAAGGCGTTCTTGTAAGAGACGTAACAGAAGGCGGTGCAGCTGATAAGGCTGGCATTGAGGCAAAGACTATCATCACCAAATTTGCAGGCAAGGTTGTTACAACCAAGGAACAGCTGGTTGATTTCCTTTCCTACTACGAGCCTGGTGAGGATGTAGAGCTTACCATTGAAGTTCCGGATGGAAAAGGTTACAAAGAAGATACAGTAACTGTAACTCTTGGCGAGAACACAAATACACAGAGCACAGATTCCAAGGACAACGGTGACGGTCAGGGAAGCAGTCAGGATGATAATCTTCTGGAAGACTGGGAGAATAACGAAGGCGGCTCAGGTCTCCAGTACGGCGAGGGCTGGAATTAAACACTTGGGCGAATACGCTCTAGTAAGGCATACAGATTGCCGGAATGCTTTTTAGACACGCTCTAAGGCAGGAGAACCGGGATTGATTCAGCCACGGAAATGTAAATAATAGAATGAGAGAGGTTCATCTGTAAAAAAGGTGGACCTCTTTTTTTCGGGCAAACTCTCCCACAAAGCGGGGCGTGCCGATTGAGAAACTGATTTTCAAACATACTATGCTTTGAAATAGTTAGAAAACACATAGAAAATTGAATAACAGATTGCGTAACCTACATTAAAAAGGTATAATTATTTTATTGTCGGCAGACTGCGGCATAATATTTTTAAGAATTATACGAACAAGGAAAAGAGTCAGTAAAATGAACAACGAAAGATTTCTGGTTTTCGATATAGATGATACCTTATATAGCCAGATGGAGCCGTTGCTTACAGCCTGTGAGTTCAGTCTGGGCAGGAAGCTTCCGGATCCGGAGCTGTTTTACCGGATCTTCGGGAAAAGAAGCGCTGAAATGTTTCTGTTCAGCGAGAGTGGACAGGTTTCCATTCATGAATCCCGGATTTACAGAATTGAAAATACTATGAAAGACCTGGGAATTCCCTTTACCAGAGAGCAGGCAGAGCTCTTCCAGAAGAGATATAAAGAGAATCAGTCCCATCTTCATGTTTCAGGGGTAATGACACAACTGCTGGACGAATGCGAAGCTGCCGGAGTGAAAATGGGCGTGATTACCAACGGACCTTTTTCCCATCAGGTTCAGAAGTTTCACACACTGGGACTTGATAAATGGTTTACAGAGGATCAGCTGATCGTGTCTGCAGGTGTGGGCGTGGTCAAGCCGGATGTGAAGATATTCCGCATGGCAGAAGAAAAATGGGGAATGAAGCCGGAGAATACTTTTATGATCGGGGATTCTCTGGAGAATGACATTGCAGGTGCAAAAAATGCCGGATGGAAGACCATCTGGATGAACCATCACCGTTATACGGTTCCGGAAGGTATGGAAAAACCAGATTATATTGCATATACAGAGGAAGAGTTGAGAAAGCTTATTGTCCAAATATGCTTTACAACGAAGAAGGATGGATAAAGTATGGTATCAGATTACAAAATCACCATGGAGCAGGCAGAATACGAGATGGTCTGTTACCGTAGGGTTTTTAACTTTGTAAGGCTTCTTGACCAGGAAAAACTGGAGAAATTGAATGCAGAAGGTCTGTTGGCAGCAGAGGGCGGACAGACAAAAAAAGCAGATTTGTGCATAGGACATTTTTGCCAGGGCTGTGTGGCAATGGAAGCCTTTTTACGGAAGGCAGAGCTGTGCAAGCTGGAATTTATTGGAGATGACATTTATCAGATCATGGCTAAATATCTGGAAATTGACGGTAATCCTTATGTAATGGAGCTTTTGAAGAAAATGGACAAAAGCAGCCTGATCGACCGGAAAGATCATGAGCGCCTGATCAGCAGCCTTACCGGATATAACGAGAGACTGTATCAGGATGTTCTTACGAAGGCATACAACAGACGTTATTATGAAGAAGAATTGAAGTCCAAGATGGGACCGGCTGGAATTGCCATGATCGATCTGGACGATTTTAAGCTTTATAACGACACATATGGACATAATGCCGGGGATATGGCACTGACTGTTGTTGCAGAAACCATATGCAAGCATATCCGCAAGGATGATATTCTGATCCGCTATGGAGGGGATGAGTTTCTTCTGGTGCTTCCCGGAGTAACAGAAGTGAAATTTGCCGGAAGACTGCAGGAAATCCATGATAAGATCCATCTGGCTACTGTGCCGGGATATGCCGGGATTCAGCTTTCTGTGAGTATTGGAGGAACAATTGCCGGGGTCGATGAAACGCTGGGAAGTGTGGTAGGAAGAGCTGACCGCTTTATGTACCAGGCGAAAACCCGTAAGAATCTGGTGGTAACCGAGTCTAATGAGATAAAAGATGGAAATGCAGACGGCGCAGAGGTTAATCGTGATGAGCTGAAACAGCAGATTCTGATCGTGGATGATGCTGAGCTGAACCGTGATATTCTTGCGGAGATTCTGCACCATGATTTTAAGACTATGGAAGTAAGCAGTGGGGAGGAATGTCTCTCCGTGCTTCGGGAGTATGGTGCAGGAATCTCACTGGTGTTGCTTGATATTGTAATGCCTGGCATGGACGGCTTTGCAGTTCTTGAGGCGATGAACCGGAACCATTGGATTGAGGACATTCCGGTCATCATGATCTCCAGTGAGGAGACAGAATCATATATACGCCGGGCGTATGAAATGGGAGTTTCAGACTATATCAGCCGCCCGTTTGATGCCAAGGTTGTTTACCGGCGTGTATATAATACTATTAAATTATACGCAAAACAGAGGCGTCTAATCACACTTGTAACGGATCAAATTCGAGAAAAAGAAAAAAATAGTCAAATTTTGATAGATATTCTCAGCCATATCGTAGAATTTCGTAATGGAGAGAGCGGTCAGCACGTTCAGCACATAAAGATGTTGACCGGATTTCTGCTGGACAGACTGATGCAGAAAACAGACAAATATGATCTGAAATGGTCTGACCAGTACATGATCACAATAGCATCTGCCCTTCACGATATTGGTAAAGTGGGAATAGATGAGAAGATTTTGAATAAACCAGGCAGACTGACAAATGAAGAGTTTGAGGAAATGAAAAAGCATACCCTGATCGGTGCTTCCATGCTGAAGAGTCTTGGGGTATATCAGGATGAGGAGCTTGTGAAGGTGGCTTACCAGATCTGCAGATGGCACCACGAGCGCTATGACGGCAAGGGCTATCCGGATGGTCTGAAGGGGGAAGAAATTCCGATTGCAGCCCAGGTGGTTTCTGTTGCGGATGTATATGATGCACTGACAAGTGAGCGCGTATATAAGAAAGCATTTTCCCATGAGAAGGCTATGGAGATGATTCTGGCTGGTGAGTGCGGAACCTTCAATCCGCTGCTTCTGGAGTGTTTGCAGGATATTCAAGGCAATATCCAGGTGGAAATGAAGAGAGCAGCAGAACAGCCTATGCTTGTGCAGAATTCTTATGTGGGGAAGATGATTGAGACGGTGCAGTAGGCATGGACTATTATAATGTATTATATTGCGGTATTGTTCGGCGAAGGGTTTTTGGGAAAGATCGTGAACAGCAGCATTTGCAGGTCGGGGGACCTGCGGGAGTGGGGGTAAGTTTTACTTTATGAAAAAGAAAATTCTTACACTGGCGGCAGTGGTAACACTGCCGTTTATTCTTCTTGTGATGTATCTTCTTGCCTCGATGGCAAGCTACAGCAATACCTACGATGAGATCGTAAGCAACATGACTGTAGCGAACAATTACAATCTGAATTTCAAAGAAGAGATGGACGAGAGCCTGTATAAGCTGGTTGTTGGCTACGTCACTCTGGATACCATCGAAACAGACAAAAGTCTTAAGAATCCATATACTTTAATAGATGAATTACGCAGCGAGTTTACCAGACTGACAGCCATTACCACAGAATCTGAGAGCAAGCTGTGGCTGGAGAGCCTTCTTCGCAATATCGATACCCTGGAAAAAAGGGTGGACGATATTGTGGACAGCATTTCTGCCGGTGGCAGATATAATGAGAATATTGAGAAGCTGGACAACAATATTTACATTCTGACAGAATTGATCCAGGACGATATTCAGTATTATATTTATTATCAGACACGTTATATGGACAAGGTCACGGATACCCTGCAGGATCAGATCAGGCGGTTTATGGTGGTGTGCAGTGTGCTGATCGGCGTGCTGATCATTGTGGTTGCAGTCAGCGCGGTGATGATCGTTTCCGGTATTATACAGCCTATCAGTCAGCTGAACCAGGCTACGGAGAAAATCGCTCAGGGTGATTTTAATGCCAGAGCCCAGGCGGATTCCGAGGATGAGGTGGCTGAGCTTGCAGTGAGCTTTAACAAAATGGCAGGAAGCATGCAGTCTCTGATCGATAAGGTAAAGGAAGACGAGCGGAAAATGCGAAAAGCAGATCTGCGCCTTCTTCAGGAGCAGATCCAGCCTCATTTTCTTTATAATACGCTGGACACCATTGTGTGGCTGATCGAGTCCAATGAGCCGGACGAAGCGGTGACCATGGTTGTTACACTGTCGGACTTTTTCCGTGAGATCCTCAGCAAAGGGAAGGAATTTATCTCCATTAAGGAAGAAGAGAAGCATATCAGCAGTTATCTCCAGATCCAGGAAATGCGTTACCGGGATATTCTGGAATATGACATTCAGCTGGATCAGGTAATTTATAAATATCAGATTCTGAAGCTGACTCTTCAGCCGGTGGTGGAGAATGCACTTTACCATGGAATCAAGTATAAACGTGCTAAGGGATGTATTCACATTCATGGGGAAAAAGAGGGAGATATTATCCGTCTGACTGTCCGGGATGATGGTGTGGGCATGGATGAGGATGAGCTTGAACAGCTTCGTCAGCAGATCGAGAAGCCCTGCCAGGAGACGGAGAAGGGCTTTGGCCTGGCAAATGTAAATGAGCGTATCCACATGTATTTCGGACCGGAGTATGGAATGAAGATCCAGTCACAGAAGGGTAAGGGAACTACAGTGGAGATTGTAATTCCGGCTCTTCTGGAAGCTCCGGTTGAGAAAACAGGGAATGATACAGCAAAAGTAGTTGAAGTCGGCAACAGCGTGAATTCTGACGCAAATAAAAAAATAAAAAATAATCCGAAACAGCAGAATGCCAATAAGATAATTGAGGGTGGACGGCCACAGCAGGAGGAGACAGGCGTATGAGACAGTTTATAAGAAAAAACATCTGGGCTGTAGCACCGGTTGTGTTTGTGCTTGTGGCACTGGTTCTTCTGGGAAGTCCTTTGAGCAGCAGTAAAGTGCAGGAAACTCCTGCGGAGGACGACAATCTGATCGTAGTAGGTGTTTCCCAGGTGGGAAGCGAATCTGTATGGCGAAGTGCCCACACTCAGTCCATTCAGGACGCTTTCACCAGGGCAAACGGCTACATGCTGATTTTTGACAATGCCAGACAGAAACAGGCCAATCAGATCAAGGCCATCCGAAGCTTTATTTCCCAGCAGGTGGATTATATCGTACTTTCTCCTATTGAGGAATCTGGCTGGGACACTGTGCTTCAGGAGGCGAAGGATGCCGGGATTCCGGTAATTCTCATAGACCGTAAGGTTTCTGTGGATGATGACTCCCTCTATGCTTCCTGGGTTGGTTCCGATTTTGTCTGCGAAGGACAGGATGCCGGTTACTGGCTTGAGGATTACATGAAAAAGCAGGGCAGGGAAGATGACGAAGTTAACATCGTAGTGCTGAAAGGAACCAAAGGCGCCTCCGCGACCATCGGCAGAACTCGTGGATTCAATGAAGTGGCAAAGGTGCAGCGCAATTGGAACATTTTGCAGCAGGTAGACGGAGAATTTACCACAGCAAAAGGAAAAGAAGAGATGGCAAGGCTTCTGGATCAGTATGAGGACATAGATGTGGTGGTTTCACAGAACGATGACATGACTTTTGGTGCTCTTGAAGCCATCAGAGAAGCAGGAAAAACTGCAGGAGTGGACGGCGATATTACGGTAATTTCCTTTGATGCAGTGGATGCGGGCGTGGAGCTGGTGAGAAACGGGGAGATCAACATTGATGTCCAGTGTAATCCTGACCAGGGAAAATACGTGGAGCAGATCATTCAGGATATGGAAGATGGCAAAGAAATAGAGAAAGCATATTATGTTCCGGAGCGGGTGTATACCCAGGAGAACGTTGGGGAGGAAGAAAATGTTACGGAAGGTATTTCTGGTTGAAGATGAGACGGTGATCCGCGAAGGGCTCAGAGACAGGATTCCCTGGGATCAGTTCGGATACCGTTTTGTAGGGGAAGCAGCAGATGGGGAAATGGCTTTGCCCCTGATCCGTAAGACGAAGCCGGATGTATTGATCACGGATATTAAAATGCCTTTTATGGATGGGCTTTCCTTAAGTAAAATTGTGAGCAAAGAATTTCCGCGGATGAAGATTATTATTATCAGTGGTTATGATGATTTTGAATATGCAAGACAGGCAATTGAAGTTGGTGTTGACCAGTATCTGCTGAAGCCGGTTACCAGAATGAAGCTGAAAAATGTACTTCTTGAACTGAAAGATAAGATCGAGCAGGATCAGGAGCAGGAGGACTACCGCACCCAGTTTCAGAATGAGATCCAGGAGTATGAGCAGTTTTCCAGACGGCGTTTTATGGAAAAAATTCTGGAGGGGGAGCTGTCGGTTAAGGAGATTTATGATGAGGCAGAGCGTCAGTCTATAGAAATTACGGCAGCAGGATATAATCTGCTTTTCCTGTATTTACAGGAGAAAAATAAGGACAAGATGGCAGGTTTTCTTCGGAAACAGGATGAAGTGCTTCATTATTTTCTCCGCTATCCCCAGTATCTGCTTTTCCGCTGGAATGTAAACAGTTACGGAGTTCTGGTAAAGGGGGAATTGTCCCGGCTTCCGGAGCTGACAGATAATTGCGTGGAGTATGTGAAGCGGACCTGCGAAGGGGAAGAGCAGATGGACTGGTATGTAGCTGTAGGAAAACCAGTGGAGAGATTGAGCTTGCTTTCCCAGTGTTATCAGAGTGTGAATCATTATTTTGCATATCGTTTTATGGTGCCGGGACTGCATGTGCTTACAGAAGATACTTTGGAGAGTTATGTAAATTCGCAGGGAGAGAACCGGCTGGCAGCAGTGGATTCTTCACAGCTGAATCCGGAGATCATCAAGGATTTTCTTACAAAAGGAAGCAGCAGTGAGATCCAGGAGTTCGTTCAGGGATATCTGGGTGGAATGAGTAAGGCACTGGAGTCCAGAATGTTCCGGGATTATGTGGTGCTTCATATTCGGTTTACAACTATTATGTATCTGGAATCCATTGGTGTGGAAAAAGAGGGTTATACAGAACGGATCGAGGGAAAATATCAGGATACCAGTATCAAGGCATCGCAGGTGGCAGGGTATTGTGTGGACATTCTTCAGAGTGCCATTGATATCAGGGATGAGAAGAATGAGTCTCAGGGCAACAGCGCCATGAGGAAAGTGCTGGATTATATTGATGAGAATTACTATAAAGAGACCATTTCCCTGAATGAAGTAGCGGATGCGGTGAATATGAGTGCCAACTATTTAAGCGCAATTTTCAGCCAGAATATGCAGAAGACGTTTGTAGAGTATATTACCTGCAAACGTGTTGACAGAGCGAAAAAACTCCTGCGCGAGACGGACAAGTCGTCCGGAGAGATCGCACAGGAGGTGGGATATAAGGATCCCCATTATTTCAGTTATGTGTTTAAGAAAAAATCCGGGTGCAGCCCAAGGGAATATCGGAGTAAGGGGACTGCATGATATTTAAAATTAATTATGCGATTTCGGCAGTGATAACTGCCATGGGACTTCCTGCGAAGAGACAGGGAGTCCTTTTAATTTGTTTATGCTCATTTGGGCGGCCAGAGTACCAGGCTGGTGTGTCTGGTGTGTCAGTGTTGTGGCGCGGAGCAGACAGATGTGGTAAGGTAGCTGGTATTGAAGGCGGCTAGTGCTATTGTGGTTTCGAAACTATGGTCGGCGGAAGTAGTCTTGAATCCAGTGCTTTGAAGAGAGGATGAAAGGGAAGCATGAGTTGCTATCTTTTTCTCCTGTCCAAGCGACAGCTCTTCCCATAATAGCCATGCAATAAAGTCATCCTCACAAATAAACGCAGTGCAGTCGGGGGTGATCCGTTCCAGAAATTTTTTCAGGAAGCTGATATCCTGGCTCTGACGGAAATCATCCAGTTCCTGTGTGGTGTACCAGCAGATGTTGCGGTCTGGTACAGTCAGCCCCTGATTTTGCATAGCATCCAGAAATCCCTGGTAGCGTTCAAGTCCCCGCTGATCGTCCATCTGGAAAATACCGGCGATAGAAGAGTGGCCTTTTTCCACAAGACTTTGCACCAGAAGACCAGCCCCATATAGATTATCTCATAGATTACTGGAATCTGAGACAACTGGGGATAAGCACATTCCAGGAACAAAATGGAAGTTCCCCTTTGTATCAGCCTTTGATAAAGCTCTGTATTAGGTGATGGTAAGGCGCTTTTTACAGGCTCCACAATAAGTGCCCGCAGCGGACTTTTCAAAAGAAACTGAAGGATTTGCCGTTCCTGGTCCACATGATTGTGAGTGGGGTAAACCTTGCAGGAAAATCCCTCCGTAGCCAGCGCCACACGAATATCATTTATCAGTGCAGGATATTCATATTGCTGTTCATCGGGAATCAGAATTCCAACTATATTCCGGTCTTCCAGGCTGGAAAGTCCGGTAATGTAAGCTCCGCTCCCTTTAATGCGGCGGATTTCCCGCTCATCTTCAAGAACCGCCAGCGCAGCCCGGACCGTTTGTCGGCTGACACGGTATCTGACAGCCAGCTCCTGTTCGGTGGGAAGCTTGTTGATTCCATTTTGAATAGAATCTGAAATGATTTCTCTTAGCTGTTCAACCAGCCATTTATATTTGATCGCCATATATTTTAGTTCCTCTTTCTTAGGTTAGAGCGTGTTTGAAAAAGCATTCCTGCAATCTGTACGCCCCACTTTGCGGTATATTTTGCCCGAATTCGGTTGTCGTAGCCCGCTACGACGCCCTCCTCCGGACAAAATCTCCCACAAATTGTGACGCACATCTTGCAGAAAGCCTTTTCCAAACACGCTCTAGAGCGTGTCTGAAAAAGTATTCCCGCAATCTGTCGCGCCACTCTGGTTTTTTTATTTTGCTGGGATAGTTATTTCATAAAATTTTCACATGAATTATTTATGATTTCCCAATAAATCTTCTGCTTTTTCACTTCTAAAACCCAAAATATTATACCTTTTTTCAAATGATCAAACCTTTTTTTCCAGCTTAGACAGTTTGCCAAATCGAAAAACATAGAAAAAGGTGTAATATTTTTCACAAAATCATAAGAAAACAAACTTTCTAAATGAGAAATCATAAAATATCACCCCTTTTCCTGCCTGAAGTCCATTATAATATAAATTTGTCTGTATTTCACTATGAAAACCAACAAATTTGTATTGTTTGAACTGACGAAACAACCAAAAGACGGGAAAACAATATTGAAATTTATGTTGATTTTCGCTAAATTATAGACATCAAGAAGAACACGGATTCAAGAACGGACGGAAAGCTGAGACAGCAAACGGATCAGTGTTGAACGAGAAACCAATGGCAGGCGCGACCTGCAAAAGTATTTTTCTAAAAGAAAGAGAGGAACAATCACATGAAAAAGAAATTAGCAGTTATGGCACTCGCAGCAGCAACACTCAGCATGATGGCTATGCCGGTTTATGCTGACGATCTGGTAACCGTTGGATACGCACAGGTAGGACATGAGTCAGACTGGCGTACAGCAAACACCCAGAACTATCAGGATGTTTTCTCAGAAGATGCTGGATACAGCCTTGATCTTGTAGACTGCGACAATGACAATGCTGCACAGCTTGAAGCAGTTCGTACATTCATTAGTAAAGATATGGATTACATCGTAATCGCTCCGATCCAGTCCGCTGGCTGGGACACCGTTCTTCAGGAAGCACAGGATGCTGGAATCCCTGTAATCATCGCAGACCGTGAGATCGAAGCAAGCGACGATTTATATGATGCATGGGTTGGAACAAACACAACAAACGAAGGTATTACAGCTGGTAACTGGTTAGCTGAGTACCTTGGCGATAAAGACGCTAACATTCTTGTAATCGAAGGTTCCGTAGGAGCTTCCGCAGCACTCGGACGTACAGAAGGATTCAATCAGGTAGCTGGCGAGCATGATAACTGGAAGATTCTTGATTCTCAGTCTGGTGATTTTACACAGGCTGGTGGTCAGGAAGTTATGGAATCCTTCATCAAATCCTATGAGGGACAGTTCAATGTAGTTGTCTGCCAGAACGATAACGAAGCATACGGCGCAATGGATGCAATGGATGCAGCAGGTATCACCTACGGTGTTGATGGCGATGTAACTCTTATTTCCTTCGATGCAACACACGATGGACTTCAGTACACATTAGACGGAAAGATCAACTGCAACGTTGAGTGTAACCCGATCCAGGCTGAGGTTGTTAAGGGCGTAATCGAAAAAATGCAGGCAGGCGAAGAATTTGAGAAGACAACACTTGTTGAGGATCAGGCATTCGTAGCACCTGGAATCGAGAGCGAATATGCAACAACTATGACTGATGAAGTTCTGGCTGGACGTGCTTACTAATCAGAAAAATCAATCGGAGAGTGTGAAAACAGCAGAGCTGTGAAACAATCCGTAAACATCGAAATTGGTTATCAGCAAGCAGCTGAAAAACGATAAAGATGAACGAATAGGGGAGGAAAGTCCCAATGCGGATTTTCTTCCCCTTAATTTTCGCGAGCAACGAGGAGAATGAAAAATGAAGTTGATAACGGGAAGGGAGGAATCGCGTTGGAGGCAGGAGTAGTATTGAAAATGCAGGGAATCTGCATGACATTCCCAGGTGTAAAAGCACTGGAAGGCGTGGATCTGACATTGAAAAAAGGTGAAATCCGCGCGCTGATGGGAGAGAATGGCGCGGGTAAATCCACATTGATCAAGTGCCTGACCGGCGTAAATAAATTTGAGGCTGGAGAGATTTATCTGGAAGGATTTGATCATCCCATCGTAAATAAAGATACCATGGACGCCCAGAAGAAGGGCATTTCTACTGTATATCAGGAAGTAAACCTCTGTCCAAACCTTTCGGTGGCAGAGAATCTTTACATAGGCCGCGAGCCGCTGACAAAGCTTGGAACGGTCAACCGAAAGGCAATGAACCGTCAGGCAGCTGCCCTTATGAAACAGCTGGAGCTTGACGTTGATGTAACACGTAATCTTGAAGAATATTCACTGGCATTGCAGCAGATGATCGCAATTGCCCGTGCTGTAGATATGGACTGTAAGGTGCTCATTCTGGATGAGCCCACATCTTCACTGGATGATCGTGAAGTAGAAAAGCTTTTTACCATGATGCGCAGACTGAAGGAGAAAGGTGTAGGAATCATATTTGTTACCCATTTCCTGGAACAGGTTTATGCAGTATGTGACGGAATTACCGTTCTTCGAAATGGTCAGCTGGTTGGCGAGTATGAGATTGCAGATCTTCCGAGAGTGAAGCTGGTAGCAGCTATGATGGGAAAAGATTTCGACGATCTTGCTTCCATTAAACCGGAGACCACAGGAGATAAAAGAAAAGAGCCGATGGTAATCGAAGCACGTGGCTTAAGCCATGCAGGAACCATCAAACCATTTGACCTTGATATCCACAAAGGAGAGGTTATCGGTCTTACCGGACTTCTTGGAAGCGGACGAAGCGAACTGGCACGTGCTATTTACGGTGCTGACCGCGCCCAGACTGGTACTTTGAAAGTAAAAGGCAAGGAAGTTAAGGTGAAAAATCCTATTGATGCCATGCATCTTGGAATGGGACTTCTTCCTGACGACCGTAAAGCGGAGGGAATTGTTGCAGATCTGTCTGTAAGAGAAAATATCATCCTTGCAATTCAGGCAAAACAGGGCATTCTGAAAAAGATCCCTATGGCAAAACAGTGTGAGATTGCAGACAAGTATATTGATCTTCTCCAGATCAAATGTGCAAGCCGCGAGACTTTGATCAAACAGCTTTCCGGTGGAAACCAGCAGAAGGTTATCCTTGCAAGATGGCTTGCAACAAACCCGGATTTCCTGATTCTGGACGAGCCTACTCGAGGCATCGATATCGGTACCAAGACAGAGATCCAGAAGCTGGTTCTGAAGCTTGCAGATGAAGGAAAGAGTCTGATCTTCATTTCCTCTGAGATTGAGGAAATGCTCCGTACCTGCAACCGTATGGCAGTTCTCCGTGACGGTCAGAAGGTTGGAGAGATTGATGAGGCAGATATGAACCAGATGAACGTAATGAAAGCAATCGCAGGAGGTGAGCAGTAATGGGTAATTTCAAAAAACTGGCGCAGAAACGTCTGTTCCTTCCGGTTTTCAGTATGATCCTGGTCATGCTGATCAACGTAGTATATGATATTGCAACAGGAAGCGCACCGCTTTCCTTCTTTATGATTTCCATTAAGAATGGTGTACTTTACGGACGTCTGATCGACATCCTGAACCGTGGAAGTGAAATCGCCATACTGGCAATCGGTATGACACTCGTTGTATCTGCTTCCGGCGGTACTGATATTTCCGTTGGTTCCGTAATGAGTCTTTACGCAGGTGTCTGCTGTATGATCCTTGCAGGATACGGAAATGTAAATGTGCAGGAATATGCGCATCCGCTGCTGGTTGGCATTGGAGCCGGACTTCTTGTCACTTTGATCTGTGGCGTTTTTAATGGATTTCTGGTTGCCTATATGAATATTCAGCCTATGGTCGCCACCCTGATCCTATGGTCGGCAGGCCGAGCAGTAGGACTTCTTCTTTGCAACAGCCAGATCGTTTATGTTCGAGTTCCTTCTTTCCAGAAGCTTGGCGCTTACTGCGGAATCATTCCTACACCGATCATTGTGGCTGCTGTGTGTGTAGCAATTGCTTCTATTGTACTTCGCTACACAGCACTTGGAACTTACATCCAGAGTGTTGGTATTAACAAAAAAGCTTCCCGTATCGCAGGCTTTAATTCTGCAAAAATCATCCTTATGTGCTATGCAATCTGCGGTCTTTGTGCAGGTCTTGCAGGTATGGTTGCAACCTCCAGAATCTATTCAGCAGATACCAATAACATCGGTCTGAACATGGAGCTGGATGCAATTCTTTCTGTAGCACTTGGCGGCAACAGCCTTGGCGGCGGTAAGTTTTCCCTGGCAGGTTCCATCATTGGAGCGTACACCATCCAGGCGATTACCACAACTCTGTATGCACTTGGTGTTTCTTCTGCACAGGCACCGGTATTTAAGGCAATCGTAGTTATTATCATCGTAGTAATTCAGGCTGAGCCAGCCAAAGCCTTCTTTAAGAAGCTGACAAAGAAATCCGGAAAGGAGGCAGCTCGG
Organism: Ruminococcus sp. AM42-11; assembly: GCF_003480145.1. Classification (NCBI taxonomy): domain Bacteria; kingdom Bacillati; phylum Bacillota; class Clostridia; order Eubacteriales; family Oscillospiraceae; genus Ruminococcus; species Ruminococcus sp. AM42-11. Next base: position 274,225 of record NZ_QUIO01000001.1, on the reverse strand, counting down.
GCATGAAAAAGAAAAAAATAAACAGCAATAACCTGTTGCTGCTGATCACCATTGTATTATTCTTTGTAATGTATGCTGCAGGATGTATCGTATATGCGGACAAAGGCTTTACCCGTTTCCAGACATTTCTGAACATCCTGATCAACAATGCAGGTCTGATCTGCATTACAGCTGGTATGACATGCGTTATGCTTACTGGCGGTATTGATATTTCCGTAGGTTCCCTGGTTGCTATGGACTGTATGATCCTGGCAGTGGGAATTGAGCAGTGGGGATGGTCCAGCCCGGTACTTATGCTTCTGATCCTTGCAATTGGCATTATATTTGGTATTGTTCAGGGCTTCTGTATTTCCTACCTGGAAATCCAGCCTTTCATCGTTACTATGGCAGGAATGTTCTTTGCCAGAGGTATGACAGCTGTGATCTGTAAAGAGCAGGTAAGTATTGTTTCTGACAAGATTTTTACCACTCTTTCCAGCTTTAAGATTTCCCTTCCATTTGGAGGGTATCTGAACAAAAAGGGAATCATGCAGTTTCCATACCTTCGTGTAACTGTTGTAGTTGCATTGATCGTAGTTCTTGCTATTTATCTGATGCTGAAATACACACGCTTCGGCCGCAGTATTTACGCAGTAGGCGGCAATCAGCAGTCTGCAACCCTGATGGGACTTGATGTTAAGAAAACACAGATGAAGGCATATATTCTTTCCAGTTTCCTTACTTCCATCGGCGGAATCTGCTACTGCCTGAATACCATGGCAGGTACCACCACCCAGGCAACCGGCCTTGAAATGGACGCTATTTCCTCCGCAGTCATCGGTGGTACACTTCTTACCGGTGGTGTAGGAAATGTACTTGGTTCCTTATTTGGTGTATTGATCAATGGTACGATTTCTACTTTGGTTAAAACCAATGGAAAACTGATCAGCTCCTGGTCCAACATTGTAACAGCAATCCTGCTGTGCTTCTTCATTGTACTTCAGAGTGTATTTGCACTGGTAAAGGAGCGGAAGAGCAAATAAAAATTGAATAAAGACTGAAATGAGACAGGCGGGTACATGATTAAAATGTGTATCTGTCTGTTTTATTTTGAGCATAATGGAAGAAAGGGTAACATACAAATTAGTTAATTGCAATTTTATTCTTCCTGTCCCAATTTCACAAAAATCGGTTCATGTTTCATAGCCGGAATAATTTTTTCCATCATATCTTTCATATTAATTTTCAGGCTGGATGTGTTAATACAAGGGTGACAGCCGATGTAAGGTTCCTTCAGGAGGTCTTCATCAATAAGCAGCTGCACATGATTTTCCTTATCGTTCATAAGCCCAAGTATACTGACAGAACCAGGTGTAATATCAAGGAATTTCTCCATATAAGTTTCATTGCCGAAGGAAAGTCTGGCAACGCCAAGCTGGGAAGATACTTCCTTTGTCTTAAACTTCTTGTCGCCTGGCAGGAGCAGCAGATAGAAGTTCGTTTCCTGGCGGTTGCAGAGAAACAGGTTTTTGCAGATTACTGCATCAAGCACTTTATCCACATCTTTACAAGCTTCAATGGTCATCAGAGTTTCATGGTCAATCCTCTGATAAGGCACCTGAAGTGCATCAAGAAAATCATAAGTACGTATCTCTTTTTCAAGTCTGCCCGTGGTATCTGCGGGACGTCCGTTTTCAAGCTTTAATTCCATGGTGTTCTCCTTATGTATTCCCCCACAGGGTCTTTTTTTGTCAAATATCTGGGGAATATTGTAGCATTGAGAGTTTTTCTTGTAAAGTGGAGGATGTTCTCCCACAAATTGTGACGCACATCTTGCAGAAAGCCTTTTCCAAATATATTTCAGGATGGCGATGAATATTTCAGAAAATATATGCATATATAAGTTCGGAGGCGGATATCTGCTTTTTTCCATAGTGCTCCTGTTGACAAAAATTCAAAAAGGCTTTATAAAATCCTTAGAGCCTGCAGATTGTGGGAATGATTTTTCAAACACGCTCTAGAAATTGTACAGACCTCATGTATTGCATGATGCCATACTGCAAAATAAATATTATCAGGAGGAGCACATCTGAATGAACAATATCACAAAAAATGCACTGGAAGAGTCTCTGAAGAAATTTCTCCTTCAGAAGCCTCTGGACAAGATTACAATCAGTGATCTGACTACAGACTGCGGAATCAGCCGAATGGCTTTTTACTATCATTTTAAAGATATTTATGACCTGGTAGAATGGTCCTGTATTGAGGACGCTTCCCGGGCTTTGCAGGGAAAAAAGACTTACGACACCTGGCAGGAAGGGCTTCAGCAGATTTTTGAGGCTGTTTTGGAAAATAAGCCATTTATTTTGAATGTGTATCGCTCTGTGAAACGAGAGCAGGTGGAAAGTTATCTGTACAGCCTGACCTATCAGCTGATCGAAGGAGTGGTGGAAGAGCAGAGCGAGAATCTGAGGGTTACAGAGGAACAGAAGAAATTTATTGCGGATTTTTACAAATACAGTTTCGTAGGTGTTATGCTTGATTGGATCAAGAGAGGAATGAAGGAAGCCCCAGAAGAAATCGCGAATATGGTCTGCGTGACCATGCATGGAAATGTTGGGAATTCTCTGCGGAATATGGAGAAGGAAGGGCAATAAAGATTAAGTTTATCCGGAAAATAAGGAATAACTATGGCATAGCAGCTTTAATGCTGAAAGTGCGGGACATAAAGTTTTCGAAATCAACTTTACAAAGTAAGGCGGATGATAAGTTTTTTGTCATCCGTCTTGTTTTGTAAATTGAGGAAAATTATTTTTTGACGTAGAATACACTCAGAAACAGGAAATACTAAATAAAAGGCAGCAGAATTTCGAATTAGTCAAATAAAAGCTTTTTATCTGAAGGTCAGGAAACAAACCTGAGAGAGCTTAGAAGCTGATTCGTAAAGTTAAAACAAGAATAAACACAGATAGCCGGAAATAATGCAACGGCAAATTTCAGAAAGGTGGTAATTTTTATGTCAAAGAAGAAACATTCCGTATTAGGTATGGCAGCACTTGCCGCAGCAGGTGCAGGAGCAGCAGTCCTGGCAAATAAAAGCCGTGAGGAGAAACAGATTACAGAAGCACACGTAGACCCGAATTACCGCAATACAGAGCGTGGTAAAAACGAGAAAAACAGCAAAGGTATTTATTATACAAACGGTAACTACGAAGCATTTGCCCGCCCGGAGAAACCGGAAGGTGTAGATGACAAGCATGCATATCTGGTAGGAAGCGGACTTGCTTCACTGGCAGCAGCCTGCTTCCTGGTAAGAGACGCGCAGATGCCTGGCGACCACATTCACATCCTGGAAGCGATGGACATTGCAGGCGGTGCATGCGATGGTATTTTTGATCCGATGAGAGGATACGTAATGCGAGGCGGCCGTGAGATGGAGAACCACTTCGAATGTCTCTGGGATCTTTTCCACAGCATTCCATCTCTGGAAAAACCAGGCGCCTCTGTACTGGATGAGTACTACTGGCTGAACAAACATGATCCGAACTATTCTCTTTGCCGTGCTACTGTAAAGCAGGGCAAAGACGCTCACACAGATGGCAAATTTAACCTGAGCCAGAAGGGCTGCATGGAAATCATGAAGCTGTTCTTTACAAAGGATGAGGATCTTTATGACAAGACCATCGAGGATGTATTTGATGATGAGGTTCTGAATTCCACATTCTGGTTATACTGGAGAACTATGTTTGCATTCGAAAACTGGCACAGCGCACTGGAGATGAAGCTTTACATCCAGCGTTTTATCCATCATATCGGCGGACTTCCGGATTTCAGTGCTCTGAAATTCACCAAATACAATCAGTATGAGTCCCTGATCCTTCCAATGAAGAAATATCTGGAGGATGCAGGTGTTGACTTCCAGTTCAACACAGAGGTTACCAATGTAATCTTCGATATTCACGATGGTAAAAAAGTGGCAACTGCTATTGAGTGCAAGGTAAAGGGTGTTGAGAAGGGAATCCTTCTTACTGAGAACGACTATGTATTTGTTACCAACGGAAGCTGTACAGAGGGAACTATCTACGGTGACCAGAACCACGCTCCAAACGGAGATGCTGAGGTTCGTACAAGCGGCTGCTGGAGCCTTTGGAAAAATATTGCAAAACAGGATCCGTCTTTCGGACATCCGGAGAAATTCTGTTCTGATATCGCGAAGACTAACTGGGAATCTGCAACTGTTACCACACTGGATGACAAGATCATTCCTTATATTACCGACATCTGCAAGCGAGATCCGAAGAGCGGCAAGGTTGTTACCGGCGGTATCGTAAGCTGCCAGGATTCCAGTTGGCTGTTAAGTTGGACCATCAACCGTCAGGGTCAGTTCAAGGATCAGGACAAAGATAAGGTTTGCGTCTGGGTATATGGTCTCTTCACAGATGTACCTGGTGATTATGTAAAGAAACCGATGAAAGAGTGTACCGGTAAAGAAATCACGGAAGAGTGGCTGTACCATATGGGCGTACCGACGGATCAGATCGAGGATCTGGCTGAAAACAGCGCAGTCTGCGTACCGACCATGATGCCTTACATCACTGCATTCTTCATGCCAAGAGCCAAAGGCGACAGACCGGATGTTATCCCGGATGGCTGCGTGAACTTCGCATTCCTTGGCCAGTTCGCTGAGACTCCAAGAGACACTATATTCACCACAGAATATTCTGTTCGTACCGCAATGGAAGCAGTATACGGACTTATGGGTGTAGACCGTGGCGTTCCAGAAGTATGGGGCAGCGTTTACGACGTGCGAGAACTCCTCGATGCCAGTGTAAAACTTATGGATGGCAGATCCCCACTTGAAGTCGAGCTTCCTGGCCCGCTGAACCTGGTGAAAAAACCTCTGCTGAAAGCAATTAAGGGGACTTTAGTCGAGAAGGTACTGAGAGATCATGATGTGATTAAGGATTATATGGTGGAGAAATAAGGAAATTGTAAGGTTGTTGCTGGATAGTAATAAAATTGCAGAGTTATAGCTTACACTGGATAACCAGGGATATCGCGAAAAACTGATGCAGGAATATGAGATAAAGCAAAATTAAACTGTATAAAGAGTTTATGAATGTTGAAAAATACAGCTGAAGTGTTGAGATGGCACTTCAGCTGTATTTTTTTCGAAAAAGTCAGATTATCAACAATTTAAGTAGGAAAACGATATCGTATTTTCAACACAAATAATTTATGGTAAGAGAAGGATAGTAGAAGATAAACGTAAAGCCTGGATCAGAAGTTTTACGGATGTTCGGATCTAGGTGATGCTACAGTTTTAAAGATTGTGTCAAATGATCTATGAAAGACTGAGCTGTTTTAAAGGAGGAAAAACATGAATCGAGAAGCATTTACAACCCCGGATAAAAAATACAGGATGAAAACCATTGTTCACGGATGGCCAGAACAGGAAGAAGTACTGATGGATGCAGTGCGTGAGTTTGGTTATGGTGGTGTGGCAACTAATCCCAGTCAAGAAAATGGTTATACATCTAACCCGGAAAACCTGAAAAAGTTCAATCGGACTTTGAAAAAACTTCAGGACAGGAATCTGGCTTATTGGATCTATGATGAGAAAGGTTATCCGTCCGGTTATGCAGGCGGACTTGCTCTGGAAGATTATCCAGAATTAGAGGCAAAAGGCTTCTATATGATCCGTCGTCTTGCAGTGAAAACCAAACATTCCGAATTCCATCTGGATGATGAATCAGATAAAATCATCTGGGCAGCAAAATATCCGGTAGATCATTCTGTTATGAATGCCAGCATTATTGAATATGAGAAAATGAAGCCTGTGCCATTTACAGATACATTCTGCGAATGTGACCTGAAAGAAAATGAGGCTTTTTTCATTTTCAGCGTAAAGTCAGCATACGAAGGAACACATCTGACGCATAATGTGTGTTCCAGAAGTCGTTATATCAATATTATGGAAGAAAAAGCAGTGCGTAGATTTCTGGATGTATGCTATGAACCAATCGCAAAGACATCCCGGTCTGCTTATCAAAATGCAGAAGCTGTTTTCACAGATGAACCCAGTCTAATGGCAGCTTACATTCAGGGGGATGAAGTATGGCCTTATGCACTGGCACCCTGGAAAGAAGGATTGTTTGAAGATTTTGAAAAAGAATACGGATATTCACTGCTTCCTTATTTACCACAGATTTTTGAAGGCCGTGAAAGCTCTTATACAACAAGAGTGCATTTTTATGATCTGATCGGGAAACTTGTGGCAAAGGCATACGTAACGCAGATTTCCCAGTGGTGTCACGAACATGGAACCCGTTTTTCTGGTCACTATCTGGCAGAGGAATCACTGCGCTTCCATGTATTATATTACGGCTCCTATCTGGAAGTGTTAAAAGCAACAGACTATGCAGGCGTTGATGTTTTGGCTGCTTATCCGAAAATCTATCATTATAATACGACTCGTTTTGCCCAGATGGCTTCCAGGAAAAAAGGAACAAATGGAATTATGACTGAGCTCTGCCCATTTATTGATATTCCCTATTTTGAAAAAGAACCAGTACGTTATGCAACCGGAATCTTAAATCTGCTTTATCTTGGCGGCTGCAGATGCATTAATTCCTATTTTTCTTCAGATTTTGCTTCCTACGCACCGAAAGTGTTGAAGGATTATAAAGGCTATATGAGCTGTGATCAGGCTAAATGGGTAAATAATTACGTTGGACGTATCGGTTATATGCTGGACGGAGTGCAGAATGACTGCGGTACTTTTGTATATTATGCAATCGAAGATGCACAGGCGAAGACCAGACCACAGCATTGCGCTCAGGAATCGGCGGAATGCGATACAGACAGATCGCTATTGTCCATAACAAGGAAAATTTACGAAGCTGGTCATGATTATTTGTTTGCAGACAGAGAAGATCTTGTGAATGCAGCAAAAAGTCTGGAGGCAGATACGACAGTTGAATTGGAAAACGATACTAAGAATAAAAAAGAGAAAGCTGTAAATATTGTAGCGAACCAGAATAGAATTCCGCAAATTTCGGGCATTGAGGTAAAAAATATCATTCTTCCAGCAATGGATGAAATCTGGCCAGACACCTGGGAAGCCCTGGAAATCTTGAAAAAACATGGCGTAAATGTGATGTTTGCAGATAAGCTTCCGGCAAATCGGGTTGGTGAAAGAATCCGTTTCGAATGGTACAATTTCCGTGAGGAATCCATCCGTGGACCGAAATGCACGGAAACTGAATTATTCAAAGCTATGAATGAAGAAGAAATTCTTGCTGAACTGGACTCACAGGAAGAAGAACTGAAGCTGGATACTATAAGGAATGGAACTGTCGAAGACAAGAAATACACGGAAGAAAATCCTATGATTTTGCGCGCCAAATTCATAAAAGATAATAAAATAATCTATTTTGTAGTCAATAATTCGGAAAAAGATGTAAAATTAATCTGGGATTTTCCAGGAAAAGAACAGGCAGAAATCTGGGATCCGTCAGATGGTTCTGTAATTATTGCGAAGAAAGGAAAGGCAATCGAATTGATTTCTTATAGAGGGAAATTTCTGGTGTATTATAAAAAATGATTGAAATGGGGAAATATTTATGAACAAATACTATGGCTTAAAACCTGGAACAATTACCAGTGAGGAACTGGAACACACTCAGGTTGTACGTGAAGTGGCTGCGCGGGGAATGGTGCTGATGGAAAATGATGGCGTACTTCCGCTGAAGCAAGGAACAAAGATTGCACTTTATGGTTCTGGTGCAAAGAACACAGAATTCAGTGGGCTTGGTGCGGCAAGCTTCACAAGCCGTGAGGAAATTTCTATTATGGAAGGTCTGAAGCGGTCAGGAATTGTTATAACTTCAACAGCTTACCTGGATCAATATGCAAAATTGGTTCAGGAGCAGGAGGACAACTATTATAGTGAAATTCGGAAATATATGAGTGAATCGCTGATTCGCGCAGTGATGGAGATGTATGGAAATCCTTTGACCTTATGCGCCCAGCCGATTATTACGGAAGAAGATCTGAAAAAGTCCAAAGAAGCAGATACAGCAGTATTTGTTGTGTCACGAACTTCTGGAGAAGGTGCTGATAGGCGGCTGAAAGAAGGAGACTATTATCTTTCAAAGGAAGAAAAAGAAAATCTGAAAATATTGTCAGAGAATTTTCAGAAATTAGTGGTTCTTCTGAATATGGGAAGCCAGATTGATACAGCTTATATTCGTCAGCTTCCCAATCTAAGCGCCCTGGTTTTTGTAGGGCAGGCAGCTGGTGTAACAGGACTTGCGGTAGCAGACATTATGACAGGTAAAGTGACACCAGAAGGAAAATTTACAGATACCTGGGCCGAAAAATACGAAGACTATCCAAATGCTGGTAATTACGGAGCCATGAATGGAAATCTGGATGATGAATATTATACAGAAGGAATTTATGTGGGTTACCGCTATTTTGATTCCTTTGGAATCCAGCCAGCATATCCATTTGGCTATGGTATGTCCTACACGGATTTTGCAGTTGAGACAAAAGTAATTTCCAAAGAAAACGGAAAACTTGTCATTCATGTAAATGTGAAGAATATCGGGGATACATATGCTGGCAGGGAGACGGTCCAGGTTTACATTTCTGCGCCGCAAGGAGAACTAAAAAAGCCATACCAGGAACTGAAAGGGTTTCAGAAAACGCGGTTGTTGCAGCCTGGGGAAGCACAAAAAGTCCAGATAGAAATTGAACTTAAAAGTCTTGCATCTTATAATGAAAAAAAGGCTGCATGGGTTATGGAAGCAGGAGAGTATGTGATCCGCGTGGGTAATTCATCCAGAAATACGGAGGTCGCCGGTAGCTTCCAGGTGGAAAAAGAAATCATATGTGAGCAGTGTCGGAATCTTTGCAGGGGAGATGAGAAACTACCGGAAATGTCTGCGAAAAAAATAAAGAAAACTTCTGAAACGAAAGAGAATGGACATTCAAACATGGGAAAACTTCTACAATTCCAGGATGTGGTCGCTGGCCATCTGAGTCTGGATGATTTTGTAAACTCTCTTACGATCGAAGAAATGTGCTATCTCTGTGTGGGAAATGCAGGAGAAGAGGAAGCTACCTTTGTGACCTATGGAAGCACAAATACAAAAACAGAAGCTGTCATTCCTATGGCACCAGGAACCTGCGACAGCACCAGAATGCTGGTGGAAAGCCGTGGAATTCCCAATATGCATATGTCTGATGGCGGCAGCGGACTTCGTGTTCTTCCACAGTTCGAGGTGGACAAAGAGGGAAGTCTGTTGACAGAAGGTGTGATTTCCGTTCGGAATGTGGACAGGATCATCGGTGAGGATTATATTAAAGACAGAGTAAATCATAATGTTTATGAGCAGTATACGACAGGACTTCCTATAGCAACAATGCTTGCCCAGACCTGGGATCGGGACTGCTGGCGCAAATGCGGGGAAATTGAAGGGCAGGAAATGCAGCGCTTTCATGTAGAACTCTGGCTTGCTCCATCCATGAATATTCACAGAAATCCTCTTTGCGGCCAAAATTTTGAATACTATTCAGAAGATCCGCTGATTACCGGTGAATGCGCAGCAACCGTAACCGGAGCCATCCAGAAATTCCACTGTGCAGGTGTAACCTTGAAGCATTTTGCATGCAACAACCAGGAAGACAACCGGTATGCAACAAACGTTCATATTTCCGAACGTGCTTTGAGAGAGATTTATCTGAAGGGATTTGAAATCGCTGTAAGATCAGCTCATCCGGTTGCTGTCATGACCTCCTACAATCTTATCAATGGTGTCCATACTGCAAACGACTACGAACTTTTGACCTCCATTCTCAGAGATGAGTGGGGATTTGATGGCATGGTTATGACAGACTGGGGAACTACTTCTTCAGGTGATAATGAAAAAAGAAAATATAAAGCCTCCACATGCAGCGGCTGCATCCGCGCTGGAAATGATCTGATCATGCCTGGTGCAAAATCAGATATTGAAGCATTATATCAATCCGCGCAGAATGGTGAAATTACGTCAGAAGATTTGCGAATCTGTTCCAGAAGGATTCTGGCAGCGATACTCCGGCTGGAGGCTGGGAGAATTTAAAAATGAAAAACAAAATGTTCAGTCTGAAACGTCAGATCGTGGGAGCATCCTGGCTGTTTATCATTACAGTGGCACTGCTTCTCATGGCGTTTCTGCTTAGTTCCATTAATTCTTATCAAAAGAAAAATAATGAAAAACGAAGCGCGGATATGGCCGCATATGCAAACACGTTAGAAACCAATCTGGCACAGCTCAGGAGCATAACAGGGGAAATTTATGCCCAGAATAATTCTTTTAACGTGATTGATACTTATCCGTCGGTGGCTGAACGGTGGAATTGTATTTATAATCTGTTGAATGTGATGCATATCCAGGTAAACGGTAACAAGAACATTGGTGGACTTTTCCTGTATTATGATGCTTTTGAGCGGGTGCAGTATGCCATAAATAATAGTATGTCTTTTGCTGCTGTGGAGCAGGTAAAAAAAGCTGGCAAAAGTATTCTTACATCCAGATCGGATAATTATATGACAGAAATATTGAGAGCAGATGAAGAATGCTGGCTGGGGCTTTATATGAGAAAAGCTGCATCTGCGATCGGCGGGGCTATAAATCTGAGTCAGGGGCTGCCGGACAAGATAGAAAAAAATGCAGTGTACGGTGTGATAGAGGATGGCAAGTTTTATTGCACTGTAGATGCTGCTGGAAATGTGACAGAATCTAATGCTGGAACAGAAGTCTCAGAAAATGGAAAAAATTTAGAAACAGAAGTTCTGGACAGCATTCAGATCGCAAAATTACAGCCTGGTGAAAACCACATAGACGGAAAAGTCATATACCTTCATCAGCTGAATTCTGCAGATCTGGCAGTCGCAGTAGTATTGCCGGAAAGTATATGGCTTTATATAAATGGATTTCATATTGTATTTATGCTGCTGATCGTTCTCTTTGTGATTGCAGCTGTGCGGATTGAAAAATTCGTTTACTATGAATTATCGAGACCGCTGGAAGATATGAGCAATGCGCTTCAAAGCATCAAAACTGGTGAATGGGAAGTGGATTTCTCAGCCCCGAACCGTATTTCCGAAATAGAAGATGTACGTCAGTCTGTAAAAACCCTTCTCGCAGAAATTGAACAGTACAAGATCCGGTTTTACGAGGAAGAACTGGAAAAGGCAAAAATACACAGACAGTATCTGCAGCTTCAGCTCACACCCCATTTTTACACAAACTGTCTGAAAAACGCCTATTATATGCTGGCATTAAAGGAATATGACAATGCCGAAATTTTCCTTCAGCGGTTATCTGTACATTTACGTTATCTCCTCCAGCAGGAAAAAGGTTTTGTGACAATCCAGGAAGAATTAGATTTTGTAAGAAACTATGTAGATCTACAAAAGCTGATGACAAGTAAACCGCTTACCTGTGAAATACAAGCTGATGAAGCAGTTATGGAAAAAGAAGTTCCAATCCTTACTTTACAGACGTTTATTGAAAATTCAGTAAAATATGCCCGTGATATGACTGGAAGACAGCTTCGTATTTGGTTAAGTGTGAAATACCGGAAAACAGAAGATGGCAATTATCTGGATATCACGGTGAAAGACAACGGACCCGGGTATCCAAAGAAACTTCTGGATGTAATCAATGAGTACAAACCAGAGGAAAAAGAAGGCTTGGGAATCGGGGTTATTAATTTACAGAGCCGTCTGCGAATTTTTTATGGAGATAAGGCAAGCTGGTACTTCGAAAACCATGACGGAGCGGTAAGTGAACTTGTTTTGCCGGAAAAGATAGAGGTGCAGGAATGACAGTATTGATTGTAGATGATCAGGAGAAAATTCTGGAAGCGACGAAGAAACTGGTGGATTGGGAAAAACTTCATGTAGATAAGGTATATACTGCGAATAGTGCTCTTGCTGCAAAGGAAATCCTGCAGGAACAGCACGTGGATATTATGCTGACAGACATTGAAATGCCAGGGGAAGATGGAATTGCCCTGCAGAAATGGCAGGTTGAGAAGTATCCATACGTATATTGCATTTTTCTTACTTCCCATGCTGATTTTGCCTATGCAAAAGAAGCAATCCGAGGTGGTGCGTTCGACTATATTGTCCAGCCGGCAAGTATTTCGGAAATAGAGGAGACCATTGGAAGATGTATTGAGAATCTGGCACAGCGCAACTATTATATGCAAAAAAGTGAACGCTACGATGCCCTTACCGAGCAGGCAGAGTGTCCGGAGGAACGGAAACCTGACAGCGGCAGGTGGGGGAAATGGCTGATTCGCGGAGATTATGCACTGTTAAGGAACCAGGCAGTGAATCTGCTTCATCTGGCAGGGCAGGACGGTTATCTCACAATCCGCTACCGGCAGCAGATGATCCACGCTTTTCTAGAGGCATGTTCTGTGGCGTGTTACGAGAAGAAAGTAGAGCAGGAAGCATTTTTCTCTGAGCAGTTTAGTTATGAGAACATGCTTCAGAGCTTTCATTCAGATGAAGAACTGACGGAAGCAATTGATAAATGTTTACATAACTATGAAAAAACACTGGTAAAAAGGGAAGGACGGGAAGAAGAAAACTATACGGTTCAGGAACGTATCCGAGAAGTAATCCGGTATCTGGAAGAAAATATGGATCGGATGATAAGCAGGAGAGAAGCAGCGAAATATGTGTTTTTAAATGAAGACTATTTCTCCAGAATGTTCCGCAAAGAGACTGGAATGGGATTTAAAGAACATTTGTTAAAAATAAAAATGGATTACGCTGGAAAACTGCTTGCGAATACCACGATGCCGGTAACCTTGATCGCGTCCAAGGTGGGATACGAAAACTTCACCAATTTTTCCCAGATGTTCCGTAAGGTAATGGGAACCACACCTACAGAATATCGGAAAATGAATACAAAATAAAATTGTAAAGTCAGAAAACTGATATTCCGGGTCGGAAAATGACTATTTTTTTCCCTTTGTTAACGGTAAACTAGACCTATCAAAAAACAAAGCGCCAATGCAGATAAGAAAGAATCGGCTAGAACGTGGGAATTTCAGAAATGTTTTTTTGAATATGCTATAAATGGGCGCACATGAACGAAAGGAGAACAATATGAAGAAAAAGTTTTTAGCAGGAGCATTAACTGCTGCAATGATGACCGGAATGTTCACACCGGCAATGGTATCCGCAGATGACATGACAACACTTTCCCTGTGGATTCCTACACTGGCAACCTATTCAGATGAAGCAGTTGCAGAGGTACAGGACAAGATCAATGAATACATGGGCGAGAAATATGGTATTCAGGTTGATCTGGAATATGTGGAAATCGGAAACTTCGAGCAGGCAATTAACCTTGCCATGACGACCGATGAAGTTGATGTTACCTGTTATTTTACAGGTGACGGACAGCTTTCTACCTATGTATCAAATGGACAGCTTCTTGATATCACAGATTATTTTGAGAATGCATCTGATGATTTAAAAAATACATTCACAGATGCGGAGATTACGGCATCCAGTATGAACGGAAGAATGTATGGTTTAGTTCGTAAATATCAGTATGGTGGACATGAGACCGCTGTTTTGAACAAAGATATCTGTGACGAAATGGGAATTGATGCAAAATCCATTACTACAATGGATGAACTGGAAGAAGTATTATATCAGGTACATGAGAAATATTCGGATATTTATACGATCGTTCCACAGAGTATGGCCGAAATGACATGGGCGTGGACCGCTATCTGTGATAAAGGAATCGGTCTTACCAATTATGCATATGCAGACTGGGGAACTACAGAACTTAAGAGCTTATTTGAAACACAGGGCTTTGCAGATTTCTGTAAATACACAAATAAATGGTACAATGATGGACTTGTAATGCCAGATGCACTGAGCAATACAATGGAAGGTAGCTCCATGGTAACCGCAGGCTCAGCATTCTGTACCCTTCATAATGGAGATGTTGATCCTCTTGATGCACTTTATCCAAATACCGTAGAGACATCTGTGATCGCACCTGCACGTGCAATCTCAACGGACATTGGTAACCTTCAGTATGGTATCAGTGCAAACAGTGCGCATCCGGAAGAAGCATTTACCCTTCTTGGAGCAATGTATACAGATCCGGAATTTGCAACTCTTCTTGCTTATGGTATTGAAGGCGAGCACTATGTATTAAATGACAAAGACCGTGCTGAGTATCCGGAAGGAATGACAGCAGAGACTGAGCCATATGGTGGATTCTCAGCAACTGCTACTTATGCGGACTTCCTGATTCTTCCAGTGAAGGAAACAGCACTTTATGAAGATGCAAAACAGACTGTTGAGGACTGGGATGCAGGCGTAGAGGTATCTCCTGCATTTGGATTCTTCTATGATACAAGTGATAAAGCCGACTTCTTAACTGCATATTCTAACCTTGAAGATAAATATGAAAACGCTCTTATGACTGGAAGCGTTGCTCTTGACGACGTACTTCCGCAGATCAAGTCCGAGCTGGAATCTATTGGTTTTTATGATGTGCTTGCTGAAACCCAGACTGCACTGGATGAATACCTGGCAAATAAATAAAGCAAAAAAGCAGAAGCTGATGCTTTGGAGAAAATACAGTAAACTGTAATTCGCAGGTGGCAGGGGAAGCCCCCGCCGCCTGCATTTTTTGTCAGAAAGGAGAAACCATGACAGCAGAAGCAAAATTAAAAAAGACAAAAAAGCATGGCAGCTGGAAAAATGTGTTCAGACATTGGGAATTATACGCAATGATGCTGCCTGGAATGATCTATCTGATCGTGAATAACTATATTCCAATGGCTGGTCTGGTAGTTGCTTTTAAGAAATATAACTACAAAGATGGTATCTGGGGAAGCGACTGGGCAGGACTAAGCAACTTTAAGTATCTGTTCAGCACAAGAGATGCGGCTTTAATGATTCGAAACACTCTTGGCTATAATTTTGTATTTATCGTGACAGGAACTGTTTTTGCTATTGTAGTGGCAATCATTTTGAACGAAATCCGTGCAAAGGTTCCGAAAAAAATCTATCAGGTATTTATTCTGATTCCGTACCTGATTTCCATGGTAGTTGTAAGTTACATTGTCTTTGCTTTCTTAAGTACAGACAGTGGTTTTATAAATAAGACTTTTGGAAGTCATATTAACTGGTATATGACGGCGAAATACTGGCCGGTTATTTTTGTAATCGTCAATTTATGGAAGAGCTTCGGCTATAACAGTATTATTTATTATGCAACTGTAATTGGTATTGATTCTTCTTTGTATGAGGCAGCAGTAGTAGACGGTGCTTCCAGATGGCAGAGAATCTGGCATGTTACACTGCCAGGACTGAAACCGACAATTATCACCCTGACTCTGCTGGCGGTAGGAAGAGTATTTTATTCTGACTTCGGTCTGTTCTATCAGGTACCGCAGAATTCGGGATTACTATATGATGTAGCAACAACAATTGATGTGTATGTATACAAGGGACTTATGCTTCTTAACGATGTAGGTCGTTCTGCAGCTGCTGGATTCTTCCAGTCAATCTGTGGATTTATCCTTGTACTTACTGCAAATCTGGTTGTAAATAAAGTTGACAAAGACAACGCATTATTCTAAAGGAGGCGATAAAAGATGGTTGAACATGATAAACTGCAGCAGACATTAATGCATTTATTTATGATCGGGTTGGTATTGTGCTGTGTGCTTCCTTTCCTTTTAATGGTGATGGCCTCTTTCACAGATGAGCAGACACTGATCCGAAACGGGTATAGTTTTTTCCCGGAAAAGTTTAGCCTGGAAACATACCGCTATATTTTCAGAAGTGCAAATACGATTTTCCGTGGATACTTTATGACAGTTTTTGTTACTGTTATTGGTACAACTTGTAACATTGCAATGACAGTATTATTTGCATATCCGCTGTCAAGAAAAGATCTTCCATATCGTAATGCTTTATCATTTATTTTGTTCTTTACGATGTTGTTTAATGGTGGTCTTGTTCCTACATATATGATGTATGCGAACACTTTTCATATCAAAAATACAATCTGGGCACTGATTGTTCCATCATTGATGATGAATGCATTTTATGTCATTATGATGCGTTCATTTTTCACAACCAGCATTCCGGATTCCCTGATTGAGGCTGCGAAGCTGGATGGTGCCAGTGAAATGAAAATTCTGTCAAAGGTAATCCTGCCATTATCAAAACCGATGCTGGTTACACTGGTTCTGATGGTGGGGCTGAATTACTGGAACGACTGGATGAATGGTATGTATTATGTGAATGATAATAGTTTGAATACGATCCAGATGATTTTGAATAATATGATCCAGAATGTAGAATTCCTTTCCAGAAGTGCAAGTATGCTGGGAGCTGACGCTGCAAAGATTAAAATGCCGACTGTAGGTATCCGTATGGGAATTGCAGTAATTGCAGTACTTCCAGTTATGGTAATCTATCCATTCCTGCAGAAATACTTTGTGAAAGGTATTGTTGTGGGTGGCGTAAAGGGCTGATTCGTATAAGTAATTGAATATTCACCGGTGCCTTGAAAATGAGATTTTAAGGCGATTCCAAGGCATAATGATTTGCCGGGAGAAAGCAGGGATTTTTACAGGTTCCTGTTTCTTCCGGCATTTTTATGTAATGAAGAAATTTCCGGATGCATAAAAATCTTATTGAATAGTTTTTTTGGCAATAGGACGATTTTATATATAAAATGGCGAATTTGTGAATGTGCGATTTTGGATTTCTATATTATGATAACATTGGAAAAGATAAAGAATTATCTTTAAGTGCAATTTTACTGAAACAAATGGGGAATAGTATAAAACTAAACATAGGATTAAAAGTAACCATATAGCAAATTGCATTTGTAACTGTGAAGATACTGAACAGTTACGACTAAAAATTGAATAGGAGCGCAATAAAATGAGTAAAAAACAAGCATTTAATCCATACCTTCCATCTTATGAATATATTCCAGATGGTGAACCACGAATATTTGAAGATCGTTTATATATATATGGCAGTCATGACAGGTTTGGCTCAGCTGGCTTTTGTTTGAACGATTATGTATGTTATTCAGCTGATCTGAATAATCTGGCAGAATGGAGATATGAGGGTGTAATTTATCCGAAAACTGCAGATCCGCGAAACCAGAATATTCCAGAAGACGCACCAGAGCAGCAACTTCTTTTCGGAATCAAACCGGAAAAAGAGGAAGACCTGAACCCACGTGGAATTCATGCTCAGTTTGCGCCAGATGTGATACAAGGACCAGATGGGCGTTATTACTTATATTATGGTTTGGATTTTTTGCCTGAAATTGGTGTTGCTGTCTGTGATACACCTGCTGGAAAATACGAATATCTGGGATTGGTAAAACATGCAGATGGAATTCCTTTGGGACAGAAAAAAGGAGATCTGATTCAATTCGATCCTGGAATTTATGTAGAGGGAAATGAAATTTATCTGTATTCAGGCAATGCGCCGATAGCACCGGAGTATGAAAATGGGACACAGGCGTCTCAGGTAATGAAGCTTATGCCAGATATGGTTACCTTAAAGGAAGAACCGAAGAAGCTGCTTCCAAGCATTACAGAAAGTGCAGGTACCGGCTACGAAGGTCATGAATTTTTCGAGGCGAGTTCTATTCGAAAAAACAATGGTTTATATTATCTGGTTTATTCTTCGGTAAAAAGCTCTGAACTTTGTTACGCAGTAAGCGAAAAACCGGATGAAGGATATCGTTATGGTGGAACTTTGGTGGATATTGGGGACTTGACACTTCGGGGAAAAGAGGAGGGAGAAGCAATAAATCCGCTTGGAAACACTCATGGAGGAATGGTGTGTGTAAAAGGGCAATGGTACATATTTTATCATCGACAGACCGCAAGAACGAATTTCAGCCGTCAGGGCTGTGCGGAAAAAATTTATATAAAAGAAGACGGAAGCATTGATCAGGCAGAAGTAACGTCTTGCGGTCTAAATGATGGTCCCCTGGAAGGAAAGGGAGTTTATCCTGCACGTATTTGTTGTCATCTGACTGGAAGCAAACCGATGTGTACTTCACATCCGAGGTTAATGAAAATGGATTATCCATTTCTGACGCAGGATTGCTATGACATCGAGCCGGAATCTGAAGAAGCAAAACAGGAAAAAGAGTTTCCTGTTCAGTATATTGCGAATATTCAGGATAAGAATATTGTGGGATATAAGTATTTTGATTTCAAAGATACGAAAAAACTTACACTTACTATAAGAGCAAGATCTCAAAATGTGGCGGGAAAAATTCTGGTAGGACAGAGTCTTGAGGATTTTTCTTGTGGAATAATACCTGTTGAAATTAGTGAAAACACGGAAAAAAATTGGATAACGGTAAGCTGTGAATTATTACTTGAAAAGGGAACATATCCACTCTATCTGAAATATGAAGGAGTAGGGGAAGTAGATCTGGCGCAGTTTGAATTAATATAAGGAAGTATGCAACCGTATAGAGACAGATGAACATGTCTTATCGGTTAAAAGAGAAATATTATGGTGGTTGATAAGTAACGAATGTATACAAGATACGTATTAGGTTACATGGAGGATGATATAGATGGAAAAATACTTAGATACAACCTTAACCTCAGAGGAGCGTGCACAGGATCTTCTTGGTAAGCTGAGTCTGGAAGAAAAAATGGGACAGGTCAATTGTTTTTTTGCAGAGCATGAAGACATTGAAAAAGCGGCGGCTTATGGAATTGGACAAGTTTCTACTCTGGAAGTACGTCAGATAACAAGTTTGGAAGAAGTAGCAAAATGGCAGGAAAAAATCCAGAAAAAGATCATGGAGCAGTCACCACATCACATTCCGGCAGTTTTTCATATGGAAGGCTTATGTGGTGCATTTATCCAGGATGCGGCAAGTCTTCCATCTGGAATCGGAAGAGGTTCCTCTTTCGACCCGGAACTGGAAGAAAAGCTAAGTGATATTGTGGCAAGACAGGAAACGGCAGTGGGAATTACCCAGGTACTGGCACCAGTATTGGATATTTCCAGGGATTCCCGGCTTGGCCGTCAGGGAGAAACTTATGGAGAGGACTCTACACTGGCTGCCGCAATGGGAGCTGCTTACACGAAAGGTGTACAGAACGCAGTGAAAAGCGGCGGACGTAAGGCAGAATCTGTTGCAAAACATTTTCTTGGTTTTCACGCTTCACAGGCGGCTATTCATGGAGCTACCAGCGAGGTAACAGATAGAACTCTGGAGGAGGTTTATGGGAAACCATTCCAGGCAGCAATCAGTGAATCACAGCTTCGGGGAGTTATGCCTTGCTACTGCAATGTAAACGGAGAACCGCTTTCTGCCTCAAAGAAGCTTCTGACAGGTCTTCTGCGGGATAAGATGGGATTTGATGGTGTAGTGGCTGCTGATTATAGTGCTATTTCTAACGTACATGTGGCACAGTATATGTATGAAAGTGTGACAGAAGCTGGAAAACATTGCCTGGAGGCTGGTCTGGATGTGGAGATGCCTTCCTGTTGCGGGTACAATGAGGAGTTGAAATCCTGGTTCCAGAGCGGAAAGGCAGACATGAAAGCTTTGGATGCTTCGGTTTATCGTGTACTTTGTGCAAAGTTCAGAATGGGACTGTTCGAGCATCCATATGCGCTTAGCGGAGAAGAACTGAAACAGGCATTTTACAAGGAAAGTGATAAGGAATTATTGCTGCAAAGTGCCCGGGAGTCCATGATCCTGATGAAAAATGATGGGGTGCTTCCGATTAAAAAAGATGTAAAGAAAATTGCCGTAATTGGTTGTCATGGAGCAAATGCCAGAAGTTTCTTCGGTGGCTATACACATCTTAGCATGGAAGAAGCTGTACATGCAGTTGCAAATTCTCTGGCTGGTGTGGATGTGAAAAATAATGGGAATGTAGACTGTTCTGTAGTCGAATGCGAAAGTGATGATAGCGCAAATATAAAGGAAAAGGATTTGGCAGTGGGTTACAAGCGTGTTCCCGGAACTCAGATCCAGAGTGATGAAACGGAGGAATTTGATGCAATTCTGCGTTTGCAGAAACCAGATTGTAAAAATATGGTGGAAGGCTTACGGTATGCTATGCCAGATGTGGAAATCAACTATGCATATGGTTATCCCATTGCTGGAAACGACACTTCTCATTTCGCGGAGGCATTGGAAGTGGCAAAACGTGCAGATCTGATTATCCTTACTCTTGGCGGAAAGCATGGTTCCTGCTCTGTTGCTTCTATGGGAGAAGGCGTGGACGGTGCCAATATCAATCTTCCAGAGTGTCAGGATGCATTTATTGAAGAGGCGGCCAAGCTGGGAAAACCAATGGTAGGTGTTCATTTTAATGGACGTCCGATTTCCAGTGACGTAGCAGATAAGCATCTGAATGTAATTGTAGAGGCTTGGAATCCGTCTGAAATGGGTGCACAGGCAATTGCAGATGTGTTGACTGGAGCATACAACCCAAGTGGAAAGCTTCCGGTAACGGTTGCTTATCACACTGGACAGCTTCCAATCTATTACAACCATATGAATGGCTCGGCATGGCATCAGGGAGAAAGTATTGGATTTAAGGACTATGTGGATCTGCCTCATACGCCAAGGTATTATTTTGGACATGGTCTTTCTTATACGACCTTTGAATATGGGAAACTGCAGCTTGACAAGAAGAGATGTTTGACCGGAGAAATAACGGAAGTACTTCCAACGGAAAAAGTTTATCTGACCATGGAAATCAAAAATACTGGCAGCTGCGCAGGTACAGAAGTAGTCCAGCTTTATTTGAAGGATCGTTATGCAAGCAAGACCAGACCCGTTATGGAGCTTGCCGGATTTGCAAGAGTCTATCTGGCTGCTGGAGAGAAAAAACAAGTAGAATTTGAAGTAGCCCCATCCCAGGTAGCATTTCTGGATGAAAACATGCAGTGGAAGATCGAAGCAGGAGACATTGATGTGCTGGTTGGTTCTTCTTCAGCAGATATTCGTCAGCGCAGCAGCTTCCGCATTATGAAAGACGCGTGGATTGATGGAAAAGATAGGAAATTTTATTCTCTTGGCAGAGTAAGATAGGACCAGGATACCAGCTTGAAAAGTAAATTTGATGTAGAAAAAGAAGAAAATTATATGAAAATAAAGATTATTGTAATATTGAGAAAAGCAAGCAGATGATAGAATTATTACGAAGGTCTCAGAAGAACAGATATGAATGAGATGCGTATATAAAGATATTATTAATGAATTTGTAAATGGAGGTACGACATGCAGATATACGATTGTAAAGTAAACCATCTCACCAATCCCCTTGGTTTTCGAATGACCCGGACTGTTTTTTCCTGGAAAGTAAAGAATGCCATCGGAAAACAGCAGACAGAAGCAAGAATCCAGGTGGCTGCAGATGAGAAAATGACACAGATCCTGAATGATACCGGTTGGTCTAAAGAATTGGACAGTCTTGCAAGCAGTGTAGAAGTGGAACTAAAGCCGACAACACGTTATTATTGGAACGTTTCCGTAAGAAGCAATGCCAGCGTGAAAAACGAGGCTGGCGATATGATAACTGAGGAAGCAACTGGGGCGGTACAGTGGTTTGAAACAGGAAAAAGAGAGCAGCCATGGACTGGAAAATGGATTACCTGCAACAATAAAGAAGCACGTCACCCTATATTTGAGAAAGAAATCTGTTTGAAAAAAGAAGTAGAAAAAGCCAGATTATACATCTGTGGTCTTGGGCTTTACGAATCTTATTACAATGGAAAAAGAATCGGGGATGAGTATCTGACGCCTTACAGCAATGACTATACCCAGTGGGTGCAGTACCAGACCTATGATGTGACGAATCTGATTGGAGAAGCAGCTGGAATTACTTCAGGCAACAAGATTTCCATTATTCTTGGAAACGGCTGGTACAAAGGTCGCTTCGGTTTTTCAGAAGAAGGTAAGAATGGTTACTGGGGAAAAGAGTGGAAGTTGATCGCTGAGCTTCAGTTGTTCTACAAAGATGGAACCAGTGAGATAATTGGTACAGATGACAGCTGGACGGTGAAGAGAAGCAATATTACATTCTCCAATCTGTACGATGGAGAGCACCAGGATGACACGCTGGAGACAATACCAGAGGAGCTGGCAGTATTCTGTGATGCACCGGAAGGCACATTATCTGACCGGATGAGTCTTCCAGTAAGGATGCACGAAACCTTTAAACCGGTGAAATTGCTTCATACACCTGCCGGGGAAGAAGTGTTTGATCTGGGACAGGAATTTGCCGGGATTTTTACCCTCCGTGTACAGGAACCAAAAGGAACGAAAATACATATTCAGACGGGAGAAGTCCTGCAGAATGACAACTTTTATAACGATAATCTCCGCAGTGCAAAGTCAGAATACATCTATATTTCAGACGGAAAAGAACACATTCTGATGCCTCATTTTACTTATTTCGGATATCGTTATGTGAAGGTGGAGGGGGTTCATGACCTGAAAAAAGAAGACTTCACAGGCATTGCGCTGTACAGTGAAATGAAAGAGGCAGGACAGCTGGAAACAGGTAATCCTTTGGTAAACAGACTGGTGGAAAATGCCCGTTGGGGACTGAAAAGCAACTTTATCGATGTACCTACAGACTGTCCGCAGCGTGACGAACGTCTGGGATGGACCGGTGATGCACAGGTATTTTCCCCAACGGCAACTTATCTGGAGGATACCTATGCATTCTATGCAAAATATCTGTACGATATGGGAAAAGAACAGTCTCACAGAGGGGGAAAAGTTGCAGATGTAATTCCGTCTCCTGGTGTGGACAGCACAGCCTGCGTATGGGGAGATGCAGCCTGCATTATGCCGTGGAATTTGTATCTTTTCTATGGTGATAAGGCAATTCTGGAAGACCAGTTTGAGAGCATGAAAAGCTGGGTGGATTATGTACGGAAGGTTGATGGAGACAATCATGGCTGGCGTTATGTTTTCCACTATGGAGACTGGCTGGCACTGGATAATCCCAATCCGGGACCAGAGACAGTTATGGGAGGAACAGACGAGGAATTTATTGCCAATCTGTACTATGCAGTCAGCGCAGGACTTGTGGCAAAAGCAGCAGGTGTGATTGGTAAAAAAGCAGAGCAGGAAGAATACCAGAAGCTGTCCGAGGAGCAGTTTGAAATTGTGAAAAAAGAGTATTACAGTCCGACTGGACGATGCTGTATCAAGACGCAGACAGCCCTTCTGCTGACGTTGAAGTATAATCTTTCTGGCAATGAAGAACTGGTGAAAAATCAGCTTCGCAAGCTTTATGAGAAAAATAATGGAAAGCTGAAAACTGGTTTTGTGGGAACTCCTTTAATGTGTAATATTCTGTCCGACAATGGTATGGAGGATATCGCATATGGCTTACTTCTCAACGAAGAATACCCAGGCTGGCTGTACGAAGTGAAGCTTGGGGCGACTACCGTCTGGGAGCGTTGGAACAGTCTTCTTCCGGATGGAACTATTTCTGGAATCGGCATGAACAGCATGAATCATTATTCCTATGGCTCCATTGTAGAGTGGATGTTTCGTCATGGTGCAGGAATTAATACTGTGGACAACATGCCTGGGCTTAGAAAAATTTCTATGGCACCTACACCAAATCCGGAGCTTGGTTTCATGAACGCTTCCTATGATTCCTCCTGCGGTACTTATAAGTGTGGATGGAAACTGCTATCTGATGACGAGATCCAGATTACTGCGGAGGTTCCGTTTGGTGGACAGGCAGAACTAATACTGCCATATGCGCCAAAAGAGATTTTTGAGGATAAGGATAATCTTGTAACTGCAAATGTGAAGGATGGAATCTGCATTCTGGAGCCAGGTACGTATGAGATACAGTATAAGCTGACAAAGTCCATGAAAAAAGAATTCAGTCTGGATTCTACCTGTCGTGAGCTTTTGAAAAATGCAGAGATTAAAGCGTTTATGGATGAAGAAAAATGGGATGTTCCATTGCAGTATCTGGGTAATACAGTCAATGAAATGCATGAGCTTTTCCCGCCGGCAGCACCGGAAGAAAGAATGGAGCGGCTGGAGGAGTTTCTTGTAAATTTTAATAATAGATAGATATGAAGGATTGTGAGAGCAGCGTAGCTGCAGAATAATCTGTGGTATCGAGTTAGTGTCAAAAGATTTTTTGACACTAATATCATAGATATGTGATGAGAGAGGAAAATGACATGTACAATTCAATTAAACCCGGCCAGATATGGCTGGATACAGAAGGAAAGCGGATTCAGGCACATGGCGGGAGCGTCATGTACCTGGATGGAACTTATTACTGGTATGGGGAAAACAAAGAGAAGACAACTGGAAAAGATAATATCTGGCACTGGGGCGTACGCTGTTACACCTCAAAGGATCTGTATAACTGGGAAGATAAAGGCCTGATTATTCCGCCGGAAACAGCTGATCCAGACTCATCACTTCATCCAACATCCATGATGGACAGACCGCATATCATCTATAACAAAGGCACTGGAAAATTTGTGTGCTGGCTGAAAATAATGAACAAGGATGGCACTCAGAGCGAGACAATTCTCACTGCAGACCATATTCTGGGACCTTATAAAAAAGTAAGAGAAGGATTTCGTCCACTGAATATGAGTGCCGGGGATTTCGACCTTGCAGTGGCACCGGATGGGAAAGCATATTATTATTTCGAACGTGTACACAGCGAGACAATCTGTGCGGATCTGACGGAAGATTACACAGATGTGACCGGCTATTATACCACTCATTTTCCAAACAAATATCCGCCGTTTGTCAGAGAGGCAACCTCTCATTTTGTGAGAAAAGGAAAGCACTATCTGATCACATCAGGAACCAGTGGGTATCTGCCGAACCCATCTGAAGTGGCAATCGCAGATACCTGGCATGGTCCTTACAAAGTACTTGGAAATCCTCATCCGCAGGATGAAAGCCATACCTCTTACTACTCACAGATATCCTGTGTATTCAAAGTAGAAGGAAAAAAAGACCTGTATATTGCAATGGCTGACCGCTGGGTTCCAGACCATATGGATTACAAATACGAAGAATATGCCAAGGGTTTTGAACAGATATTCAATGAAGATTACGAAGGTCCAGCTATTGACCTGGCGAAAAAATTCGGGGATGACAGCAAACGTAATACTTCCATTGCTGACTATGTCTGGCTGCCATTTCGTTTTGAGGGGGAGATGGCTTATCTGGACTGGAAAGATGAATGGAAGATAGAGGAATTTAAATAATGAGAAAACACCAAAATTTTCAATGGAATGAAATGACAATGGGAACCTGTTATTATCCGGAACAGTGGGATAAAAAATTATGGCAGGATGACTTGCGGAGAATGAAAGCAGTAGGAATTTCTGTAATACGTATAGCAGAATTTGCCTGGAATAAAGTGGAACCGGAAGAAGGAAACTTTATATTCACTTTCTGGGATGAGTTCCTTGAGTTATGTAAATCGGAAAAATGAAAGTAATATTTGGAACACCAACAGCTACTTCTCCAGCCTGGCTTACAGAAAAATATCCGGAAGTGCTGAATTGCCGTCAGGATGGTGTGGTATATTGCCATGGATCCAGAAGACAGTATAATTATAACTCAAAAAAGTATAGGGAATTATCAGCTCGAATCGTTGAGAAATTAGCAGAACATTATGGAAAACATCCGGCTATTGTGGGCTGGCAGATTGATAATGAGCTAAATTGCGGAATAGATGAATTTTATTCGGAATCAGATTCGATAGCTTTTCGTAATTTTGTAAAAGAAAAATATAAAACACTGGATAGACTTAACCTGAATTATTCATGGTGCAGTTATCAGTTCAGATACTGTTCCGTGAATAATTCAGGATTATACAGGTTCAACGCAGGAAATATTGTTAAAAACGCGTATGAAACTGTTATATGATAGTAAAATTGTGTGCGGAAAATTTGCATAGAAGCATATGGAACTGCTGTGTATGAGATGTTATAAAGAAGATTTCAGGAGAAAATAGTGGAAAAATAATTTGAAAAAGAGTTTCAGGTTATCTATAATATATGACAAAGATGAATGATCCATAAGAAATAAGGAGAAGAAGTCTATGGGATATATAGAAGGAATGGATAATCTGGAAGAGTATGCTGTGCCTATACGAATCCGTATTTTTGCAGGTCAGGTGAATGCTGCAGCTAATCTGGGAACCTGGTGCTTTGTTTCCAGTGAAAGTCTGATGTATTCTACATGCATTATGGAAAAGGAATTTCTAGGCTTTTTGAAACTGGGTAAATGCCTGGAAATCATGGAAGAACATAAAGAGGATATGCACCGTCCTTTTATCATTAGCGATCCTTTAGGGCTGGTCTGGATGAGCGAATATGCATATCTGGAAAATAAGCCTGCAATGCTGATTATTCTTGGTCCAATGTTTCTTAGCCAGACTTCCGTGAAACATATTGAAAAGGCACTTCGGGAACGAGTGTCCTCTATACATATGCAGCGACAGATGATGCGAACTTTGGCAAATGTGCCAGTGATTCCATTGACATCCTTAAATCAATATGGAAAAATGCTGCATTTTACACTTACCTCAGAGAAAATTCAAACATCGGATTTTCTCTATTATGGAGAGCAGAATTCAGGAAACAATATCCTGGAACAAGAGGACAAGGTGCAGACAGGGCAGCCGGAAATGAATCCGGAACGGATACTAAGAGGAGAAAAAATGATTCTCCAGGCAATACGTGATGGGAACCCTGCTTATGAGGAAATTCTGGAAAGAGAGAGTAACTACAACAGTGGATTTATCAGTATGACAGGAGATGCTCTTCGTGACTGGAAAAACACTCAGCTTGTTTTCAATGCATTATGTAGCCGTGCGGCAATGGACGGCGGCATATCTGTTCATGCAGCAAAGGAAATTGAGCTACGCATATCTGGTGAGATTGAGAAATGTAAAACCATTACCGAGCTGAAAAATATTGCGGGAAATATGCTGGATGAATATGTAAAACGTGTTCGGGAAGGGCAGGAGACACCTCTGATTTCTAAAGCAATCCAGGAGTGCTGCGATTATATCAGAGCTAATGTATTAAGTTCTCTTACAGTGGAATCCATTGCAAAGGAACTGGGCTATACTACATATTATTTTACAAAGAAATTCAGTAAAGAAATGGGAATCAAAGTGACGGATTACATAAAACAGACACGCATTGAGTATGCAAAAATTGTACTGATTACTACTACGAAAAGTATACAGGACATCAGCGATTCCCTTCATTTTGGAACCCGGAATTATTTTAGTAAGGTATTCCGTGAAATAACTGGAATGTCCCCGGCGGAGTTCCGAGAGAACGCAGGAAGGAAGGGATAAAAATCGGCGTTTGAGTATCCAAATTCTTCTTTAATGCAAAAAAGAGCGAAAAAGTGTAATCAATAACGAAAACAGACACGTGCATTTTAAAAGCATTGTACTATACTGAATTTACCTTAAAAAAGCGGAAGTGTGGAGCAAAAGAAAGGAGAAACAAATGGAAAAGGTAAAGGATGTAAAAAAGAATAAGGATGATAAGATTGGATTCGGTGGTTTAATGCTCTGGCAGAGTCGTGCCGTGTCTCACTCTGTTGTGGTGCTAATGCTAGGCTATCTGATGATCTATGCCAC
This sequence comes from Ruminococcus sp. AM42-11, assembly GCF_003480145.1. Lineage (NCBI taxonomy): Bacteria > Bacillati > Bacillota > Clostridia > Eubacteriales > Oscillospiraceae > Ruminococcus > Ruminococcus sp. AM42-11. Next base: position 246,499 of record NZ_QUIO01000001.1, on the reverse strand, counting down.
AGATACTTTGAAAATTCCGGCAGCAGCAGTCAGTCTCATTTTGTTAGCAAGTAAGGTTTTTGATGGTGTTACCGATATGGTAGCAGGATTTATTGTTGATCGTACAGAAACGAAGTGGGGAAAAGCAAGACCTTATGAAATTTTTATTGTTGGCTTGTGGATTTGTACTTGGCTGTTATTCTCCTGTCCAGAATCACTTAGCACTACTATGAAATGTGTATGGATTTTCATTATGTACACATTGGCTCAGTCTGTATGCTATACATTTTTAAATGCAAATGAGACACCTTATAAGGTGCGTGCATACAATGAAAAACAGGTCGTAAAGCTGACTTCTTATGGAAGTGTTGTAACTATGCTGGCAGCTGTTGCATTTAATGTCACATTTCCGACTCTGATGGGAAAGATTGCAACATCCGCTTCTGGCTGGAGCAGACTGATTCTGATGTTTGCCGTGCCTATGGCAGCAATCGGTATTCTGCGTATGCTCTTTGTAAAAGAAAAATATGACGTAGATGTGACTACACGTTAGGGAGAAAAATTAAAAGTAAAGGATATTCTTACTGTCGTAAAAATAGACAAATATATTCTTCTTATTGCGCTAATGTCACTTATATTTAACTTTGTGTGCAATATGGGTGTAAACGTATATTATTTTACATACGTAGTTGGGAATGTAGGTCTTATGGGTGCTACTTACATTGCGCAGATAGTTGCGATTCCGTTGGCCTTTGTTTTCCCAAAGCTTATTTCCAGATTTTCCACTGTGAAACTGATGTTTGTAGGATTTTTGGTATCTGCATTAGGATATCTGATTAACTTTTTTGCTGGTTCGAACATGGTGCTTCTAATGGTGGGGGCTGTGTTTACCGGTGCTGGAACAATCCCTGTAAGTATGCTGATTTCACTTGTAATTATCGAATGTGCTGATTTCAATGAATGGAAAGGAATTCCGAGAATGGAAGGTACTATGAGCAGCATTAATAATTTTGGTGGTAAAGTTGGTGCTGCACTTGGAACTGGAGCGCTTGGTGTTTTATTATCTCTGGCTGGCTATACTGGAAGCGCCGAAAATATGTCAGATAGTGTAGTTACTATGATTCGTATGCTTTATAGTCTTGTGCCCATGGTCCTTTATGTATTGACTGCATTTTCATTGAAATTGTATACACTTGATAAGATTATGTCACAAATCAAAGCAGACAATGAAGCAAGAAGGGCAGCAGCAGGAAATGTCCAGTCTGATATTCAGGAATAATTGGGGAGGCGGAGACAATGAGAATGATTTATGACGCGAAAACAGATCCCCAGTTTCAGGATGGATACATTGATATTAATGAAAAACGTGTGCGCAAAATGGAAAATGGAACAGAGATGCCATATCGCTACATGCATGGTGGATTTACCGGGACAGCAGTAAGATTTTCTCTCTGCTTCCCGGAAAAGGAAGCCTATGAGGGCAGATTTTATCAGTATTTGTCCCCATTTCCAGGACCAGAGGAGGAACTTGCATCTCTGGATAAAGATGGGGAAAATGATAAGATTGCCTTTTGCATTACTCATGGCGCTTATTATGTGGAGTCCAATATGGGCTCTGGCGCTGTGTTTACCAATACAGAAGATAACACCATGACTTACCGTTCCAGCGCAGCTTGTGCCGAATTTTCGCGAAAATAGCACAAAATCTATGGCTATGAGCATCGCCCATATGGATATGTCTACGGAGGAAGCGGTGGTGGTTATCGTACCATTGCCTGCATTGAGAATACGAATGCATTTGATGGAGCGGCACCCTATGTGATTGGTTCTCCTTATGCAATTCCCAATTGCCAAACTACAAGAGCTTATGCGGAAAGAATTCTCAGACACAAGATTCAACAGATTATTGATGCTGTGGATGCAGGTGGAAGCGGAAATCCGTATGAAGGATTAAATGAGGAAGAGAAAAAGGCTTTAAAGGAAGTTACATTGTTTGGCTATCCATTAAAAAGTTGGTTTGCTAGTGCAGATCTTAATGACGGCTCCCTTCCAGTTCTTGCTCCCGGGGTGAAAGTAATGGATCCTTCTTATTTCGAAGATTACTGGAAGGTTCCTGGATATCTGGGCGCTGATCCAGAGGGAAATGCTGCAAAAGATCGTATTTGTATAGATACGAAGATTCATTTCCTTTTTGTTCCTAGTAAAAAAGAACAGACTCAGGGAAAAAATGATAATAGAAACGGAGTAAATGATGCGTGGAAAAAGATGATTAGTGATGAGAGTACAGAGGAAGAACCTTGGTTGGAACTGGATCAGCTTCCACAGAATGAAGACCTTTATCTGAAAGGAGCAGTACTGGAGTTTATAGATGGAAAGGCCCAAGGACGTAAGCTGCAGATTGGACGAATTGAAAGGCAGAAAGTTTATATTATCGAAGGATTCGGAATGGATCCAATTCAGGAAACTCTGACTATGGCAGAAAATGGTGATAGTGTACATTTGGATAATTCTGATTATATTGCAATTCAGACGTATCACAGACATCAGATTCCATCCGCAGATTACCATGCCTGGGATCAGTTTCGTGATGAAAATGGTGAGCCATTATATCCACAGCAAAAAATGTTATTGGGACCTGTTTTCTGTGGAAACGGACCTGGATGTGAGCAGAATGGACTGATACAGGGTAAGATTATTATCGTGGCTTCCATTATGGATGAACAGGCATATCCATGGCAGGCTGATTGGTATAGAAGAAAGGTTGATTCTGTACATAATGGAAACGACAGTGATTATTGCAGATTATGGTATTTTGATAATGTACTTCATGATGACCAGAGAGACTCTGTTGATGAGCTTCATGCAACTACCTATTTGTCCGGATTATGGCAGACACTGATTGATCTGGCGGCATGGGTAGAGAAGAATAAAGCTCCACTGGCATCCAGCAATTATCAGGTAAAGGTAGGCCACGTGGAAATGGGGGAGAATACAGCAGAACGCGGGGGAATCCAGCCGGTTGTACACTTTTTTGCAAATGGAAGGAAATGTGCACATGTAAAAGCTGGGGAAAGTGTTACTTTCACAGCCGAAGCAGAAGTTCCGGAAGGTGCAGGTTTCCTGACATCTGTGGAATGGAGTTTTGAAGGAGAAACGGATTTTCCATACAAGGGAGCATTTCAGCTGTCAGAGGACGGAAGAAAGGGTATTGCCCAAACAAATCATAGTTTTTCAGAAAAGGGCACTTATTTCGCTGTTGTAAGGATAAGATCCCAGAGAGAAGGAAATACGGCGGATGTATTTACTCAGGTGAGAAATATTGACAGAGTAAGAGTTGTGGTGGAGTAGAACTGAAAAAGGTAAGTTAACTTAATATAATAGAAACGTAGTTTTAGAAATTAATGGTATATACACCGGTATGCTGAAGAGAAATTCTTGGTATACCGGTGTTGTAGTACTATAACAAAATGTTTAGAGGAAAAAGTATAGAGATAAAGGAGAATGAAAATGAAACAGTTCGAAATATTCACCTTAAAATTTAATGGAAAACAGCCACAGGGGTCCTGGTCAGAAATTGATCTGACTGCAGAATTCACCTGTAATGGAAAAATGAAAAAAGTATATGGATTTTATGCAGGAGATGGACAGTATGAAGTGCGTTATCTGCCACAGGAAAATGGACTTGTGGAATGGAAGGTAACCGGTCTTTTTTCGGCAGAAGGAAAAGAAGAATGTGTTCCATGTACAGATGGAATTCACCATGGTGTAGTAAAACCCAATGGAACTGCCATGCAATATGAAGACGGTACGATCTGCCGTACTTTTGGAACTACTGTTTATGCCATGATGCATCAGCCCAAAGAAGTAATTGAGCAGACTATTGATACTATGCTGCACTCTCCATTTAATAAAATCCGTACCTGCGTCTTTCCGAAACATTATGTATTCAATGAGAACGAACCAGAATATTTTGCATTTGAGAGAAAAGGAGATGGAAGCTTTGATTTCCAACAGCCATGCATGAAATTCTGGAATGCAATGGATGAAATGCTTCAGATTTTTGACGAACACGAGATCCAGGTTGATCTGATTCTGTTTCATCCGTATGATTGGTGGGGCTTTTCCAAGATGACGAAGGAACAGTATCTGCCGTATCTGCATTACTTGCTGGCGCGTCTGGCAGCTTATCCCAATGTGTGGTGGAGCCTTGCAAATGAATACGACTGTATGAATGCTTTTTCAAAAGAAGACTGGAAAAGCATTGAAAATTATATCAGCCAGACTGATGTTTACGGACATATGCTCAGCTGTCATTATATGCTGGAACCTTATGATTATAGCTGTGAGAATGTGACACACTGTTCTGTACAGGGGGATGTAACTGAAGTGGAAAACCTGATGAAGCAGTATGGCAAACCGGCTCTGATGGATGAATTTGGTTATGAGGGAAATATTTTTTGTCACTGGGGAAATCTTTCTGCCTTTGAGGAAGTGCACCGTTTCTGGTTGTGCTGTGTGATGGGTGGTTATGGGACACACGGAGAAACTTATATGAATGATACAGATACTCTTTGGTGGGGAAAAGGTGGCAGACTGGTAGGAGAGTCTCCTGCAAGAATTGGATTTCTTCGTGAAATTTTGGAAGAATTGCCAGCGGCATTGGAACCGGTTCCCAGTTCTTTTGTAACACCAGAGCTTTTGCTGGCAGTGAAAAATGGTAAAGCGGAGATTCCACAGGACGATTTTATTCGGGCAGTTCTTCGTCTCCCGGCCGAGCGCGCAGTTGAAATTGTACGAAATCTGAAAAAGGATACCCGCATTTACACCGGACATTGTGGAGAGGATGCTTATCTTGCATATTATGGAAGACATTGTACCGCTGAAGGAGAACTGGAATTACCGGAAAATCATAGTTACGACATTGAAGTTCTGGATGTATGGGAAATGTCACGCAGTAAAGTTATGACTGGTGTAAGTGGAAATGTGAAGTTGAAGCTTCCTGGTAAGGAAGGAATTGCAGTACTGGCGAAGTGTACGACGTTGTAGGATGGAAATTTAATTGAATTAATGTAGTATACAGGGGAGGCATTACAGCTAAAGGATTATGGGATGAAATAATTAATTATTGTGAGGTGAAATAGAATATATGAAAATTTCTGCTTTTTATGAGAATATTCTGGATGCTGTGAATTTTGAACATTTGGATATGAAAATGTTTTGGCGCAATTGAAGCGGGAAGGAATGGAAAAAGTATATATTTCTTATGAAACGTTGAGAAATGACAAGGAGAAATCAGTTCTGAAAATGTTACAGGAATTGGAGTTGGGAGTAGAAGGGGTGTATGGATTTTTTTACTTTGATCATTTTCCAATGGATGACAGCTATAAAAATATGATTGATCTGGCAGTGAAAGTAAAAGCTCAGAATGTATTGTTTGTGCCAGGTTTTATAACGGAGGAAGATATAGCAAGGGAAAAACAAATCAAACAAAATATGTGGACAGGACTAAAAAGAGCCGTTCAGTATGGGAAAAAACAGGGGGTAGCTGTTTCAATAGAGGATTTTGATGGACTTACTGCTCCATACTGTAGAGTTTCAGGAGTAGCAGAATTTTTAGAGAATGTACCAGGATTAAAATTGAGTTTTGATACAGGGAATTTTGTAATGTTTCATGATGATGAACTGAAAGCATTCGAAATATTTAAAGAAAAAATCTGTACGGTTCATTTGAAAGACAGATGTTATGAGAGAGAGGTTACTTACGTTGAAAATAGTCTTTGTGGAAAAGATAAAAGTGGCGACAAATATATTGTAGAGTACCCAGTTGTAGTTTGTGCCGATGGAGAAAGAGTCTGTTCGGTTCCCGTAGGAGATGGTTTTATACATATTAAAGAGATTATGTCAAGGCTTAAGAAACTGGGATATGATGGTGGATTTATTGCAGAATTATATGGATATCCCGCAGAGATTATGTCTGATGGAATAAGAAAATCTGTGAAATGGATCAAAGAAACCTGGGAAAAAATATGAGATTAAAATAATAGCAAATGAAATATTTTCCTGTATCTAGTCCGAAGATGGGCCTTGCAGATCACATGCACTAATGGGCTTGTTTCAAAAAGGAGTATTAATGAATGAAAAAAACAAAGTTTAATCAAAGCTGGAAAGTTAGCAAAATTGACGGAAAAATCCTTGGACAGCAGATTAATGGTTTTCCGGAAGGAAAATCCATTAACCTCCCTCATGATGCTATGATTGAGGAAAGCACAGATATAAATAGCAGAAATAATACCCAAACAGCATATTTTCCAGGGGGTTATTACCGATATACAAAAGACTTCACAGCACCGGAAGAATGGAAAGATAAAATCATTAATCTGGAATTTGAAGGCTCTTATATGAACAGTCGAGTATATCTTAACAATAATTATGTGGCTGCTGCCATTATGGTTATTCAAATTTTTATGTAAATCTGGACAAGCATTTGTTATATGGAAAGAAAAACCGGGTGGAGGTTCTTGTAAATAATGAAGAACTGAACAGCAGATGGTATACAGGAACGGGACTTTATCGTAATGTTTGGCTATATGAAGATGAGCAGATACATTTTGCCATTGACGGTATTAAAATTTCAACACCAGATGTAGAAAAAGATATGGCTTTAGTACTGGTACAGTCAACTGTAAAAAGTGAGGATAAATTAAATCATAAAATTACAATAAAAACAGAAATTTTGGATAGAGATGGATTTGTAGTAACAGAAGAATCGAGCTGTTCCACAATTTATGGGCAGACAGAACAGAGCCATTACCAAAGAATTGGTATTGTGAATCCCCAATTATGGGATAGTGATAATCCGTATCTGTACACTTGCCGTCTTACATTGGAAAGTGACAGAAAATTTATTGAACAAGCGGAAGTGAAGTTTGGAGTCCGGAAGCTTCAGATGGATAGTATACATGGGCTTCGTATTAATGGAAAACAAGTGAAACTTCGTGGAGCTTGTATTCATCATGATAATGGTATCATTGGAGCTTGTACTTTAGAAATGGCTGAGGAGCGAAGATGTTGTTTGTTAAAAGAAGCGGGATTCAATTGTATTAGAAGCTCCCACCATCCTCTGAGCAAGGCGATGTTGGATGCCTGTGATAAATATGGAATGCTTGTTATGGATGAATTCTCCGACATGTGGACATGGTCAAAGAATATGAACGATTATGCTACATATTTCGATATGGACTGGGAAAACGATGTGGAAAAAATGGTAGTAAAAGATTATAACCATCCATCAGTGATCCTTTACAGTACAGGAAATGAAATTCAGGAAGTTGGAACGCCAAAAGGCGTAGAAATAAACCGTATGATTGCAAGAAAAATCAGAAGTATTGATTCTACACGTTATGTGACTTGTGGGTTTAACGGGTGGCTTGCTGGTATCGATTATGAGCAAACAATTTCTAAAGATATCAAGGAGAAGGCCGTACGAGAAAATAAAAATCTTAACGATATGATGGGTGAAATGATGGATATAGGGGATGAAAAAATGATTGCCAGTATGGAAGTACATCCAATTATGACAGAACGAATTGATGCATTTATGGGCTGTTTGGATGTTGCCGGCTACAATTATCTAACACTTCGTCATGAAATGGATCGTGAACGTAAGTCTCACAGGGTAGTACTTGGATCGGAAACATTTCCATGTGATATCCCAGAGCTTTGGGAAATTGTAAAGAGAAACAATCATGTAATTGGTGATATGACCTGGACTGGTTATGATTATTTGGGAGAAGCTGGGCTTGGTACCATAAAATTTGAAGGTGAGAAGGAGATAATTGGAAGAACTTCTTGGTCAGGTGATATTGATATTACTGGTAAACGCCGCCCTGTTAGTTATTTCAGAGAAATTGTTTATGGCATTCGAAAGGCTCCTTATATAGCGGTAGAAGATCCGGCTCATTTTGGAATAAAACAACAGAAAAGTAAATGGGCATTTGAAGACAGCATTCCAAGCTGGACTTGGAAGGGTTACGAAGGAAAAACGATTATCGTGGATGTGTACTCTGCATCTGATGAAGTGGAGCTATTTATTAATGGTAAATCACAAGGAAAAAAACAGACTGGTGAGAAAAAACGCTTTACAGCTAAATATGAGGTTACATATGAACCTGGAACAATACTGGTGAAAGCATATTATATAGGTAATAAATCTCAAGAGTTTATTTTAACAGATGAAATTCATACAGCGGAAGAGAAAGTGAATCTGGAAATAAGCAGTAATATAACAGAGCTTCGTCCAAATGGATCTGATATAGCATTTATCACGGTGGAATTATGCGATAAAAACGGCATTGTAAATATGCAGGCAAAAAAAGATATAAGGATTGAAGCGCAAGGAGTAGGTGTTGTTCAAGGGTATGGAAACGCAGATCCTTATTTTCAAGGAACATATCAGCAGAAGACAATTCCCACATTTGAAGGACGTGTACAGGCAGCAATACGTGCTAGTTATGAAGAGGGAGAAGCTATAGTACGTTTTATGACAGAAGGATGTGCGAGTGTAGAAATGAAAATTCCAGTGAAGAAATGTTGATAAAACTTTATTTTTGTATACGGAAGATATTGTACTGCTGATAGAATTTTGCTTTCAAAAAGCCTGTGTAATATTAAAGCATATGAAAATAGAAATTATTATGAGGGCTCAGTTACGGATATGAGGAGCAAAGAAGAATGGGGATTATGATGTTCACGAATGCAAAGTGGATTGGAGTTCCGTTGTCAGAAATTATAAAATGGAATATTTTACAAGGAGATATGAACAATCGTTTTGCTTTTTTTCATCTGGATATAGATTTAGAGGAAGTTGGAAAACTGTTTTTACAAATAACAGCAGTTGCCAGATATAGATTATGGATTAATGGAAAACCTGTATTGTCTGGTCCATGCAAAGGAGATCGGTATCGTCAGTATTATGATGGTGTGGATGTATCAGACTATCTGAAAAAAATGTTTGAACTTTGGAGAGTACTTCCTGAAAAGGGATGTACTACATGCCCAGAAGTTCCGGTTAATAGTAGAAGTGAGTGTCATGCGTGGAGTGCTCAGCCGATTTATGAGTTTATTCATCATATTCTTGGGCTTTGCATTGAAGAGGCAGGATGGGAGAAAATTAGCATTTCACCGGATTTTTCGGTGCTTAAAAATATGAATGGACAGCTTGTAACACTAATGGGAATATTGAAATTTATGGTTAAAAAGACAAACGAAAAGGTGAGAATTGAATTGGATATTCCTAAAGGGATTAACTCCTCTTTGTGTTTGGGCAGGGAGAAAGTCATATTGCACGCAGGCCTAAATGTGTATGAGAAAAGCTGTATACAGTAGAAATTTTCTATACGGCGATAATGTTTTACAATAGTGGGTGTGATTCCAGGCGGTTTTAGGCTGAAAAATGGAGAGTATGAAGATATTTGTCTTTATTATATTGAACTACGATAAAATGTAAGATAATATTGTTATTAGATAGTATGTATAATTGCATGCAACACATAATTTAATGTTGTTTTTGTTATAAAACAAATGTTTTTTGATAAAAATAAAATTATGAAAAGTTTATAAAAATGGAAATTAGTATAGTAATTTTACGAGTGTTTTGATAAACTATAAGAAATAAAGGAAGAAAGAAGGTGACGTGGACTGAGACACAGTCAGAGGAAATAATAAAGTACATGAGATGACTATACTGAATCTAAAGAAGGGAAATGCTCATGTCAAACACAAAACATGAAGATGCGATTATGAAAATGGGTTTTCGGTATTTTCGTGATCAGATACTGAAGATGCTGGGAATTGATTACGATTATGTGGATATCGGACCTACAGAGCTTGTGGAATTAACCATTCATTCCATGTTTATGGACTTTACATTTCTGACGACAGAAGATTTTTATATTCATGTGGAGTTTCAGACCACGGATTCCGGGGAAGGTGATCTGAGACGGTTCCATGCATATGAAGCTGTTTTTTCTCATGAAACAGGGAAAAAGGTGGTTACATATGTGATTTACTCTGGCGGCATTAAAAATGCCAGAGATACACTGGATTGCGGAACTTACTCGTACAAAATCTCTCCTGTATTTCTGACACAGAAGAGCGCGGATGAAGTTTTTCACTATTTGCAGGAGAAGAGCAGAAAGGGAGAAGCCTTTTCGGATGAGGACTATGCGAAGCTGTCATTAACACCATTGATGAGTAGCGGACAAGATCGGAAAGATACTATAAAAACAGCTATATTACTTGCAAAACAGGATACCAGAGTAACTGCAGAAAAGACAGTAGCAATATTGTATACTTTGGCAGATAAGTTCCTGCAGGGAAATGAGTTGGAGGAAATAAAGGAGGTTGTAGCGATGACAAGATTAGGTCAGATGTTGTACGATGATGGATTAAAAGCCGGAAAAAGTGAAGGAAGAATAGAAGGAAGTGACAGAATGGCATCATTAACCAAGAAGCTTTTGGAAGCTGACAGAATGGCTGACTTGCAACTTGCGTTGGACGATTCTGGATTTCGTGAAAAACTGATGAAAGAATATGGAATAAAATAAAGTGAATTAAGCTAAGCGAAGGGTCGGAGAAATCCGGCTCTTTGTTAAAAAGCTGGATTTCAGGGGGGAGAAATTGGGAAAGAGAAATTTAAACAGATTATTTACAGGAATGATTCTGGCAGGAGTTTTAGGGATTTCCTGTCCGGAGATGGAACAGCTGGCAATTGTCACTGCACAGGCAGAGACTAATGTACAAGAGGGAACTACACCTTCGGACAAAACTACAGTAACTACCGCTTCGCTACAGTCTTCTGTAACCTGGAAAAAGAAAGGCGGTAAGCATTATTGTTACCGTAACGGCAGGAAACTAACCGGTTTTCAACAGATTGATAGTGCCTGGTACTATTTCAATTCGAAAGGCGTCATGTACACTGGCTGGCAACATATACGCAATCATTATCGTTATTTTTCGAAAAAAACAGGCAAAATGCGAGTAAACACCACAATTCAGGGCAGAAAAATAAACAGCAAGGGAATTTGGACTCCGGTAGTAGTACTGGATCCAGGACACACCGGTGTGGTAGCCGGCGGCTATGAACCGTTGGGACCAGGTTCCAGTGAAATGAAAGCGAAGGATACTTCCGGCACAGAAGGTATCGCAACAGGTGTTGCTGAGTATCAGATGACTTTAAAAGTGGCGAAACAGCTTTCCACGGCGCTGAAGAAGCAGGGGTGCAAAGTGGTTATGACCCGAACAAACAGTAAAAATCCTCTAAGCTGCATTCAGCGCGCCAAAGCAGCCAACAAAGCCAAAGCAGATGCATACCTGCGCATTCACGCCAACGGCAGCAGTAATTCCAGCACAAACGGCGCTATGACCATCTGTGTTACAAAGAACAACCGCTTTGTTTCATCTAAATTATACAAAAAAAGCTATGCACTTTCCCAGTCAGTCCTTAATGCTTACGTAAAAGCAACTGGCTGCCACAAAGAATATATTTGGCAGACCGACACCATGACCGGCAACAACTGGAGCAAAGTCCCCACCACTCTCATCGAAATGGGCTATATGTCCAATCCAACCGAAGACCGGAATATGCAGACCAAAGCTTACCAGAAAAAGATGGTAAAAGGAATGGCAGAAGGAATAAAAGCTTATTTCCTCGGCTGACCATGATCAAACACGCTCTAGAGCGTGTTTGAAAAATCATTCCTGCAATCTGCACGCCCCACTTTGCGGTATATTTCACCCGAATTCGGTTGTCGTAGCCCGCTACGACGCCCTCATCCGGGCAAAATCTCCCACAAATTGTGACGCACATCTTGCAGAAAGCCTTTTTCAAACACGCTCTAGAATGACTGCTTTAATGAAAGCATTGCTGGCTTCTGACCGAATGGCTGATGTACAACTTGCTTTGGATGATCCTGGATATTGTGAAAAGTTGATGGAAGAATATGGAATAAAATAAAGTTAGGTTATAGATAAAAATAGGTTAATTCAACAGAAAAACAAGTCATATCCAACAATTGTCTTGCATACCTATTATTTAATCCAGTATAATGATTATATCAAAAATATTACAGGAGGGGGGTATGCAGATGAGGACACAATCGAAGAAACATAAGATAATCCGTACGGTTTTACTGGTGATTCTTTTGCTTCTGATAGTGGCTGCGGGTGGTTTTATTTCAGTGTATGAGGGGCGTTTTCAAACCATAAGCAGTATACAGAAAGTGACAGATTACGACGAGTATAATCTGTATCGCATGGATGTGAAATATGATTATGATCTGGATCGACTGATCGAATACGGCATAACAGATAACCAGAGCTTTGTTGATGCCATTGTGAAAGAGGCACTTCCTATCTTGCCAGTACATATTAAAGCACCGGATTTTGGCTGCAGTGCTTTTACCCTGCAGGAAGCAGACGGAAATGTGCTGATGGGCAGAAACTATGATTTCAAACGGTATACTTCCGCAATGCTGGTTTACTGTGAACCGAAGGGTGGTTACAAATCCGTGGCTTTCGCAGCATTGGATAATATCTCTGCAAATATTCCGGATGTGAGTATGAAGAAAAAGCTTGCCACATTAACAGCACCATTTATCTGCCTGGATGGCATGAATGAAAAAGGGGTATCTATTGCAGTCCTTACTTTGGACAGCGAACCGGTTCACCAGAATACAGGCAAGCCGGTGATCGGAACTACGCTTGTGATCCGTTTGATTCTGGACCGTGCGGCAACTACAGAAGAAGCCGTAGAGCTTCTGAATCAGTATGACATGTTTGCTACAAGCGGCAGAGATTATCATTTTTATATCACAGATGCTTCCGGTGATGGCAGAGTAGTGGAGTATGACTGTGAAAGTGAAACCAGAGAATTGGTTGCCACATCAATTCGCTCCATTACGAATTTCTTTGGACTCTATGAGGATAAAGTCCTTCCGAATCAGAAGAATGGCATTTACGGTCACGGAAAAGAGCGGTATGACAAAATGGAAGCTATTTTTGACTATGAGGAAGTTTACAACAGTGATGTTGCATGGGAGGCTTTGAAGGCCGCATCACAGGAGCCGTCAGAGGAGGAAGTTACCAGTAATACCCAGTGGTCTATTGTTTATGATGATACCAATCTCACCGCAGAGATTGCCCTTCGGAGAAACTGGGATGATGTGATCGGGTATAATCTGAAGGATAACGCGATTACACTAAAATAATAACATAGAGCCTGTTTCAAACATAATCCGGTAGTCTTAAAGGAAGAGAAAGACACGTGAACCAGAAGTTCAATATAAGGTTTTAAATGCCTCGTCAAAGGGAAGCTTCATCATTTCCCCGGCGGGGCATTTTGATTATTTGAAATACTAATCTTGTTACAGTGTTGACTGGAATGTTAGTGAAATTTGTCTATAAATTTGAAACAATATGTCAACTTAGTCTGAAAAATAACGCTTTAACACGTTAATTTTGATTGACTCCATAGTATATGCAGTGTATTATGAATTTATAATTGCTGTTTGCGGAGTGGATAAATGTATGGGGTATGCATAAGAAAAAAGTGTAAAACTCTTCAGGCAAAGCGAATAGTTTTTATAATCCATCTATCTAAAGGGGGAGTCATTTATGACGGGAAAGAGAAAAAGAAAACTGGCAATGCCAGACACCCTGATCATCGTAGCATCCGTTGTACTTCTGGTGGCGATTCTTTCATGGATCATTCCATCCGGAACCTACGATTATCAGGAAATGAACATCAATGGAAGAATTCGAAACGTAGCCATTGATGGAACTTATCACACAATTGATAAATCCGAAGTTACCACAACCGGATTCCTTGGATTTTTCAGTGTACTGTATCGAGGCTGCGTGGAGGCTGCTGATGTAATCTTCATGATCCTCTGCTGCTGCGGAACTTTCGGTGTTGTGGTGAAAACAGGTGCTTTCCATGCAGGAATCGGAACCATTTTAAAGAAACTGAAGGGAAAAGAAATTCTGCTTGTTCCAATCATTATGATGATCTTCGGACTGGGCGGTTCTGTGTTTGGTATGGCAAGTGAATTCTATGGATTTTATCCATTGATCGTAGGTCTGGGAGTTGCTCTTGGATATGATGCAATGTTCGGATTTGCCATTATTGCAGTTGGAGAGTTTGTTGGATTTATGGGAGCGACATTGAATCCATATTCTGTAGGAATTGCCCAGACAATTTCAGGTGTAGAGCTTTATTCCGGAACCGGATACCGTGCGATCTGCTTCGTGATCTTCATGGCAATTTCCATTATCTATGTAATGGTTTACGGGCGGAAAATTAAGAAAAATCCAGGTGCATCCGTTGTATTTGGTGAAAAAAACATTCATGCCTTTGACAGAGATGAGTTAAATGAATACAGCTTTACCTTAAAAGATGGTCTGGTTCTTCTGGATGTTCTTGTAGTGCTGGTTGTTCTTATGCTGGGTCTGATCAAATGGGGATGGGATTTCCCGCAGCTTTGTGGCTTGTTCCTTCTTATGTCTATGATTGCTGCAGCAATCTGTAAGTGGTCTCCGAATAAATGGTGCAGTGAGTTTATTGACAGCGCAAAGACTGCAATGTGGGGATGTATCCTTACTGGTATTGCGAAGGCTATCACAGTTGTTATGCAAGATGCGCAAATTATGGATACTGTTATCTACGGCTTGTCAAATGTGCTGAAAAATGCGCCTCATGCAGTTTCTGCACAGGTAATGCTTGTAGTACAGACTCTGATCAACTTCTTCATACCATCTGCAACAGGCCAGGCTTCTGCAACCATGCCGATCATGGCACAGCTGGCAGATATTATTGGTGTGAGCAGACAGACAGCAGTTCTTGCATTCCAGTTTGGCGATGGACTTTCCAATATTTTCTGGCCGACGGCAGATATCGTTATCATCTGTGGCCTTGGTGGAATTTCCCTGCAGAAATGGTATAAGTGGTTTACACCGCTGTTTCTGATCTTGTTTGTGACACAGGCGATTTTGTTGGGAATTGCAACTGGAATTGGTTTCTAGAGCCTTTTTCAAACACGCTCCGGAACTTCAAGGAAAAGCTTCAAGAACATTAATTGTTTGATAACCAGTGAACTTTAAAAACATAAAGGTAACTGTTCTGAAAAGGTAAGTCTAATGGAAAGAAAAGGAAACTTAATTAAACTTACGGACCTGTCTTCCGATTTCATCATCGACCTGAAATATGCCACGCCGGATAATTTCACTGGCGTGCAGGTGTACCAGTCAGCGGATTGCTGGCTGGATGAGCACACAGCGCAGATCCTGATAAAAGCGAAGGAAATTTTCGAAAAAGATGGCTATCGGGTGAAAATCTGGGACGCTTATCGTCCAATTCGTGCGCAGAAGCGGTTCTGGGAGATCATGCCAAATGATGATTTCATTGCCCGTCCGCCGGATATGACGAAAATTAAGAAATTCCGTCCTACTCATATGAACGGAATGTGTGTTGACGTCACACTAACTGATAAAGAAGGCAACGAAATCGAAATGCCATCTCCGTTTGACACTATGGACGAACGCGCTGCTTTGAATTCTTCCGGTCATTCCGAAACCGGAAGAAGAAACGGCGAGTATTTGAAACAAGTAATGGAATCCGTAGGCTTCCAGGCATATGAGTGCGAATGGTGGCATTTTTATGATGTATCTACGGATCCGGCGCCGTTTTCGGATTATGAAATTTAATTTTTTGAACTACTAACGGGCAGCATAAGTGCAATTATGCTGCCTTTTTCATTACTTTCTAATACTTTTACTGAGCCACCGTGTTCCCGCGCAATGGAGTCAACCAGTGCCAGTCCCAGTCCGGCACCGCCCATAGCCCGGCTGCGGGACTTGTCTACACGGAAAAAAGGATCAAAGATTTTTTTCTGATTTTCAGGTGAAATGCCGATGCCGGTGTCCTTTACCAGGATCATGACCTGGCTGTTTTTTTCCTTCACTGAAACTGTGACAGAGCCATTGGGACGGTTATATTTAATGGCATTTTCTACAAGATTGTAGACTGCACGATAAAGAAGTACATAGCTGCCGGTAACATCGGTATGCGAATCCTGACTGGCGCTGTCATCAAAATGAATTGAAATCCCTGCTTTTTCTGCAACTGGATCCAGGTCGCAGAAAACTTCATCAACAAGCTCTTCCAGTGTAACCTGATCTGTTCGTGGAACAGACTTCAGATTCGTCATGTCAAGAAGGGTTCCCACCAGCTGGGAAAGCCTTGCTGTCTGTTCCTTGATCATAGTGAAAAGTTGTTGGTATTCAACCATTTCCGGTTCCTGCTTTTTCTCAAAAACTTCCAGGTTGGTCTGCAATACTGCAAGTGGTGTCCGCAGCTCATGAGCTGCATTTGCAGAAAACTGTTTCTGTGTACTAAAGGCATTGTCCAGCCTGGCCAGCATTTCATTGAAAGAGCTAGTCAGCTGTGCAATTTCATCCTTTGAATTGGGAACTGCCAGCTGGGTGGAAAGGTTCTGCGCCTGGATCTGACTGACTTCACTGGTTAGCTTCTGCAGCGGCGTAAGGGTCTTTTTTGTAAGAAAATAAGTACACACGCTGGAAAGAAGAATAATGATCGTGGTGGCAATAACACTTCGGAGAAGAAAATCCTCCTTGGTTTCCTGAATTTCCTGTTCAAACTGAGGAAAAAGAGCTTTGGGATCTACATTAAAGGTAATGGGTGAATCTCCATCCTGTGGATCCACCTTGATCATATAATTCTGCAATCCGTCCATTCCCGATACGGCAGAATGGCTGATGAAGAAGTACATAAGAACACAGGAGACAATCATCAGTAAGGACAGCAATAAAGTGAGTTTCAGCTGAAGTGAGGTGTGGAAACGTTTTTTTATCATCTGTATTCCTCCAATATATAGCCCTGGCCTATTTTATTCTGAATAGGGTCAAATCCAATTGCAGCCTTTAGTTTTTTTCTAAGAGATGAAATGTGCACACGGATGGAATTGCTGAAGGTATTTACGCTTCCGTCCCAAATATGTTCAATCATTTCTTCCGGTGAAATTACACGGTTCTGATGGAGCAGGAAATATTCCAGAAGGCTGCTTTCTTTTCTGGTAAGGGAAATCGGCACTCCATTTACAGAGGTTTCTCTTGTTCTGGTATCAAAGGTAAGCTGATTCCATTTCAGGCATACATCCTCCTGAACAAATTTCCGCCGGGTAAGGCTTCGGATTCTGGCTTCCAGCTCCTGAAAGTGAAAGGGTTTGGTAAGATAATCATTGGCTCCCAGATCCAGACCGTTTACTTTATCTTCAATCTGATCACGGGCGGACAGGATCAGAACCGGGGTATTGGTATTGTGCTCCCGGAACTGGCGGAGGATTTCCAGACCGTCCGTGCCGGGAAGATTTAGATCCAGCAGGATCAGGTCATAATTTTCTGTCATACACAGGCAAAGCCCTTCGTCTCCATCGAAACAGATATCTGTTTCATAACCATCTATGCGAAGTCCCTCCGCAACAGAGCGGCAGAGCTGTTCTTCGTCTTCTATAATTAAAATGTGCATAGCTACTCCTTTCGTAATATGATTTTGCGCAGATCAGATACTCGCAAAAAAGAGAGTATTTATAATTTAAATATTATCATATTTTGAAAAAAATAGAAATCTTAACACAGATTTTATAGGAAAGATGTTAAAATACGTTCAGATAAATAAAAAACGCTGAAAGGAAAATTAAAAATGATGAATAAAAAAAGACTTATGGCAATTCTGGCAGCAGGAGTTCTGACAGCAACATCTTTCAATCCGGCTATGATCAAGGCTGAAAGCGTATCAGCAGAAGAAGCTGGCATGGCAGTTCCTGCAGATGCAGCAGGCATGAGCGTACCTGCGGATGCAGCTGGCGCAGCAGTTTCTGCAGATGAGGCCGGTGCGGCAGTATCAGCAGACGAAGCCGGCGCAGTGGTAGCAGGTGACGGTTCTGAGACAGCTGTTTTCTCTGAAGATGGTACACCTGTGAAAAAAACAGTAAAAGCGGCAGATATTAATATGAAGGTGCAGGATTCCTACGATTTCCCATTCCTTGGATTAAAGGCAGTCCTTCCGGAAGAACTGAAGAAACAGATAGAAAGCTCAGATATGCTTATGATCACAGAGGAAGAATGGAATGATGATATGACTGGTTTCAAGTATGCTTTTTTCCACTGGAATAAGCTTACTGAGGACCAAAAAAACGAAGATGTAAACCTTCTTGGAACCGGCTATGAGGATTGGCTTAAGAGCATCGAAAGAGTTGGTACACTTGGTGTTTACAGCAAGGATGTGATCGATGATCTGGATTCCATCACAGGCTGCAACGAGCACAAAGAGCTGGGAACAAGCGAGGATGGAAATTATAAGTACTATCTCAGCATTAATAAAGATGCAGAGTCTGATCTGACAGACGAGATTGAAAAAATTGAGACTACAATCACTGAAATGACAGCATTTGATCCAAACAAATCTGTATTTGATATGCCGGCAGAGAATGCCAACCCGGCTGCAGGAAATGTAGGCGCATTTGAGACAACGGATATTGATGGAAATGCCTATACAGAAAAAGTATTCAGTGACTATGACCTGACTCTTGTAAACTGCTTTACAACCTGGTGCTCTCCGTGTGTAAATGAAATGCCAGACCTTGACAAGCTTTATCAGGAGATGAAGGAAAAGGGTGTGGGCGTAGTTGGAATGGTTATCGATTCTGTAGGCGAGGACGGAACTACAGATGAAGATACTGTGAAAAAAGCGCAGATTCTCAAGGAAAAAACAGGAGTTACCTATCCTCTTCTGATTCCGGATGCAGGAAACATGAATGGACGTATCAGCGGTCTCAGCAGCTCCCGGAATCCTTCTTTGTAGATAAAGATGGAAACATTGTAGGAGATCCGATCATGGGCAGCAGAAATCTGGAAGACTGGAAAACAGCTGTAGAGGATGCACTGGAAAAAATTAATTCCGGAAAATAAAAAGTGGTTAGGGAATGTAGGATGAAAAATTATATAAATAAAATCACTCAGTGCAAATGGACAGGAATCGCCCTTGCAGCGGTGGGGATTCTGATGATGGCCTTTGGTATTTACCGGGGTGAAATGGAAGTTGTTTTTACAAAAGCTGTAAATATCTGTATGGAGTGTATTGGAATTGGATGATAAGAAAATGAACATAAAAAACTGGCCCAGACATACCATACAGGCACTCTGGGCGGCACTTACAAATTCCCATATATCCGGATTTGTAACTGGAAAAATATATACAGGAAAGCTGAAAAATGCCTGTGTTCCGGGACTGAACTGCTATTCATGTCCCGGGGCAGCAGGAGCCTGTCCAATTGGATCCTTACAGGCCGTGGTTGGAAGCTGGAACTTTAAATTTGCCTACTACGTAATCGGATTCCTGATTTTCGTAGGAGCGATCCTGGGAAGACTGGTGTGCGGATTTCTCTGTCCGTTTGGACTGATCCAGGATCTGCTGAATAAGATTCCTTTTCCAAAGAAAATTCGTACTTTCAAAGGAGACAAACTTCTTCGAAAGCTGAAATACGTGATTTTTCTGGTGTTTGTAATTCTGCTTCCCCTGTTTCTCACAGATATAATGGGCCAGGGAGCACCCTATTTCTGTAAGCTGATCTGTCCGGCAGGAACTTTGGAAGGCGGACTGCCGCTGGTACTTTTGAACAAGGCTATGCGCGGTGCCATTGGATGGCTGTACATATGGAAAAATACAATTCTGATCGTGACAATTGTTCTTTCCATTATCATTTACAGACCATTTTGCCGTTATATATGTCCGCTTGGTGCGTTTTATTCCGTATTCAATAAGGTTTCCATTTATCGCTACCGTGTAGATATGGAAAAATGCGTTCACTGTGGAAAATGTGCAAAGGCTTGCCAGATGGTGGTCAACCCTGTGGAAAACCCCAACAGTCCGGAATGTATCCGTTGCGGACGGTGTAAGCAGGCATGTCCGGTACACGCCATTGCAAGTGGGTGCAAGAGATAACAGGAATGTTTTTACCATTTTTATGGGGATTAACTTTATGTATGCTTTATAAGTAAAAAAGCTTACTGCGATTTAGACATTGAAAAAATAAATGTCTAAGTTGTAGTAAGCTTTTATTATTTATGGTGTCAGGAAATACTCTCGATTACATTACGGAGATACTCGTAGCAGATCTTAAGATTTTTCTCACCCTCTTTATCCAGCGGAATCTGCAGTGTGCGTTCCACGCCATTTCGTGAAATAACGCATGGAAGGCTCATTGCGATTCCTTCTAATCCGTATTCCCCTTCCAGAACAACGGAAGCCGGTACAACGGCACGTTCATTTCGCATAATGGCTCCTACAAGACGGCAGACGCTGAGGGCGATGCCGGAGCTTGTGTAGCCCTTCAATTCTACAATGTCCAGACCGCTGACCTTCACCTCGTGAAGCAGCTTTTCACAGTCAACAGGCTCTTTCAGACCAAACTGTTTCTGAAAATCATGGAAAGGAATTCCTACAATATTAACCGCATTCCATGGAATAAAGCTTGTGCCGCCGTGTTCGCCCAGAACGAATCCGGTGACATTTTTTGCATCTACACCGCACAGGTCGGCAAGCATTTTATTGAAGCGGGCGGTGTCCAGAAGAGTACCGGTACCGATCAGAAGATTTCGGGGATAGTTGAATTCCTTCTGTGCAATATAAGTAAGAATGTCCATTGGATTTGAAACATTGATAATAATGGCAGAACGGGTGTAAGTGGTGATCTGTGTCATGATCTCCTTCATCACCTGTACATTGGTCTGCAGTAGCACCATGCGGTCACGGGAGTTACCTGGCTGAATGCTGGGACCTGCGGTGTTGATGATAATTTGGGCGTCTTTACAGTCCTCGTAGGTACCCACCCGGATGTTTGCGTTGGCACTGTATGCAAAGGCGGTGGTGTGGCTGGCATCCAGTACGACTCCCAATGCTTTTTTTTGATTTCTGTTTATGACAACGATCTCATCTGCAAGATTCATTCGCAGAAGAGAGTCCAGAATTGCAGATCCCACATGACCTGCGCCGATCAGAACAATTTTTCCATAACTTATATTTTCCATGATGTCAGGCTCCTTTAGAAATGTAAACTTTCATATATAGTGATGTCACCGATAGACGACATGTCTGTTTTGTGAATAAGAATAGCACTTGTGTGCTGCAGAAACAAGAGAATTTTTGATTGCACTGTAAAAAATACGGAGTGACAAAAATGAAAACGATTTTCATATTGACTTTGAAAAAGAATCTGCTATAATATGAAAATGATTTTCAAATTGGAGGCGCGGGAAATGAGCGAAAAAGCACAATATCGTACCAGACAGATTACAGAGCTGGAGAATTATCTGTGCTCTATGGAAGGAAAACATGTTACAGTCAGCGATATATGCAAATACTTTAAAAGTCAGGGGATTTCTATCGGAACCACAACGGTGTACCGCCAGCTTGACCGGATGGTGGAGCAGGGACTGGTTGCCAAATATGTGGTAGACGGCACCAGCAGTGCATGCTTCGAGTATCTGGGACATGATGAGCATTGTCATAAGCATATATGCTTTCATTGCAAATGCGAGAAGTGTGGAAAGGTGATTCATCTGGAATGCGGGGAAATGGCACATCTGGGCGAGCATATGCTGGCAGACCATGGATTTCAGTGGGATTTTACCAGGACGGTGTTTTATGGAATCTGTGAGGAGTGTAGAGGAAAATAATGAGGTTGAACATGCACAAATTAAAAAATAAATTCAAAAGGCTATTCATGTCAGCTGCCACAATAGGTGCTGCCTGCCTTCTTGCAGGCTGCGGTGCAGGTGCGGCAGCAGGAACTGACAATTCCAGTGTAACAGAAAGCCAGAGCGGGGTAAATGGCAGCGAACAGGAAAATGCCAGCTCAGATAGTCAGAAGCTTCAGATTGTAGCCACTATTTTTCCAGAATACGACTGGGTAAAGGAAATCCTGGGTGACCAGGCTGATAATGTGGATCTTACCCTGCTTTTGGGTAACGGAACAGACATGCATAGTTTCCAGCCTACCATGGAAGATATTTTGAAAGTATCCACCTGTGACCTGTTTATTTATGTAGGCGGTGAGTCTGATTCCTGGGTTGCCGATGCATTGAAGGGCGCCGGAAACCCAGACCGAAAAGCAATCAACCTGATGGACGTGTTGGGAGACCAGGTGAAGGAGGAAGAGCTTGTAGAGGGGATGCAGGATGAAGATGGTCACACTCACGAAGAAGAGCATACCCACGATGATGATCTGGAATACGATGAGCATGTCTGGCTGTCTTTGAAAAATGCGTCTCTGTTCTGCGACACCATTGCCAGTAGTCTTGCTGATGCTGATCCGGAGCATTCCCGGCTTTATCAGCAGAACGCCGAGGATTACGAAGAAAAACTGGCAGCTCTCGATCAGGAATACCAGACATCAGTGGAGAAATCCCAGTCAAAAACCCTGCTTTTTGCAGATCGTTTCCCGTTCCGCTATTTAATTGACGACTACAATCTTACTTACTACGCTGCATTTGCCGGCTGTTCCGCAGAAACAGATGCCAGCTTCGAGACCATCACATTTCTGGCTGGCAAGCTGGATGAGCTGAACCTTCCGGCTGTTCTCACCATCGAGAATTCCGATCAGAAAGTAGCGAAAGCAGTAATTGAAAATACAAACACTAAGGATCAGAAGATTTTGACATTAAATTCCATGCAGTCCGTAACAACAAAGGATGTGGAAGAGGGAACCACATACCTTTCCATCATGGAAAATAATCTCCAGATTCTGAAGGAGGCATTATGAGTCTGATTACTTGCGAGAACCTTACATTGGGATATGAAGGAAAAGCGATTTTGTCCGGGCTGAATTTCAGCGTAAATTCCGGTGATTACCTTTGTATCGTAGGAGAAAACGGCTCTGGGAAATCCACACTGATGAAAACCCTTCTTCATCTTCAGAGCCCTATGAGCGGCAGTATCATTCTGGGAGACGATTTAAAAATCAACGAGATTGGCTACCTGCCACAGCAGACTGCACTTCAGAGAGACTTCCCTGCTTCGGTAGACGAAATTGTGATGTCCGGTTTCCTGGGAAGAATGGGACTTCGTCCTTTTTACAATAAAGCAGAGAAAAAAGAAGCCCGTGAATTGATGGAGAAAACCAGGATTACGGATCTGGCTGACCGTTGTTATCGACAATTGTCCGGCGGGCAGCAGCAGAGAGTGCTTCTGACCAGAGCTCTCTGCGCCACAAGGAAAATCCTCCTTCTGGATGAGCCTGTTTCTGGCCTGGATCCGGTTGCAACTGCGGATATGTACCAGATTATCAACGAATTAAATAAAGAAGACCGAGTAACCATCATCATGATTTCTCACGATATCAGTGAAGTAGCAACTTATGCAAGTCATGTGCTGCATATTGGGCAGAAGGTTTTCTTCGGAACAAAAGAGGAATATCTGGAAAGCAAGATTGGAAAGAGGCTTGTGGATGCTGGAGAGGAGGGAAAAGCATGAGCGGAATTTTTGAAAAACTGGTATTTTATTTCCAGTATCCATTTGTGTGGTATGCTTTGATCGTAGGCGTGCTTATTGCACTTTGCTCCTCTCTTCTGGGGGTAACGCTGGTGCTGAAGCGATTTTCCTTTATTGGGGACGGACTGTCCCATGTGGCATTCGGAGCTATGGCTATTGCATCGGTGCTGAATTTCAGCAACAATATGCTGTTTGTCATGCCGGTAACTGTGATCTGTGCGGTGCTGCTTCTTCGTACAGGACAGAGTACGAAGATCAAAGGAGATGCGGCAATCGCTATGATTTCGGTTGGAGCCCTGGCAGTTGGCTATCTGCTGATGAATGTTTTTTCCACAGGCGCTAATATTTCCGGAGATGTGTGCAGCAGCCTGTTTGGTTCTACGTCAATCCTGACCCTGACCACATCTGAGGTGTGGCTGTGTGTAGTGGTGTCTGTTATTGTTGTGGCACTGTTTACAGTATTTTATCATAAGATATTTGCGGTTACCTTTGATGAAAATTTTGCAAAAGCTACTGGAACCAGGACAGATATGTACAATCTTCTGATTGCGGTGATCACAGCAGTGATCATTGTACTGGCTATGAATCTGGTGGGGTCCCTGCTGATCTCAGCTTTGATCATTTTCCCGGCACTGTCGGCAATGAGAATCTATAAACGATTCAGCGCAGTAATTATCTGTTCGGCGATTTTATCTGTGTTGTGTGCATTTCTTGGAATTATTGTTTCCATCCTGGGCGGAACGCCGGTAGGGTCTACTATTGTGGCTGTAGATATTGCGGCGTTTCTGGTGACAAGCCTGATTGGGAAGCTTTTAGAGAGATAGAATATGGTATAGAGCGGTAGAGTGTGTCTGAAAAATCAGACAAGTTAATATGGCAGTTACTTAATATTCGATGTATAGGGCGTTCTTGTAAGTGGTTCAGCTTGCAGGGGACGCCTTTTTATGTAATAGGAAATTCTGTTGGAATTGCCTATTACATCAAAAGTCTTACTGAGCAGGAACGCACTGCGGCGGAAGGGTAGCTGTCGCTCGAGGCGACCCTCCGCAGGCAGAGAATCCTGCAAGCTGGATCCTTTTTATATGGGCAATGAGAAAAATACTAACCAGAGTATAGTGCTTTTTCCTGGGTAAATTTCTTATAATATAGTTACAGCAGAATGATACAGTTGTAGAAAAAATTTCTGGTTACTGTTTTGTATCTGGCTGCAAAGTTAAAACTATATTTTTCAGAAAAATTATATGATCCAGGGAGGGTGCTTATGAAAAGAAAAATAATTGCTGCAATATTTACCGGAATGTTAACCGCCGCATTGTTTCCTGCTATTGCCCATGCAGAAATCGAAAATCCGGAGGACTATATGGCATCTGGTATGCCAATTATGTAATATATTCCGACGAAAGCAGCGAACGCCACAATGTAGCGGAATATTTGAACCAATACTTGGAAATGAGGCTGATGGAAGACGGAAGTGCTTACATGGAAATGTCCTACAATAGTGAGAAGTCAGACTCGGCAGAAATTCTGAAGGTCTCATGGAAGCTGGAGGGCGGGAAAATACTTGTTTCCCTGGAGGAAGGAGACATTTATCTTGATACAGTGGACGGAGAGTTTGTGGGGAGCTTAGATGAGGATACCCAGGTGATTTTTGGACGTGAACTGGTGCAGACAGGAGAAGCTCAGAGCCTGGATCATCTGGACAATCTGGAAGATAGTGAAAAGGCTAAGATCCCAAAGGAGAATCCCTACATTTATCATCCGGAAACAGACAATCCGGAGGAGATCATTGCCCGCTATCTTGGGGCTGCGAATTTGGAAAAAGGTTATGAAGTTTCCGTGGATGAAGACAATGGAACCTTTACAGCTCATTGGGCAGGAGATGAATATTATGATCCCAGGGACTATGTTGGAAGCTACAGAATAACGGATGATAACTATATCAACATTTGCTGGAGAGAGGCCACCAGTGAGTATGGCGATAAATGCTATGGTGCGGTTCTGGTAGACCGCTGGAACCAGTTTACGATAAATGAGGATCTTGGAAATCTGGCCGAAGTTATGACAGCCATGGCAAACGACATAAACAGCGGACGTGTTTTCACAGCTTACAGGACGGAAATCACAGAAGGCTCTGAAAACCAGGGGGCTGTGAAATTTATAGATGAGGATTACGAAGTTTCCTATAGCTACCAGATCATTCCGGGTGCAGATCCTATGGTGACACTTACTAGTACATCGAAAATTAAGTATCTGCTATATTGACGTAGGATGATTTTCTCATATACAAGGCGGAGGAAGGAGGCGTAGCGGTAGCTACGGCGACTGACGACAACGCAGCAGATGAAAAATCAGACAAGTCAATATGGCAGTTACTTAATATTCGATGTACTAGGTATGATTCGGAATATGATTATGAACAGGTGTATACAAATTATCAGCTGAGGGAAATGCTGTAGGAAAATAGAAAAATTGGAAAATGTGAAATTGGCACTCGCCTCTTGATAATGGAAGTCGATTTTTGTCCTGGCTTGTGTATACTAGAAGTGCCTGTTTTACAGGCTTTCCGGGGCATCAGTCATTTTGTCTGGTATTGTAAAGCAGTGTCAGATTTGTCGTAAATTTGTGGTCAAAAAATGATGAGAAATGGAGAGTGCTAATAAAATGAACGCAGGCAGCCAGAGAACGGGAAGAAGTGATCCTGAAACAGTTGGAAGAAAAAGAACCATTACCGGATAAAGAGAAAAATCAGATTGCCTGGGTAAGAGCTGCTAATCAGCACAGAGCGATTGCGGAAGAGATTATTCTCAAGGAATTGATTTATGTATAAATGTTGCCAGTAAACAATCTAGCAGATAACTAATGAAAATAGAATATTGTGAGCGAAGTAAGGCGTGAGTCATAGAAATGTGGCTTGCGTCTTTTTCTTTGCCTGAAAGGAAGTGATAAGTTACTGACATTTTTCAAAGACGCTGGTCTTGATGGAAAAGCAGGCTGGCAATTGTTCAAAGAGAAGGAGTATCTTGGCAAATTGGATAACCAGAAAGAAGTTGAGAAATTACTGGAACAGTATATTCTTTGGTTTGAGCGAGATCCAAAAGAAGAACCGGAACTGAGCCGGTTTCACTTATTTGATGCAAAAGGAAATATATATCAAAGGTCAGTGACCTTTTGACACCCTAATCCTGTTTATAAATAAATACATTCAAATTTGAGTAGGCATACAGGAAAAAGTAGGGTAAAATAATGTATATGCTGAAAGAATGGGAGAAAAGAAGCTGTGGAAACCGGTTCTGGTTCTTGCCTGTCTGATAGGAATATCAAGATTGTATTTGTATGTGCATTGTCCCACAGATGTTCTTGGCGGAGTCCTGGCAGGCGCTATATCAGGATATCTGGGATATCGGTTCATCTAGGCCATTTTTTACAGAATAAAACAAGAAGGGGGAGGACCATGTCCGAAGTAAAGAATAAGAAAAAGAAATCCAGTATGATTCAGGTCAGTATTGGTGTTCTGGCAGTTATTCTGGCTATTCTTATTATTATAATGATGGGAATTGTTTCTGATATTCAGGGAACGGCTCGTATTGTAAATTATACTGGTTTAGTCCGTGGAGAGACACAGAGGATCATCAAGCTGGAGGTTGCCGGGGAACAGGACGATGCAATGATCCAGGAGGTAAGGTCTTTCATTGATGGTCTGCGCAATGGAAATACGAAACTGAATCTGGTATATCTGAATGATACGGATTTTCAGAATAAAATGCAGGAACTGGACGAGGGATTTTCTGATCTGTATAAAGAAATCTGTTTGGGGCGATCTGAAGGATATGAAAAAACAGATATTATATCCAGAAGTGAGGATTTCTTTGTAATCTGTGATGAAGCAACAGGTCTGGCCGAAAAATATTCGCAGAAAAAAGCCACATCCTTATCATTGCTTGAAAAATATATCACAGCAGATATTGTTGTGTTGATGCTGCTGATCGGATATGAGTTTATAAAAGCAATACAGTATGCTGCAATGAACCGTCTGTTGCAGCGAAAAGTATATCTGGATGATGCGACAGGACTTCCGAACAAAAATAAATGTGAAGAATTACTGAGTGAGGAAGAAACGGATGCAGATACCGGTGTCTGCAGTTTTGACCTTAATAATCTCCGGCGTATTAATGACAGCAGAGGACATGAAGCCGGTGATGCCTATATCCGTAGATTTGCTATCTGCCTGCGGGCTTCCATACCAGCAGAGCAGTTTGTGGGAAGAGCAGGTGGAGATGAGTTTCTTGTAGTTACCCATGGACTGGACAGGGAACAGATGACACAGTGCCTTGAAAAGGTGCGCAGAGATATGGCAGAGGAATCCAGAGTGTATCCGGATACTCAGCTAAGCTATGCGGTAGGTTTTGCACTGGCCTGTGATTTTCCCGGAAGTACAATGAGGGAGCTGTTTAACTGCGCAGACAAAAACATGTATATCAATAAGAATCATGTAAAAAGGGAAGAGGCTGCAGCAGAAAAGAATCAGGGATATCAGCTGTTAAAGCTGCTTAATCAGCACGGCAGTAATTTCTCAGATTGTCTGTATTGTGATGCCAGGATGGATACCTATCGGGCGATTCGTTCCAGTGAAAATTTTTTCCTGGCCTCTGATGGTGCATATTCCGGTGCAGTGGAACAGATCATAGAGGAACAGATTGAAAAGTCCTGTCAGGCAGATATTCGCGAAGGGCTGCAGATTTCGGAACTTCAAAAGAAAATGCATACGAAGAAAGATGTGCTGGAATATGAGTATAATATCGGGAAACAGGGGGCATATAACCGCCTGACACTGATTCCTGTGGACTGGGATGAGGACAAAAAGCTGCATCATTTTCTCCTGGCATTTGAAACCATCCGAAAGACTTCAGAAGGTCAGACAGGGGCAAAAGAGCAGCTGCAGCTTTATTATGAACAGCTGAAACAGTCTATCCTGGAAAATGACAGCTATGTGGATGCGCTTCTGGAATTGTCAGATGTGATCTATACAGTAAATCTGACAAAAGATGTTCTGGAAAGAAGGATTGTACTGAATGGAAAAGAACAGAAGAGCCGGGAACTTTTTATGGATTATTCACTTCCATGTTCTTATCAGGATTACTGCTGGGAATATGAGAAAAAAATCACCCAGGAAACAATTGCCGGTTACTGTATGACAGATAATTGTGAAAAGCTTCGTAAGAGGTTTGAGAACGGAGAAACAAATATGTCTGTGGAGTATTGTGCCCGCGAAGATGATGGAAGTATCCGCTGGGTACAGAAAACAGTTCTTATGACCAGAATGGTGGTGTTTGATACAGAAATTCTTGCTGAGATCCCTATGATTTATGCAATCATTCTGTTGCAGGATACCACACAGAGACATGAACGGGATGAGCAGGAACAGGCACGCCTTCAGGCTGCATTTAATGAAATGCGTGCCGAGAGCAGGGCGAAAACGAATTTCCTAAGCCGTATGAGCATGATATCAGGACACCTTTGAATGGTATTATTGGTCTGTTAAAGATTGATGAGACTCATTTTGAGGATAAAGCACTGATACGGGAAAATCATAAAAAGATGAAGATAGCAGCGGATTATTTACTTTCCCTTATTAATGATGTTCTGCAGATGAGCAAAATAGAGGAAGGTCATATTGTTTTGACTCATGAATATATCTGTCTTAAAGATCTGGTCTATGAGATTGAGAGCATTATCACACACAGGGCAGCAGATGAGGATATTCAGTGGATTTATGAGAAAAATAAGGAGGATATTCCCTATCCTTATGTCTATGGAAGCTCACTGCATCTTCGCCAGATTTTTCTGAATATCTATGGAAACTGCATTAAGTATAATCGGCCGGGAGGAAAGATTACCACGGTAATGGAGGCTGTAGATGTACATGATGGGATCTGTACATACAGATGGACAATTTCTGATACAGGTATAGGGATGAGTGCAGAGTTCCTGAGCCGCATTTTTGATCCGTTCTCACAGGAAAAAACAGATGCCCGTAGTGTTTATCAGGGAACTGGTCTGGGAATGGCGATTGCCAGGGGATTGATTGAGCAGATGCATGGAAGTATTGAAGTGACAAGTCAGGTGGGAGTTGGATCTGTGTTTGTCATTACCATTCCTTTTGAGATTGCAGAGAAACAGAAAAAGGATGAGGAAATTGCAGAGAAATATAATATTCGTGGATTGCATCTGTTGGCAGCCGAGGATAATGAGCTTAATGCTGAAATCATAGAAATGTTGCTGACTGATGACGGTGCGAAGGTTACAGTTGCAAAAAACGGCAGACAGGCGGTGGAGTACTTCGAAAGTAATTCTCCGGGAACCTTTGATGCCATATTGATGGATGTCATGATGCCTGTTATGGATGGTATCGCAGCAACAAAAGCCATACGTGCTATGGACAGGGCGGATGCAAAAACAGTTCCGATCATTGCAATGACTGCAAATGCATTTGAGGAAGATGCAAAAAGATGTCTCGCAGCCGGCATGACCGCACATCTGGCAAAACCATTCCAGATAGAAGATGTGGAAAAGGCCATTGTGGAGTGCTGTGGAAAGTAATGCCATCTGCAAGATCTATTGCCATCAGTAAATTATCAGAAGCAGCTAGTAAGTTAATTTTTGTTCCAATAAAAATAAAAAAATCAATAGTTTTGGGACTGCAATCCTAAAACTATTGATTTTTTTGCTGCTTTTGGAATATAATTAGTAAAGAAAGGAGCATTATTATGATTATAGAAAGAAAAGAATATTTAGAAAAACTGATAGCCTGGAAAGATAAGCAGTTGATTAAAATTGTTACAGGTGTACGACGTTGTGGAAAATCTATGCTTCTGGAAATTTATCGCAATTATTTAAAAGAGCATGGGATTGAGGAAGAACAGATTATTTCTATTAATTTTGAAGATCTTGATTATGAAGAACTGACAGATTACAGGAAATTATATAAATATTTAAAGGAACGTCTGATTGATGGAAAAATGACATATATTTTCCTTGATGAAATTCAGAATGTAACAGATTTTCCGAAAGTGTTGGACAGTCTTTATATTAAAAAAAACATAGATATTTATGTGACTGGTTCCAATGCATATATGTTGTCCAGTGAGATTGCAACTATGATTTCAGGAAGATATATTCAGATTGAAATGTTGCCGTTGTCTTTTAAGGAATATATGGAGAGTACTGGCAGTATGAATGACAGAGGAATCAAATATGCTGAGTATTTGCAGAATAGTTCATTTCCGTTTACACTGGAATTAAAAAATCAGCCAGATGAGATCAGAGATTATCTGGAAGGAATCTATAATACGATTGTTGTAAAGGATATTATAAACAGAAAAAAAATTACAGATACTATGATGCTTAAGAGTGTCTTAAGATTTGTGTTTGATAATATAGGAAATCCATTGTCATCAAAAAAAATTGCAGATACGATGACCTCAGAAGGGCGAAAAATTGATACAAAAACGGTGGAAAAATATCTAGAGGCTTTTAGCGAGAGTTATATTATATATCAGGCAAAACGTTATAATATAAAGGGAAAACAATATTTAAAAACTCTTGAAAAATATTATATAGTTGATATTGGAATGAGGTATATGCTTTTAGGTTCGAGGCAGGCAGATGCAGGACATGTTCTGGAAAATATAGTCTATCTGGAATTGTTACGTCGAGGATATGAGGTGTATGTTGGAAAAATCGATTCATATGAAGTGGATTTTGTGGCACAGAATAAAAAGGGAACAGTATATTTCCAGGTGGCACTGACTGTACGAGATGAAAATACACTTTTAAGAGAATTAAGGCCATTACAGGCGATACGAGATCATTATCCAAAGATTATCTTAACAATGGATGAAGAACCAGAAGAACAATATGAGGGAATTCGACGTATTAATGCCAGAGACTGGTTATTGGGGATTGTAGACTGAGCAATGCAAATTCATGGTAATAATATATATAAACAGAAGATACATTTGTTGATAGCAGTGAAAGTGCAAGATAAGTTGCAAAAATATGTTGTTCCTTTTTATGCAGTATGTGATGGGGGCTGGATGTCCGGTGGATATCCGTCTAGCACAGACCGTAGCGTTCACAAATTCTTCACAAAAATATTAGCACTCACCACTTGACAGTGCTAATAATAGGTGCTATATTACAACTAGAACAAAGGAAGGGGATAAAAAGAAAGCAAAAGCGAAAGGCTTTATGAATTCCCTACCACCCGAGTTCCAAGAAACAAGGTAAACAGCATATATAAAAAGGAGAGATGACTTATGTTAATGCCTAGTATTTTTGGAGAGAACTTATTTGATGATTTCTTTAATGATTTTCCATTCTATTATGATGATAAAGCAATGAAAGATACCGAGAAGAAGCTTTATGGCAAGAGAGCCAGCCACGTTATGAAAACTGATATTAAGGAAATGGATAACGGTTATCAGCTGGTAGTCGATCTTCCAGGATTTACCAAAGATGAGATTAAGGCTTCCTTGGAGAATGGCTATCTGACC
Organism: Ruminococcus sp. AM42-11; assembly: GCF_003480145.1. NCBI lineage: Bacteria > Bacillati > Bacillota > Clostridia > Eubacteriales > Oscillospiraceae > Ruminococcus > Ruminococcus sp. AM42-11. The sequence continues at coordinate 214,348 of NZ_QUIO01000001.1, read as the reverse complement.
ATCAGCGCCGAGAAAGGTCTGGACAAAGACGAGCAGGAGAAAGAATCTGGTCGTTACATCCGCAGGGAGCGTTACGCAGGAGCCTGCAGCAGAAGCTTTTATGTAGGCGAGGATGTTCAGCAGGAGGATATTAAGGCTGAGTTTAAACATGGCATTCTGAAACTGTTTGTTCCGAAGAAAGAAGCGAAACCAGCAGTGGAAGAGAAGAAACACATTGCCATCGAAGGATAACTTTTCCCCTTTCAGAAGCACATTCTGAGAGAATAGCATAATTAAGAAGTAAGATGCCGCAGAATCACGGAAAAATGGTGGTTCTGCGGCATCTTTTTTTACATTTGTTCGCTATTTTTCTGTCTTGACAATGCCTGTTGATTTAGCTATAATGGTGAAACTGTGAATATCCTAGTGAATTTGTACCCTTTTGGGTAATGAAATGTCTGCTTTTGCAGGCATTACCAATTATAAAAGTGGACTGTCTGGCGCATGAATGTTATCTGTTGTTGGTATATTTCTGCAGCTTTTTGTTCAGGACTTTTATAGCAATGGAATTTTCCGGGAGAAACAGCATATAAGAAATGTATGATACGGGGCGATAAGCCGCCGGAATGAAAGGGAGTAAGGCTATAATGGAAGAAAAGAAGAACTTACTAACCTATGCAGGACTTAAAAAACTGGAAGAAGAGCTGCATGATTTAAAGGTAGTAAAAAGAAAAGAAGTAGCAGGTAAGATCAAAGAGGCAAGAGAGCAGGGAGACCTGTCTGAGAATGCAGAGTACGATGCAGCTAAAGATGAGCAGAGAGATATCGAAGCGCGTATTGAAGAAATTGAGAAAATCCTGAAGAACGCTGAGGTTGTAGTTGAGGACGAAGTAGATCTTGACAAGATCAGCGTAGGATGTAAAGTAAGAGTACATGACTTCGAATTTGAGGAAGATATAGAACTGAAGCTGGTTGGCTCCACAGAGGCAAACAGCCTGGAAGGCAAGATTCTAACGAATCTCCTGTAGGAAAGGCTCTTATGGGCGCACACAAAGGTGATATTGTAGAAGTAGAGCTGCCATCCGGTATCATGAAGTACAAAGTGCTGGAAATCCAGCGTAATATTTAAGGAGGCACAAAAGTGGCAGAACAGAAGAATCAGGATCTGAATCAGCTTCTGAAAATCCGCCGTGATAAACTGGCAGAGCTTCAGGCGAATGGCAAGGATCCATTTCAGATAACAAAATTTAATCAGACCCATCATTCACTGGAAGTAAAGAATCTTTATGAGGTACATGAAGCAGAGCTGCTGAAAGATCGCACAGAGCCGGACGTAACAGGTCTTGATGAAGAGCAGGCAAAGGAAGTTCAGAAGAACGACTACGAAGAGAGAAGAAGTATTATGGATGCCAGCCCGATCCATGTGGCAATCGCTGGACGTATGATGTTCAAGAGAGTCATGGGAAAAGCTTCTTTCTGCAATATCCAGGATTTACAGGGAAATATTCAGGTATATGTTGCAAGAGACGCCATCGGAGCAGATTCTTATGCAGACTTTAAGAAATCTGATATTGGCGATATCTTCGGCCTGGAAGGTTTTGCATTCAGAACCAGAACCGGTGAGATTTCTATTCATGCAGAGAAAATGACTCTTTTATCAAAGAGCCTGCAGATCCTTCCGGAGAAATTCCACGGATTGACAGACACAGATATGCGTTATCGTCAGAGATACGTAGACCTGATCATGAACCAGGACAGCAAGAACGTATTTATCAAGCGCTCTCAGGTTATTAAAGAGATCCGAAACTTCCTTGCTGGCCGTGACTTCATGGAAGTAGAGACTCCAATGCTGGTTTCCAATGCTGGTGGTGCAGCTGCCAGACCATTTGAGACACATTACAATGCACTGAATGAAGATGTTAAGCTTCGTATTTCACTGGAACTTTATCTGAAACGACTGATCGTTGGCGGACTTGAAAGAGTCTACGAGATTGGCCGTGTATTCCGTAATGAGGGTGTTGATACCCGTCACAATCCAGAATTTACACTGATGGAGCTTTACCAGGCATATACAGATTATGAAGGAATGATGGAACTTACGGAATCCATGTTCCGCTATCTGGCGGAGAAGGTCTGCGGTTCCACCAAGATTTCTTACAATGGTATCGAGATTGATCTTGGAAAGCCATTTGAGCGTCTGACCATGAATGATGCGATCAAGAAATATGCAGGAATTGACTTTGACCAGGTTGCAGATGATGAAGCTGCCAAGAAGCTTGCTGCCGAACATCATATCGAGTATGAGGAGCGTCACAAGAAAGGCGATATTATCAATCTCTTCTTCGAAGAATATTGTGAGAAAGAGCTGATTCAGCCTACATTTATTATGGATCACCCAATCGAGATTTCTCCGTTGACTAAGAAGAAACCTTCTGATCCAAACAAGGTAGAGCGTTTTGAGCTTTTCATTAATACATGGGAAATGTGTAACGCATATTCCGAGCTGAATGATCCGATTGATCAGCGCGAACGTTTCAAGGCGCAGGATGCACTTGCAGATGCTGGTGATGAAGAAGCAAACCATACAGATGAAGATTTCCTGAATGCGCTGGAAATCGGTATGCCGCCGACAGGTGGTATCGGATACGGAATCGACCGTCTTGTTATGCTTCTGACAGACAGCCAGGCCATTCGTGATGTGTTGCTGTTCCCGACAATGAAGACCCTCGGTGGTGTAAAATCCGAAAATGGTGTAAGTTCTAAAGAGGTTTCTACACCAAATTCAGAGCCGGAAAAAATTGATTTTTCTAAGGTAAAGGTTGAGCCTTTGTTTGAAGAAGATGTTGATTTTGATACATTCTCAAAGTCAGATTTCAGAGCAGTTAAGGTTAAAGAATGCGTTGCTGTACCGAAGTCAAAGAAACTCCTTCAGTTCACTCTTGATGACGGAACAGGCATAGATAGAACCATTTTAAGCGGTATTCACGCATATTACGAGCCGGAAGAACTTGTTGGTAAGACACTTATCGCAATCACAAATCTTCCTCCAAGAGCAATGATGGGCATTGACTCTTGTGGTATGCTTCTCAGTGCAGTACACGAAGAAGAAGGCGAAGAAAAGCTTCATCTCCTTATGGTAGATGACCATATTCCGGCAGGTGCAAAGCTCTATTAAGAAGTACCGTTTTACCTTACAAAACGGGATGTACTTCATTTGTGAAAAAGCTCTGAAAATACACAAATACACCAAATTTACACCAAATGGTGCTTGAAACGGTGCAGAGCCTTAAAAATCGCATATTTTAAAGATATATGGGCAGTTCCATTGCGGAATTGCCCATTTTCAGAAAGAAAAAGATAAATCGGTATTTATAAAGGAGAATATTGATGAAACTATTTTTATGTTCGCACTTTTCAAGTGTGGGAAGTCTGATAAAGGAAGAAATTGAAAATAAGAAAGTCGCATTTATTCCAACAGCTTCACTGCGTGAAGGCTACACCGGTTATGTCGGCTCGGCTCGAAAATTATTCAAAAAGTTGGGAGCAATCGTAACTGAAATTGATATTTCAACGGAGGCTTATTCAACGATACAGTCTGTTTTTGAAGAAGCAGATGTGATATATTTTACCGGCGGAAATTCTTTCTTTCTTATGGACCAGCTCCGTAAAACGGGAACTGATGGGCTACTGAAAAAGGAATTGGCAAATGGAAAATTGATGATCGGCGAGTCGGCAGGCGCAATTATATGCGCTCCAAGCATCCAATATATCGAGCAAATGGATGAAAAGCCAGAGGACTACTCACAAGAAGATGATGCAGGGCTTGATTTGATTGATTTCTATGTTCTTCCGCATTATCTTACAGCACCATTTAAGAAAGTTACCGAGAAAATAATGACTGAGTTTTCGGATTTGAATCTATGCCCGATTAACAACCGTCAGGGAATTGTAATTGATGGTGAAGGTTCAAAGGTTATTTGCAAAGACTAATTTGAAAATTCCCATTTATCAAGCCCTTTGAGAGAGGAGAAATCTTTTCTCAAAGGGCTTTTTCTATTTTACGGATATTCGCAAACTACAAGAAAAAGCCGAAACCTCATATACTTTAATCACAGAGGAAGTGGAGGTTTTGATATGAGTAACAGCTTAGCGGCAGTACATCCAGAATTGATTGCAGAGTGGTCAGAAAAGAATTTACCACTGACACCGGACAGTATAACTTTCGGCTTGAATAAGAAAGTATGGTGGAAAGGTGCTTGCGGTCACGAATGGACTGCCGTTTTATCCAGTGCTGCTTTGATATCGTTTCTGTATCCAGCGATTGACTGAGTAGCCAGCACAATATTCACATGATACTTTCTTGCTTCACACAGCATTTCTAACAGAACGGAATCCTCTTTCAAAGAAAGATTCTGGAACTCATCTATAAAAATCCATAGGCCTTTAGTAATCAGCTTTCTTGTACGTAACCCTCTCCAGAGTAATGCAAGGGGCCTAAAGATTGCGACAATAGATAATATTCATACAGTGATACATCAGATTCTGCAGCTTGCTGTTGAAGACAATTACATAAGAAGAAATATTTCAGATAATTTGCTGAAAGAATTAAAAAGTTCTCATCATTATGAGGATTCACATAGACGCGCTTTGACATTACCAGAGCAGGAGCTGTTTATGGAATTTTTGTCCAAAGAGAACTCACAGTATTATCATTGGCTTCCTATTTTTACAGTTATGCTGGGAACTGGAATGCGTGTAGGTGAAATTACCGGGTTACGTTGGAATGATATCGACTTAAAGTCTGGAATAATAGACGTGAACCATACGCTGGTTTATTATAAACATCGGGATGAGAACGGCTGTTATTTCGATATTCATTCTCCGAAGACCAAAGCTGGAGTGCGTCAGATCCCTATGACGGAGGAAGTAAAGAATGCGTTCCTGTTAGAGAAAAAAATGCAGGAGCTGGCAGGAATACAGTCCAAAGTAACTATTGACGGGTACCACAACTTTATTTTTGTAAACCGCTTTGGTAATGTGCAGAACCAGGGAACCCTAAATAGGGCTTTACGGCGTATTATAAGAGACTGTAATGACAAACAGCTCCTGAAAGAAAAAAATAATCCCGTGTTACTTCCAAACTTCTCCTGCCACTCACTCAGACATACGTTTACAACACGCTTGGTAGAAGCAGGAGTAAATATTAAAGTGATACAGAACCTGTGTGGTCATAGCAGAAGTGATGTGACACTTGATATATATACGACAGTAACAAAAGAATTAAAACAGGCAGAGTTTGATGATTTCCAGAAAAAACTGAAAGAAAAGAAGCAGGAATGGAAAAACAGACAGGAAAAGGATGCGAGATTCTCTTCTGGCGTTGTCGAAAAAATCTTATTGCATAAGCAGTGGTAGTAAGATTATAGTAAATGTAAAGGGAACAAAAGATAAGCTATGGAGCTATAGACTATAACAAGTGAATGAAACATTGGATAATTTGAAAGGAGGAATTGTCGATGGGAGCAACAGCAACAGTGAGAAAATCAGATTTTATAGATGCAATGGAAGAGAACCAGAAGGATGTCCGTAAGATGGTAATGGACAGTTACCATGATATTGAAAAAGGAAAAGGAAGAGATTACAAAGAGTTTTTTGCAGAATTAGAAAGCAGGTACAGGAATGAAAGTGTGGCAATCATATCTGGAAAATAAAACCAGTGGCGCAATGAGAATGTACTGGGTTTACGGTCCAGATCAGAAAGATATTACAATTATCGGTTTGGAGACACACTCAGAAGATAAGAAAATGGTGCATACGACCGAATTTCACTGTCAGATTTGTAGAATAAAACTGAATATGGAATTTTAACTGAGCAGCTATTCTATAAATAATAGGGTGGCTGCTTTTATTCCTTATTAAGTGGGAGATGTTTGTCTAAATTTGGAGAAAAATACTTATTGCATAACCGAGTGTGGTACGCTTATAATAAAGTAAGGTATCTACTATATTTGAACAGAAGGTGCCGTGAGAGGCATTGAAACTGGTAATGAGCAGCAGGAGGTGGGACTATGCCGATAACAACACGAAATTTATTGGACCAGTACACAGAAATTTTGCAGAAAATATATGGAAAACATTTAAAAAAGGTGATTTTGTATGGTTCTTATGCAAGAGGTGATTACAGGGATGATTCAGATATAGATATTATGATTCTTCTGGATTTATCTGATATGGATATAAAACAGTATCGGCATGAATTATCTGGTGAAACCTTTGATTTTAATATGGATCACGATCTTGATATAAAGCCCATAGCTAAAAGTCAACAGCATTTTCAAAATTGGGTTGATGTGTACCCATTTTATGCAAACGTGGAAAAAGAAGGGGTAAAGCTATTTGAAGCAGCCTAATGAAAAAGGAACACAGAAGGATCTGGTTCTGTATAGAATTGAAACGGCACAAAGTGACATTAAAGCCGCAGAGATCCTTCTCGGTGCGAAAGAGTTTCGTGGTGCCAATAATCGTGCATATTACGGAATCTATCATGCTGTGTCTGCAATTCATAATTGAGGTGCTTCGGCCTCTCTTTTTTTTATCCTCAAAAATGTAGTATCAGGTGTTATCAAAAAGTGACACCTTGACGTTACTGTTCACTGGTAACGTTCCGCGAGGCGTTTTTTGTGAACAAAGTTCACAGAAAACCCGAGAATTGCGGCGCGAAATCATGCGAATGCATGATTTCTGTGCATCGCGAAGCGCGTTACTGTGAACGGAGTGAACAGTAACACCTTGACGAATAGAAGTTGCGAACGAATCCTCATATCTTGAAAAAAATAGATTATTCATAGTATAATATCAAATAAGAATGAAACAGTATCCCTTGGGGGGGGAATGGCAAGGTACAGATACTTGCACCGGAAAGTGTGAGAGAACAGTACAGACAGATGATTGCAAAAGCTGATGAGGATATGCAGAAAAGCGAATAGTGCAGATTTGAATTTGCGCAGACAGTCTGCACAAATTAGATTGAATTATAAGACTATGAAGCGAGGTAGTGGATATGGAAAAAGACCCGTTTAAGGAATATTTGAGGGAGTCTGAACCGGATAAAGCTCATAAGGGATATGCTTGGAGTACGGCAATCGGACTTCAGGCAGTGGACGGACTCAAACCATCTAAATATTTGATTGATACTGCCATTCAGAATATTGAAGGCAAAATCACAATGAAAGAAGCACAGAGCCTTATTGATAGTTACTATGAGGAAAGACCTGTGCATTTGTCCGATGATGAGCGTACCGAAGAAGCTGATAAGGTTTCGTCCCGTATTGCTGAAATTCTTTCTGAAACAGCGTTCTCATTTTCTCCAAATGAGTATATCTCTATCCACCGCAAACTCTTTCGGGGTATTTATAAACACGCCGGAAAGATTCGAGATTACAACATCACAAAGAAAGAATGGGTGCTTGATGGAGCAACTGTAATGTACGGTAGTGCTTCAGAACTGAGAGCCACACTGGAATATGATTTTTCGCAGGAGAAAGATTTTAGTTATAAAGGACTTTCAATGGACGAGATTATCCATCATCTTGCGGTGTTTGTTTCAAGGTTATGGCAAATCCATATCTTCGGAGAAGGCAATACGAGAACAACGGCAGTGTTCTTTATCAAATATTTAAGGACACTGGGCTTTTCTGCAACCAATGATATTTTTGCGGAAAATGCGTGGTATTTTAGAAATGCACTTGTCCGTGCAAATTATACGAACCTGCAAAAAGGTATTCACGAAACAACAGAGTATCTGGAAGTATTTCTCAGAAATCTGCTTTTGAACGAGAAAAATGAGCTTCATAATAGAAATCTTCATATAAGTGGACTTTTGAACGAAGAAAAAGTGGACATTGGGGATTCGAAAGTGGATATTGAGAATGAAAAAGTGGACATTCAAGATAAAAAAGTGGCTATTGAAAGTGTGCTTTCCGGAAAAGGTAGTGATTTCTCAGTAAAAACGACGATTCATATTCATAGACTTTTTGAAAGATTTGGTTTTGATGAGGTGTTTGGAAGAAGTGCAGTTATGGAGCTTCTTGAGCTAAAAGGTTCAGGTGCTTCAAAACTTCTTTCCAATTTGGTAAAGGCAGACATTATTGAACCGGTATCCGGTCACGGAAAAGGAAGATATAAATTCAAGAAGTAATTAGAAATTCCAAGGAGCGATGGCTAGGGAGAATAAATTAGAAAAAATCGGTCAAAATAGTTTTATGGATAATTTTGTTAAAACCGATGATACCATTATATGGACAGCACTTGTGATAGCAGCATTGTCTGGCTGCGGAAGCTCAGATGCATCCGGAAATACGAATGTGTCAGAAAGTTTGGATGCGTCAGGAAGTCTGGATACGTCAGAAGCTGAAAATACGGAATCCGATGCGGAGAAAGAGGAAACAGTGGTATATGAAACTCCTGCCGTAGAGAATGGTGAAATTTCAATTAATGCAGATACATTGACTTCGAATCCAATGTATATCAATTACGATTCCAATGGAACCAATATCCAGCTTATTGCTGTAAAAGGAGCGGATGGAACTCCGCGCTTATCACTTAATACATGTCAGGTATGCAATCCATCGCCAAGGGCGTATTTTAAGGAACAGAACGGAAGACTGGTATGCCAGAATTGTGGAAATGTATTCACGACAGACAGTGTAGGTGAAACTACAGGCGGGTGCAATCCTATGTATATAGATTATAAGAATACAGACGGAAAACTGACGGTAAGTGTGGCAGATCTGGATACATATACAGATCAATTTGCTTCGTGGGATGGTCCGGTAAAATAGTATCTTCATCGGAGAGCTATCAGCTTGAAAGGTGGATACCTTATCTGCCACCTGAGTCTATGGTGAAAGACCTTAAAGCTGTCTGATATAACTGAAGTTTTACGGGCAGGATTCTTATTCAAAATGTGAACTGCGGAGGAAGTCATGACGAAGAAAAAAATTATTAAGCTGTTCGCAATACTGGCGGCTGTTTTTCTGGGATCTCTGGAGATGGGATGGCGCTTTTTTAACATGGTGGTCTGCTGCAAAAGGGGAGAGCAGAAAAAGGAAAGAAAGAAATGGTTTGAACTGTCTCATATCAGGGAAAATCATCCACAGAATGGTTATGCCAGAGAATATAATGAGAGTAAGGCATGGTGCTTTGAACAGAACATGCAGGACTGTTATATCAAAAGTATTGACGGATTAAAACTGCATGCATTATATCTGCCTGCAGAAGCTGCGAAGCGGATCGTCATATTAAGTCATGGATATCGTGGCAGCCGGTTTGGCACGTTGTCTTTTATGGCGAAATATCTGCATGAGCATCAGTGTGATGTCCTGTTTATAGAGCATCGCTGCTGCGGTGACAGCGAGGGAAAATATATTACTTTTGGAGCAAAGGAACAATGGGATGTGCAGCAATGGGCAGTATATATGGCTGAACGAAACAAAGAGAAGCTTCCCATTTACCTGTACGGACAGTCCATGGGTGCAGCATCTGTGCTGATGGCATCAGGACATACTCTTCCACCGGAAGTAAAGGGCCTGATTGCGGACTGTGGTTTTCAGTCTATGGAAAGGCAGATGCGTGATATGGCAGCTAACTGGTTCCATCTGCATCATATTCCGTTGCTTCTGATGGAACTGGACTGGTTCTGTTCTCTTCTGGCTGGATTTCATATGAAAGATGCAGACACTACAGAAGCCATGAAAAAAAATAAAAGACCGGTTCTCTTTTTCCATGGAGAGAAGGACACCTATGTATATCCCAATAACTCTTTTCAGAATTATATGCTCTGCAGGGCAGAGAAGGAACTGGTGATCATACCAGGAGCTCGGCATCTGTGCAGTGCCTATGCAGATCCGGAACTGTATCAGCATAAGATGATGGAATTTTTTGAAAAATACGATTAAACGGAAAAAATCCTGACCGGGATTTATCAGACATAGTACATAGCAGGAAATACACCTTTGAATTGTTATGTTAAATGTATGATAAGTCTCGGTCAATTTTTTATAAAGTGTTCATTAAGTCTTCTGGGTACTGGAATTTCCTGAGAAGGTATGATATTTTTTCACTTGAAGCATACATACAATGTTTTCTGTCCCGGATAAAGAGGAAACCCGGGACAATGGAGGTTATCTATTATATGAGAAATTATTATCCTTTGACGGCAGCTCAGAAAATGCATCACAACTGGATTCTGGATTATGGTACACAGCAGGTATCGGGTGTAAGCGTTGTGGCTTCTGTACAGGCAGAACTGGATTTTGGATTATTAAAAAAATGTATTCAGATGGAAACAGAGCGTTCCGGTTGTACCAGAGTCCGTTTTACAAAGCCGGATAAAGATGGAAATGTAAAACAGTATATTGAAAAACAGGACCCACGTGATATTGAGCTGAAGGATCTGTCAGGAATGGAAAGTCTGGCAAAGGCAGATGAGCTGATGCAGCAGTGGGCATATGAAACATTTGACGGAAATAATATTCCGATGTGTGAATTTACCATGCTGAAGCTTCCAGAAGGATACAATGGTTTCTTTTTACATATGGATCACAGACTGATCGATTCCTGTGGACTTGTAGTTATGATCGAAGATTTGTTCCAATTATATACGCATTACAGATATGGAACAGCCTGTCCTCAGGAACTGGCAGATTTTGAAACGGTTCTGAAAAAAGACCTGGCAAAGGCGGGCAATGAAAAGCGTTTTGCAAAAGATAAAAAATTCTGGGATGACCAGCTGGATGCACTGGGTGAGCCGTTATATTCTGATATTCAGGGACCATCCGTATTGGAGGAAGCAAGAAAGCGCCATGGAAATCCGAAGCTTCGTGCTTCTGACATTGAGATGAACGAGCTGTTTGTTGCAGTAAAGGATTATCATCTGGAACCGTATGCGACACAGAACCTGATGGATTTCTGTATGAATCATCAGCTCTCTATGACAAATTTGCTTCTGCTTGGTATCCGTACTTATTTGTCAAAAGTAAATAATGGACAGGAAGATATTACAATTCAGAATTTTATATCCAGACGTTCTACCCATGACGAATGGACTTCCGGAGGAAGCCGAACCATTATGTTTCCATGCAGAACAGTGATCTCACCAGAGACAGATTTTCTTTCGGCAGCTTATGAAATCCAGAATATGCAGAATCGAATTTATATGCACAGCAATTATGACCCGGCATTTATTGTGGATGAGATGAGAAAAAGATATCATATACCGGAGCATACCAGCTATGAAAGCTGCTATCTGACCTATCAGCCAATGCCGGTGAGGGTGGAGAATGAAATGCTTGGAACTATCCGCCAGCATGCCAAATGGTTTGCAAACGGCGCTGCAACCAAGAAAATGTATCTGACCGTATCTCATACCGAGGATGGGGGAATGAACTTTTCCTATCATTATCAGACTGCGCATCTGGAGGAGCATGACATGGAATTGTTGTATTATTATATGATGCGTATTCTTTTTAAAGGAATTGCAGAGCCGGATATGAGCATTGGAGAGATTATGGAACAGGTATAAAGCGTAACAGGTTCCAAAAAGCTTGAAGGAGTAAGAACGGTTAAAGAGAACTTGTCGGCATTGTTTTTATAGAAATCAAGTAACTATTCAGAAGGTAGTATCCCGCGAGGCGTTTTGGCATGTTTTTTGCCAAAATCCCGAGCCATACAAGGCAAAATGCCATCACCGAAGGTGATTTGGAATGCATTTTGACTCGTAACTGTGAGGGTACTGAACAGTTACGAAATCAAAAATCAGGAGGAAATGGAATGAGTCAGGAAATAGAATTTAAAAATATCGTAGCACAGTACAGTAAAGTGAAACCGGAAGAGATGACAGGTGAGATGAGATTCCGTGAAGATCTGGGATTTACTTCCCTGGATTTTATGTCTTTTCTGGGTGAGCTCGAGGATACCTTTGATATTGAACTGGATGAAAACGAAGTGACAAAAATTACAACTCTTGAGGAGGCGCTTAAGCTTCTTGAGGAGCTTCAGTAAGAATCAACAGAGTGTCAGTTCACAGAACAGTGAAGGAGAAAAAATATGCTGATCAGGAATATATTAGAAGAAAGTGTACAGAAATTTGGCGAAGTCAAAGCAGTAAAATGGCTTAACCGAAAAGAAGTTCTGGAGAAAAGTTACAGCGAAATAATGAAAAACGTGATTTCTACCAGAAAAGGACTTCTTGCAGAAGGGTTTGAGGGAAAACATATTGCATTAATCGGAACCAGTTCTGTAGAATGGATCGAAAGCTATCTGGGAATTATTACAGGATGCGCTACAGCGGTGCCGCTGGATGCTGCACTCCCGTGTGAAGAACTGATCGACCTGATAAATCGCTCCGATTCCGAAGCACTCTTCTTAAGTCCGAAACACAGACCATATCTGGAAGCATTTCTTGCAAACTGTCCGAAGCTTCAGAAGGTGTGGATGCTCCAGAAAGAGGTGGAGGATCTGCCTTCAGGAGTGTACAGTATCAATGAGCTGAGAGATATGGGAAAGAGTGCAGCAGAAGATGCTTCCTGTCCGGATGCAGAAGCTATTGCGACTATTATCTTTACTTCCGGAACCACAGGCAAGAGCAAAGGGGTTATGCTGACACAGAATAATCTGGCATCCAACGTTGAGGCAGTTAAGATTTCAGCAGAGCCTGGAACTGCCATGCTCAGTGTACTTCCAATCCATCATGCATTCTGCCTTATCATGGACTGGCTGAAGGGATTTTCTCAGGGGGCAACTATCTGTATCAATGACTCCCTGCTTCATATGGTCAGAAATATGAGCATTTTTAAACCAGATATCATGCTCATGGTTCCGATGATGATTGAGACAATTTATAAGAGACTGGCGGCTGCTGATCCGGAAATCCCGAAGGCGGTTCTTGCAGAAAAAGTATTCGGCGGAAAACTGCAGACGATTTTTACCGGCGGGGCACATCTGGATCCGTACTATATTGACCGTTTTGCAGAATATGGCGTTCAGATACTGGAAGGATATGGCATGTCGGAATGTTCTCCTGTTATCAGTAATAATACACCGGAAAATCATAAACCGGGTTCTATCGGAAAACCACTTGAGAATGTGGAGATAAAGTTTGAAAACGGGGAGATTCTGGTAAAGGGTACAAGTGTTATGAAAGGGTACTATCAGATGCCGGATGAAACAGCAGAAACGCTGAAGGATGGCTGGCTGCATACTGGAGACAAGGGGTATATGGATGAAGATGGATACCTTTTTATTAACGGTCGTGTGAAAAATCTGATCATTCTCTCCAATGGGGAAAATGTATCACCGGAAGAAATCGAGAATAAGCTTGCGCTGAATCCACTTGTTGCGGAAGTGATTGTAACAGGTGAAGAGAATGGTCTGACAGCACGTATCTATCCGGAACAGGCAGTTGTGGAGGCAAAAGCACTGGATACTGAGATGATTCGTTTACAGCTTCAGGCATTTCTGGATGTATACAATAAAAGTCAGCCGACCTATCGTCGTATTACAGGCCTGGTGATCCGGAAAAATCCGTTTATACGTAGTACAACAAAGAAAATCAGGAGACAGGATGTCCTGATTGATGAGCCACAGGCATAAAAAAATCCGTCTGAGTGAATTGCTTAGACGGGTTTTTCTTATGCTTGTTTGAAAGAGTGTTCCCGCAATCTGCACGCCTCATTTTGCGGGAATGCTTTTTCAAACACGTTAGGATAAAAGAGGCAGCATGCCAGTCAGGAAAACCTGAGTCAGAATCTCTGCAATGACTTCTGGTGCAAGATCGAAATGATCCCGGGTCCATTTGTGAAGAACACCGATTGTGCTGCCGATCGCACAGGTGATCACATAAGATATTTCCTCTTTTGTGTGTCTGCCGGGTCTGGCACTGGAGGTAGTAGCGGTGACATAGTGATGAAGCATAGTCAGCATTTTTTCAAAGAGATCATTCCCATGGGGGGTGCTCAGAAGACTGGAAAGGAAAGGATTTTCCATTGTATAGTGGCAAAGTGTCAGAAAATAGGACTGACAGATATCCCGGTCATTTTCAGGATGAAATTTTTCCATTATAGAAAAAACATCCTGGATCGTCTTTTCCTCAACAGCGGATACAAGAGAGGGAATGTCTTGATAATGATTATAAAAAGTGCTTCTCGCGATACCGGCTGTCTTAGTGATATCGGATACTGTGATCTGATCAGGAGTTTTTTTCTTTAGAAGTTTAAAAAAAGCACCCAGGATGGCTTCATCCGCCACAGAATATCTTTCGTCAGGAAATGAATTTTGCATAGTCGCTTCCCTCCCGATATTTTATCAATAAATATAAGAATATGAGTGGCAAAAGACCTTTTGACTCTCATATCATGTATATATGGAAATCTGGAAAATGTTTATTTCTCTATTTCATAGGCAGGAATCAATATACATGCGCAGAAGTTTTCCAATGGCTGGAAACATTTGATAATAAGTTCACGATGAATCCTGGCACTGTAAGTCTTGAGACGACAGCTTCCGCCATTCAAGGCAACATCTGTATATGCGGCAAGGAGCTTCTTATCTCCGTTGGGAAATGCCTGATAAAAAGACTGGTCAAGTATTTCCAGAGTATCCATGCCTTCCAGAAGAAGCATTTCTTTATTGCAATAGCGGAAAACGAAGTCAATTCCAGTTCCGTTTTTATTAAAAATCAGTTCGATTACACAAAAAGCAATGGGCATATCATCTAATACAGAAAAACGCGTACGAATATTTGGAGATAAAGTCTTGGCAGGATCCTGATGCAAAGATTTGTTCAGAAATTTGTGAGTGGCCGCGCCACGCTTACGTCCTTCCAGACGTACGCCATCCTTCATATGATAGGTGCAGTTCTCAATATGATCAATCTGTCCTCTGGAAACCACGGTGCCCTTATTTATGGAAATATAATCATAAGGTATAAGAATTTCATATAAATCTTTGACTGTGATAAAAGTTTTCACAACTCGTCCATCGGTCATATAAATACAGGTCTTATTCTCCTGCCTGAGCAGATATTTGATATTACTGATATGGATATTGTTTTTCCTTAAAAATTTCATGATTTTTTCATCCATATAAATATCCCTCCGGTTATTAGTGTAAGGTAGAAGATGTCAGGTTACTATATTTCTGACATTGCTATCTGCAGATAATGAAATAAGTATACCATAAACGTAAAGATTTTACCAGTGTAATTGGGTAAAATATAAGGCTGCATGATCTGTATGCATCGTGATTTGTTTTGGGCGAAAAGAGCGCAGAAAATCCGGTTTTTTCAGATGAAAAAATGCACGGATATTATAATTGAAAAGCAAATTTGTGATAATTTCACAATAAAAGACGGTATTTTCGAAAATAATTTCGAAGTGGATAAATATATCATAAATACAGTGAAAAAACAGGAATTTTAGTATCAAATATTTCTGCAATAAGTAATAAAAAAGGTATCACAACCGGAAATGAAAGGTTGCGATACCTTTTTTACGTCAAACTGAAAATCGTTTCACCAGATTTGCCGAAACTTCAATTTTACAGGTATGCTGCCGGGGTTCGTTTATTTGAGAGAGAAGCTCTCTGGCGGCAACCTGTCCCATATAATGACGAGGGATGCTGATACTGGTAAGGGAGGGGTCGATAATGCGTCCCTCAGAGATATTGTCGAAGCCTACAATTGCCACCTGCTCCGGCACCTTGTAGCCTCTGAGACGCAAGGCCTTGATGGTTCCGATTGCAATCAGGTCATTGTCCGCAAAATAACAGTCTGCCAGAGTATCTCCCCTGTCAATAATTGCAAGCATATCTGCCATTGCTCCATCAATGGTTGGAGAAAGCTGGTGGATAATACAGCGGGAACGGGACATTCCGTTATCATGGACAGCATGATAAAATCCCTCCAGGCGCTCTGAAAAGTTGCGGAGAGGATAAGCAGACTGCAGGTATCCAGGCTGCTTCATTCTCCGGCTGATCAGATAATCGGTAGCCAGATAAGCTCCCTGACGGTTATTGGGAACAACATAATTACAGTTAAGGTTTTCAAAATAGGCGTCTAGGATCACCACCGGAAAAGGAAGCTTCAGGAAAGGCCGGACCATTTCTTCCCGCATTTCAGTACCAAACAAAATAATTCCAACGCAGTCAGTAGTTCTTAAATCCCCCAGATAATGCTCCAGATTATCCCGCTTTTCATAAAATGTGATTACTTTCAGTTTATAATTATCTTTTTGCACTACGGATTCCATACCCTCCACCATAGCATCAAAAATAGGAGAATAGGACATGATGGCATTATGGGAACGATAGCTTACCGCGTAAATGCTTCCGGCTTTATTTTTCTTTAGAGAAAGTTTGGTAAAGTCGTAGCCGTATTTTTCCGCAGCTTCTACCACCAGCCGGCGGGTTTCAGTGCTGACTCCGGGCTTATTATTCAGCGCCATGGAGACGGCAGTCTGTGAAAGATTCAGTTTTCTGGCCAGTTCTTTAGCAGTAATGGACATTTGCGGCACCTCCCGGAGTGGTATTTAGTAAAGTATCTGCTGTTTAGGGCAGAAAGTTGGTTTTCTGTGGAAACTGTTCATATTTCTTTGGCAGAAGTTTTTTCTGTTGTATATATTGTACTTCTTAATTGAAAAATAAACAATATATTTGCGAAAAATAAAGCGAAAATAAAGTCAAAAACACTTTATTTTTTATTGGAATAAAGCTGAAAGAGACCTATACTAGAGCTACAAAGAAAAGCAAACAGAATATCTGGGTAAGTAATAAAGAAAAAGATTTTACAGCTAAGAAAAACCAAAAGAAAATAATAAATATAAACAAGGAGGAATACCAGAATGGCAAAGATCAAAATCGGCTACGCGCCAACCAGACGAAGTATTTTCAGTGCACCGGATGCAGTTAAGTATCGTGGACTTACTGCAGACAGATTAAAAGAATTAGGAATCGATTTTGTAGACATCACAGACGTAAATGATGAGGGCCTTCTTTATGACGAGGCTGGCCGCATTAAGATTGCAGAGAAATTCAAAAAAGAGAAAATCGACGGACTTTTCCTTCCACACTGCAATTTCGGAACTGAGTTTGAATGCGCAAGACTTGCAAAAGAGTTAAATGTACCGGTTCTTCTGTGGGGACCTCTTGATGAGAGACCAGACGAGAACGGTGTTCGTCTTCGTGATACACAGTGCGGACTTTTTGCAACAGGTAAAGTCCTCAGAAGATTTCGCGTTCCATTTACATATATGACAAACTGCAGACTGAATGATCCGGTATTCGAGCGTGGCCTTCGCGATTTCATGGCTGTCTGTAATGTAGTAAAAACCTTCCGCAACATGAGAATCCTTCAGATTTCCACAAGACCATATGAGTTCTGGTCCACCATGTGCAACGAGGGTGAACTTCTTGAGAAATTCAACATCCAGCTGACCCCAATCCCAATGCCAGAGCTGACAGACGAGATGAAGAAAGCAAAAGCAGAAGGAACAGAGGTTGCAAAGGTTGTTGAGTACTGCCGACAGAACATGGAAATCTGTGTAAAAGACAACGAGCTTGAGAATGTAGCAGCTCTGAAGGTTGCTATGGGAAATCTTATTAAGAAATACGGCTGTCAGGCAGCTGCTATCCAGTGCTGGAATCAGCTTCAGAGCGAAATCGGAATTATGCCATGTGCAGCAAACGCACTTCTCAATGAAGAGGGAATTCCGGTTGTATGTGAGACAGATATTCACGGTGCAATTACCGCTCTTCTTGTTGAGGCAGCAGCACTTGATGACACAAGAAGCTTCTTTGCAGACTGGACTATCCGCCATCCTGACATTGAAAACGGCGAGCTCCTTCAGCACTGTGGACCATGGCCGATCTCTGTTGCAAGAGAGACACCGAAGCTTACTTATCCGCTGGCATTCAGCCATCCGGGAAGCATTACAGCAGAAGCAAAGCATGGCGAAGTGACATTGGCACGTTTCGACGGTGATAACGGAGAATACTCCATGCTCCTTGGAAAAGCAAAAGGCGTTGACGGACCGAAAGGTATGGGAACTTATCTCTGGGTTGAGGTTGAGAACATCAAACGTCTGGAAGCCAAGATTGTAGAAGGACCATACATCCATCACTGTGTAGGTATCCATAAAGATGTAGTTCCGGTACTTTACGAGGCATGCAAATACATGGGAATCACTCCTGATTTATATGATCCTATTGAAGAAGATGTGAAAGCATATTTAAGAGGTGAATGAGAATGGAAAATTTAAAGGCAAAATCTTTTGATTTAAGAAAAGATACTGTAGACATTATTGTTGCCGGAAAGGGCGGTCATATCGGCGGAGACATGAGTGTGATCGATACTCTGATGAGCCTGTATTTCTGTCAGATGAACATTTCACCGGAAAACATGGATGATCCGGATCGCGACCGTTTCGTACTCAGCAAAGGTCATTCTGTAGAGGCTTACTACGCTGTACTTGCAGCAAAGGGCTTCCTGGATCTGGAAGACATTAAGGCACACTTTTCAAAATTTGGCTCCAAATATATTGGACACCCGAACAATAAGCTTCCTGGAATCGAGATGAACTCCGGTTCTCTGGGACATGGACTTCCGGTATGTGTAGGTATGGCTCTTGCAGGCAAAAAAGACAACAGAGATTACCGTGTTTACACCGTAATGGGTGACGGTGAGCTGGCAGAGGGTTCTGTATGGGAGGGCTTCATGGCAGGTCATCAGTATAAATTGGACAACCTTTGTGCAGTAATCGACCGTAACCGTCTTCAGATTTCCGGAAACACAGAGGACGTTATGGGACATGACGATCTCCATGAGCGTATCCGTTCTTTCGGATGGCATGTGATCGATGTAAAAGACGGAAACGATATTGACCAGTTAAATGCTGCTTTTGAAGAAGCAAAAACTGTAAAAGGCAAACCAACAGCTGTAATTGCCAACACTGTAAAAGGCTGCGGCTCTTCCGTAATGGAGAACAAGGCAAACTGGCATCACAAGGTTCCGACTCAGGAAGAATATGATCAGATCATCGCGGATTTTGCAGCAAGAAAGGAGGCCGCTCTTCATGAATAAAATTCCAAACAGACAGGCCATCTGTGAAGTACTGATGGACAAGGCAAAAGACGATAAAGATATTATGGTGCTTTGCAGCGATTCCAGAGGATCCGCTTCCATGACACCATTTGCAGATAATTTCCCGGATCAGTTTATTGAGACCGGTATTGCAGAGCAGAATCTGGTAAGTATTTCCGCAGGTCTTGCAAAATGTGGAAAGAAACCATTTGCATGCTCACCAGCCTGCTTCTTATCCACAAGAAGCTACGAGCAGGCCAAGGTTGATGTGGCATACTCCAATACAAATGTTACTCTTATCGGTATCAGCGGTGGCATCAGCTACGGCGCACTTGGAATGAGCCATCATTCTGCACAGGATATCGCAGCTATGTCCGCAATCCCGAATATGAGAGTTTACCTTCCAAGTGACCGTCATCAGACAAAGCATCTGATCGAGGCACTGTTGAAGGATGAGAAACCATCTTATATCCGTGTTGGAAGAAATCCGGTTGAGGATATTTATACAGAAGATAACTGCCCATTTGAAATGGACAAGGCAACTGTTCTGAAAGAAGGAACAGATGTGGCAATCATTGCCTGCGGCGAGATGGTTCGTCCGGCATTTGCAGCAGCAAAGTTACTGGAGGAGCAGGGAATTTCCGCAACTGTACTGGATATGTACTGCGTGAAACCTCTTGACACTGAAGGCGTTATCAAAGCTGCCAAGAATGCAAAGGCAGTGATCACGGTAGAAGAGCACGCTCCATTTGGTGGACTGGGTTCTATGGTTGCACAGGTTGTTGGTGCTAACTGCCCGAAGAAAGTGCTGAACATGGCTCTTCCGGATGCTCCGGTTATCACTGGTACCTCTCAGGAAGTGTTTGATTACTATGGATTAAATGCAGAGGGTATTGCGAAGAAGGCTGTGGAAGCTCTGAAATAAAAATCAAATAAGAAACAAATTTAAGCGTGACTGACAGACTGCAAAGTGCAGATCCGGTCAGGCACGCTTATTATTTAGCTACAAAACAGATTTAAGCTACAGCGATGTTGATTTTAGAGAATATAAAAGTTTAAGAGGATAGTAAACATGGCGAAATATATTATTAGTATTGATCAGAGTACCCAGGGTACCAAGGCGCTCCTTTTCGATGAGACAGGAAGCATTATGCGCCGTACTGACCGCCCTCACAGGCAGATCATCAATGAAAAGGGCTGGGTTTCCCATGACCCAGAGGAAATTTACAGCAATGTTCTGGAGGTTGTGAAAGAACTTCTGGAGGGGGTAGAGAAGGAATATGTAGTTGGGCTGGGAATCAGTAACCAGCGTGAAACTTCTCTTGCATGGAACCGCGTCACCGGTAAGCCTTACGGAAATGCAGTTGTATGGCAGTGCGCCCGTGCCGTGGATATCTGTGCCCGTGTGGAAAAGGCTGGCGCAGCAGAGATGATCCGCCAAAAAACAGGAATGAATCTTTCCCCTTATTTTCCGGCTTCCAAGATCGCATGGCTTCTGGAAAATGAAGAGGGCGCAAAAGCGGCGGCAGAGCGTCATGAAATCTGCCATGGCACTATTGACAGCTGGCTGGTTTACAAGCTGACAGGGGGCAAAGAATACAGAACAGATTATTCCAATGCTTCCAGAACCCAGCTTTTCAATATTTTTGATCTGAAATGGGATGAAGAAATTTGCGGATTATTTGGTATTGATCCGGCAAATATGGCAGAGGTTACGGATTCCGATGCCTGCTTCGGCGAAACGGATTTCGAGGGACTTCTTCCTCATAAGATTCCAATCCATGGCGTAATGGGCGATTCCCACGGCTCTCTTTTTGGACAGGGATGTTTGCAGCCTGGTATGATCAAATCCACTTATGGAACCGGTTCTTCTATTATGATGAATATTGGGGAGAAGCCGATTCTCAGTACTCATGGGGTTGTTACTTCTCTTGCGTGGAAAATCGGCGGCAAGGTTAACTATGTGCTTGAAGGCAATCTGAACTATACAGGCGCTGTGATTACCTGGCTGAAGGACGATCTTCAGATCATTTCTTCTCCTGGAGAAACCGGTAAACTGGCGAAAGAAGCCATTCAGGAGGACAGCCTGTATCTGGTTCCTGCATTCAGCGGTCTTGGCGCTCCTTACTGGGACAGCGAGGCGAGAGCTTCTGTTGTAGGCATGAGCCGTACTACCCGCAAGGCTGAGTTTGTAAGAGCGGCACTTGAATGTATTGCTTATCAGATTACAGATGTTGTACAGGCTATGTCTGAGGATGCTGGTGTTCCGGTGAAGGAGCTTCGCGTAGATGGCGGTCCGACCCGAAACGACTATCTGATGCAGTTCCAGAGCAATATTGCAGATGCCGGAGTTCTGGTTCCGGATTCCGAGGAGCTTTCCGCTATTGGACCGGCCTATGCGGCAGGATTGCAGCTTGGTGTCTGGGATGAAAGTATTTTTGGAAAATTAAACCGCGTGTCCTATAAACCGGACATGGAAGTGGAAAAACGTGAGCAGAAGTATGCAGGATGGAAGAAAGCAGTTGCTTCTGTGATCACAAACAAATAAATTTATTTAAGGGTACAAGCAGGAGGGACAGCGCGGTTAGAAACTACGCCGTCCCTTTTTGTCTGTATGGTGGCTGCTTCGCTAAATAAATGTGACACTAAATAAAGAAATTGGACTTGACGGTGGAGGCCCTGTAATCGTAAAATTTTTGTATAAACTATAAAAGGATGGAGTGGGTTTTGATACTTTAATAGGGCAAAATTCACAAGTGAAAATACAGAGCCAGGGAGAAAGCTTCCGGAGCTTTGTGAAAACGCAGAGCGTATTTGAAAAGGCTCTATATTGGTTAAGAGAAGGAGAACAAGGAAATGAAATTAGGAATTGTTTATACAAGTACCACACCAGAGCTGATTGAGTGTGTAAATGAAGAAATCAAAAAAAATCTTGGCGATGCACCGGAGATCCTGAATTATCAGGATCCGTCTATTCTGGCAGAAGTAAGAGAGCATGGATATGTAACAGCAGGCGCAGCAGCCCGTCTTGTAGGAATGTATATGCAGGCTGTTTCTGACGGCGCAGATGCGGTTTTGAACTGCTGCTCTTCTGTTGGCGAGGTTGCAGATGCGGCTCAGGATATTGGCCGTTATACAGGTATTCCGATTGTCCGTATTGATGAGGAGATGTGCCGCGAGGCAGCCCGCCTTGGCAAGAGAGTGGGCGTTCTGGCTACATTGCCTACCACCCTGGAACCAACTAAGAATACAGTTTCCCGTGTGGCAAGAGAGATGAATCGCCATGTAGAACTGGTGGATGGCCTGGTAGATGCTTTTGGTGCAGACCAAGATAAGTTTAAGGCACTTCTTTGCGGAAAAGCTGCTGAGATCGCAGACCAGGTAGACGTAATTCTTCTGGCACAGGGCTCTATGGCTTATGCAGAGGACGCAATCCACGAGAAAATCGGCAAACCGGTACTTTCCAGCCCGCGCTTTGGAGCGCAGGCACTTGCTGCAGCATTGAAAGCGAAAGGCTTATAAAGAATACTATATGGAATATTGCGGAACTGCTGACTTTCCTATATGGTGATGTCACTGATGGGCGACATGTCCGTTAAAACAGAATATGAAATTACAGAAGGAGAATAATCATGCTGACAGATACAACCGGATCCCCATACGCGAAGGTCCATGCCCTGGATGGAATGAAAGTAAAATGGACAGGCGGTCTTTGGAAGGAACGCTTTGACACCTGTGCCAATAGCACGGTGCCTCAGCTAAAACATATGTTTGACAGTAAAGATATCAGTCATGTAGTAGAGAATTTTAAGATCTGTGCTGGCGATGCAGAGGGAGATTTTGATGGAACCGTTTTTGGAGACGGAGATTTCTATAAATGGATGGAGTCTGCCATCTATACTGCTTACCAGACAGACAATCAGCTGCTGAAGGAAGAAATTGAGAATTATATAGACCTGATCGGCAGAGCACAGCAGCCTGACGGTTATCTTTCCACAAAGCAGATTATCGGTGAGAGAACCGGGAACGGAGTCTCAAGAATGGGCGATATCAATGATTTTGAGGTTTATAACTTCGGTCATATGTTTACAGCAGCGTGTGTGCACAAGAGAATTACCGGAAAGAATAATTTCCTTACAATAGCGGCAAAAACCGCAGATTATCTGGAGCATCTTTACGAAGAAGCAGAGCGCACCGGAGAAGTTCAGACTGCCGTCTGCCCGTCTCATTATATGGGACTTGTGGAAATGTACCGTACTACTGGTGATAAACGATATCTGAAGCTGGCGAAGCAGGCAATCGCTCTTCGCGACAGTGTAAAAAATGGTATGGATGATAACCAGGATAAGATTCCGCTGAAGCAGCACGAAAAGATTCTGGGACATGCTGTACGTGCAAACTATCTCTATGCAGGTGTGGCTGACCTTTGCCTGGAAGAGGAAGATCCGGATTATATGGAGGTTCTCCACAAGGTATGGAGAAGTCTTGTGGATAAAAAGCTTTATATCACAGGCGGATGTGGAGCGTTATATAATGGTGCTTCTCCATATGGTTACTTTTTGACCATCAGCTTGTGCATCAGGCTTATGGTTATGAATATCAGCTTCCGAATATCACGGCATATAATGAGACCTGTGCATCTTTGGGCGGTGTTTTTTGGGCGTACCGCATGTTCCAGCTGGAGCCAAAGGCAGAGTACTTTGATATTCTGGAACGAATGATGTTAAATACCAACCTGGCTGCACTGAGTCTGGATGGTAAGAGATTCTTCTATGAAAATATGTTAAGACGTGCCAAAGAGCTTGACTATAAGCTGATCTGGCCTCTTACCAGAAGCGAATATATTCTCAGCTACTGCTGTCCGCCAAACCTGGCAAGAACCATTGCACAGTCCAGTGAATATGCATATCTGACATCTGATAACAGCGTATGGACTGGTATGTACGGTGCAAGTGAGGCACAGGTGAAGCTGGAAAACGGTGGCGAATTTACACTTGTGCAGTCTACAGATTATCCGTTTGACGGAACAATCCGTTTCACAGCAAAAGATGTGAAAGTAAATGCTCCGGTTCATTTAAGACTGCGCGTTCCGGGATGGTCAGCAGGCGGTTTCATTAAGGGCATTGGTGCAGACCGCGAACTGACGAAAGCCGATGCTGGAACTTACCTTGATATTCTGGTGGAAGATCTTCAGAATATGGATGTGCAGCTGAGCCTAGATATGAAGGTTCGCTATACTGTTGCAAACAATATGGTGGAAGAAACTGTGGGACAGGCTGCAATCGAGCGGGGCCCATTGGTATACTGCTGCGAGAGTGTGGATACCCATGCGGCGGATCTGGATGATATTTACCTGGATCTGAATGCAGAGTTTACTCCTGTGGAGTTTGAAATCCAGGGAAGAAGAATGATGGCTCTTGAAACTGAGGAATATGCCATTGACCGCTCTGAATTTGACAGAAATGCGCTTTATCAGCCGTTGAAATATCATGGCATGAGCAGAAAGCATGTACGTCTGATTCCGTATTATGCATGGGATAACCGTGATTATGGAGAAATGAGGATCTGGTTCCCTGTCGCATATACCGTATAACAAATTGAGTGTTACTGTTCACTGGTAACATTCCGCGAGGTGTTTTTTGTGAACAAAGTTCACAGAAAACCCGAGAGTTAAGTTTGCGCAGCAAACGCTACTTCTTGTGCTTGTCACAAGAAGGTTCGTCCTTCTGTGCATCGCGAAGCGTGTTACTGTGAACGGAGTGAACAGTAACAATTGAGTTATCACAACCTGGGATATGAATGTAAAAAATCCTGCCGTGCAGAATCCGATGGCGGTGGAATAGCAAATGTCACTCAATTTCTTATTATACTTTGAACGAATAGAATGGAGAGCTATAGAAATTATGGAATGTAAAGTAATTCCTTTCCATACCGTCGAGGAGAGAAGCAAAACAGATGCCGACAAAGCAGAAGCCCTTCTTTCCCAGGCAATGGAAGGTTTTCATAAAAAATTAGTAGTGCTGGATGATGATCCTACAGGTGTGCAGACCGTTCATGATGTGTCTGTTTATACGGACTGGGAGGAAGAATCCATCCGCAAGGGCTTTGAGGAAAAAGAATCCATGTTTTTTATCCTCACCAATTCCCGCAGCTTTTCCGTGGAAGAGACCACAAAGGTACACCAGGATATTGCCGCACGTGTTGCAAAGGTGGCAGGGGAACTGGGACAGGATTTCATGATCATTTCCCGTGGAGATTCCACTTTAAGAGGTCATTATCCGTTGGAAACACAGCTTCTGGCGGAAGGTCTGGCTGACGGGAATACAGCCGGACCAGAGAAAACGGCAGCAGACAATGGAGCTTCTGCAGGGAGCACAGCTGTTGACGGTGAGATCATCTGCCCGTTTTTTCCAGAAGGCGGCCGCTACACAATGGACAATATCCATTATGTAAAAGAGCAGGACAACCTGGTTCCAGCCGGTATGACGGAATTTGCCAGGGACAAAACCTTCGGCTACAAATCCTCGGATCTTACGGAATACGTCGAGGAAAAAACAGAAGGAAAGTATCATAAAGAGGACTGTATCACCATTTCCCTGGACGAGCTGAATGCTCTGGATGTGCAGGGAATCAAGGAGAAGCTGATGTCCGCACAGAATATGGCGAAAATTATCGTCAATGCAGTATCTTATGCAGATTTGAAAGTTTTCTGCGCAGCACTGGTGCTTGCAATGAAAGAAGGAAAGCATTACATGGCAAGAACAGCAGCAGCTTTCACCAAAGTAATGGGAAGGATTTCTGACCAGCCTCTTCTTGGAAGAGAGCAGTTGGAGGGTGACACGAAGAACGGAGGAATCGTTCTGATCGGTTCCCATGTAAAGAAGACCACAGACCAGCTGAACTGTCTGAAAGAACTGGACGGACAGGCTGATTTTATGGAATTTCAGGTAAATACCGTATTCGAAGAAAATGGTCTGGAGAAAGAGGTAGAGAGAACGGTGAAGGCAGCAGAGGAGAAAATCCTGTCTGGAAGAACCGTTGTAATTTATACAAGCAGACAGCTTCTTGCGCCGGAGAATATGACTCCGGAGGAGAAACTGCAGATTTCTGTAAAGATTTCCAACGCAGTGACCAGTATTATCGGAAAGCTTTCTGTGAAGCCGAAATTTATCATTGCAAAAGGCGGAATCACTTCATCTGACGTAGGAACGAAAGCACTTCGGGTAAAGAAAGCCCGTGTTATGGGACAGGTGAAGAAGGGAATCCCGGTATGGATGACCGGCGAAGAAAGCAAATTCCCTGGAATGCCATACATTATTTTCCCGGGAAATGTGGGTGAAGTAAGTACGTTGAAGGAAATTGTAGAGGAATTGATCTGAAAAATAGCATGATTGCAGGTCTTCGTTTACGCGAGTGGCAAATTTCAATTACGTAAGAGTTTTAATGACATAACAAGTAAATTTTTAGTCTGTTTTGAACAGCTTACGGAGACTCTGTATGTTAGGAAGATGTCTATTAGAAAGAGGTTCGCTTAAATAGGAGGTTTACATAATGAGAAAAGTAATTATATCCCTGGCACCTGTACAGGCAGGAACCAGTGTGGATGCAGTAAAGCTTGCAGAGGATGTAGAGAAAAGCGAAAAACTTGGTGCTGCTATGTGTCACCTTCACTGCCGTAAACCAGACGGAAGCCTTACACCTGACATTTCTTATATGTCTGAGTGTTTTGATGAGATTCTGAAACGGACAGATGTGGTAGTTCAGGCGTCTACAGGCGGTGTTTCGGATATGAATATCCAGGAACGCTGCAATCCGCTTGATTATCCCAAGGTAGAGAGCGCATCTCTCAATGGCGGAAGTACAAACCTTGGCGAAGCAGTCTATGTTAATTCTTTTGATGATATCCGCTACTGCGCAGACGCTGTTTATAAGAGAGGAATCCTTCCGGAAACAGAAGTTTTTGATATTGGAATGTTACATAACATGGCAGTGGTAAAATCTGAGCAGCCATTTGCGGATCCAATGCTGTTTAACCTGGTATTTGGTCACAAAGGCGGCATGCAGCCTACTCCGGAGATGCTGGCAGCTTTCCGTTCCTTTGTTCCATCTGATGCACTTTGGGGCGTTACCCACTTTGGACGTGATAACTGGACATTCCTGGCCGCTGCAATTGCTATGGGAGCAACGGTAGTACGAGTTGGTTTTGAAGACAGCCACTATCTGGCAGAAGGTGTAGATGCCGAGTACAACTGGCAGGTGGTTGAGAAACTGGTAAATCTGATCCGCGCCATGGGTCTGGAGCCAGCGACTCCGGATGAGGCAAGACAGATGTTGAATCTGAGAAAACGCTAAAATACGATTTAAAAATATAAAGTGTTGGATCGTAATTATTCAGTAGATGTTATTCTGCGAAGTGTGTGACCATGAAGGTACTGAACAGTTACGATATACCAAAGAAATATATGTCAGAAAGGATGGGTTAAAACAAATGTTGGCAATCAAGAAAATATATATGGATTATGAAACAGCCCCGGTTGGTGTTTCCCATATGCCCCAGTTTGCCTGGGAACTTGTAAGCGATAAGAAAAATGTAAAACAGAAATCCTACGAACTTCAGATTGCAAAAGACGCTGATTTTACAGATCTGATCTATAACAGCGGAAAAACAGAGTCTGAGGAATCTGCACATGTTTATGCAGAAGGTGCTTCTCTGGAGAGCGGCAAGCGCTATTTTGTCCGTGCAAAAGCCAGTGATGGTCATGAAGAAACGGACTGGAGCGAAACCGCATCCTTTGTAACTGCCCTTGCAGGAAAAAATGGTGAGTGGGAGGAAGGCGCACCAGCATGGAAAGCGCCTTTTGTATCCGCCGAAACTGACGATTCCTATAAGAACGTTTCCAAAGGAACCTATGTAAGAGGAACCTTTGAAATCAAAAAAGATATAAAAGAAGCCTATGCCTTTACCACAGCCCTTGGCCTGTATCAGTTTTATCTGAATGGCAAAAAAGTTGGTGAGGACGAGATGACACCGGGCTGGACCTCCTATAGAAGACATCTCCTCTATCAGACCTATGATGTAACGGAATATCTGCAGAAGGGCATTAACGGTGCCGGAGCAATGCTGGCTCCAGGCTGGTACAAAGGCGTTATGGGACTGACAAAGGCCCGCAACAACTATGGCGACCAGACTGCTTTCACCATGGAACTTCTGATTCGCTACACCGATGGAACAACAGAATCTGTTTATACGGATCCATCCTGGAAAGGCTGCGATTCACCGGTGGTATTTGCAGAAATCTATGATGGTGAGACTTATGATGCAGCCCTTGAGATTCCGGACTGGTCAAAGGCAGAAACCACAAAAGGCGACTGGAAGCCGGTTCAGCTTGTATTCTTTGATACACAGGTTATGCGCGCGCAGTACGCTGCAAAGGTTCGTGTAATGGATCGTATTCCTGCAAAACGTATTTTCAAAACACCGGCAGGAGATACGGTTATTGATTTTGCCCAGAATATGGCAGGACGAATTGAAGTAACTGCAGCAGGAAAACCGGGCGATGTGATCGAGCTTCACTGCTTCGAGGTTCTGGATAAAGATGGAAATGTATATCTGGACAATCTTCGTGCAGCCAAGGCAACGATGAAATATACTTTTGCAAGGGAAGAGACAGTTACCTGGCATCCGACCTTTACGTACATGGGATTTCAGTATGCGCTGATTGTTTCCTATCCAGGTGAGCCGAAAGCTGAGAATTTCACAGCCTGCACCCTTCACTCCAACATGGCTTCAAACGGAAGTCTGGAGTGTTCGAATCCGCTGCTGAACCAGCTGCATCACAATTTCCTGTGGGGACTGAAGAGTAATTTCCTTGATGTACCTACAGACTGCCCGCAGCGTGATGAGCGCCTGGGCTGGACTGGTGATGCGCAGATTTTCTGCCGTACAGCCACTTATCTGATGAATACCTATACGTTCTATAAGAAATGGCTCCATGATCTGGAGGTTGATCAGACACCAGAGGGCGGTGTACCACATGTTGTTCCGAATATTGAGGAAGGCCGTACAGATGGAAACTGGCTTCTCCGCCAGGGACCTCACTCTGCAGCAGCCTGGGCTGATGCGGCCATCATCAATCCATGGACCATGTATCTGATGTATGGGGATAAAGATATTCTGAAAAAACAGTACAACAGCATGAAGGGATGGATTGACTTCATGCGTGCCCATGCTGTTGATTATATCTGGAACTATAAGCTGCAGTTTGGCGATTGGGTAGCTCTTGATGCAGAAGAAGGCAGCTACTTTGGAGCCACACCAAATGATCTGACCTGTACTGCCTATTATGCATACTCTACCGGACTTTTTGTCCAGATGGCGAAAGCCCTTGGAAAAGAGGATGTGGCAGCAGAGTATGAGGAGCTTTATCATAAGATCGTAAAGAAATTCCAGGAGACCTTCTTCGACGCAGAAGGAAATATGACAGCACAGACACAGACCGCACATATTGTAGCACTGTATTTCCAGCTGACTCCTGAGAAATATATCACAAAAACGGTAGAAGGTCTGAAACGCCTTCTGGACAAAGAAAACGGTCATCTGGTTACCGGATTTGTGGGAACTCCGTATTTCTGCCATGCACTAAGTCAGAACCACGCTCTGAAGGAAGCCTATGACCTGCTTCTGAAGGAAGACTTCCCATCCTGGCTGTATCAGGTGAAAAAAGGTGCCACTACGATCTGGGAGCACTGGGATGGCATGAAGGATGACGGAAGCATGTGGAGTGCAGATATGAACTCCTTTAACCATTATGCTTATGGGGCTATTGGTGAGTGGATGTACCGTGCAATGGCCGGAATTGAAGCGGATCCGGAACATCCGGGCTTTAAACATGCGATACTCTATCCGCGCATTGGTGGAAATCTGAAGTACACTGCAGGAAAATATCATAGCATTTATGGTGATGTTGGTGTAAAATGGGAAGTCCAGGGAAAACAGATTACTTTAACTGTTCAGATTCCGGTAAATACAACAGCAGAGATCCGTCTGGATAAGGCGAAAGCTGTTCTGGAAAGCGATGGACTGACATTTACCAGGGAAGCAGACTATATGGCTGCCGAAGCGGGAAGCGGTACATACCATATCGCATTTGAACAGTAATCATAACGCAAAATGCGAAAGGGTGATGAGAATATGGAAAAGAAAAAGGAACCTTCAGGAATACAGAAAGCGTGGAGACAGCTGAGTATTCAGAATCAGATTTTTTTATCCATGTTTCTTATCACCCTTTTGGGTGTGGGCGTTTTGATGAATATTGTATACAAAACCTCTATTGATGCGATTGAACAGAATTACAGGGCATCTTATCAGTCTACACTGAAGAATTCCAGCCGCGTTATGGATATGAATCTGAAGAACATTGTAGACGTAGGGCGAAGCTTTCTGAATGATGAAGCTCTTCAGCAGATTTTGGAAAAAGGCAATGAATACGGAGGCAGCAAGTTTACATCCACAGACCGTGTGAAGCTTCGTGTGATTGCAAATGAAATGGCAAGTCAGCAGGTGTGGGTGAATTATATAGTATTTACGGATCTTTATGGGCATGTGTATCAGCTGAACAATGTGAACCAGGGTACTTATGATTTCTATAATTATTATAGTGATAAGGATATTCTGGAAGAAAGCTGGGTGAAACAGGCAAAGGCTGCGCAGGGAAAGGAAATTTTTTTCCGTGACAGTATTTTAAAAGCAGGAACAAAGAAAGGATTTTCTTATGCGAAATATATGATCAATCCCTCTGATGGACAGGGAATGGGCTATATGGTAGTGGGACTGAGCCAGAAGCTGTTGGGAAAATCCTTTGTTATGGGCAATGAAAGCTTTGATTCCAGTAACTTTATGGTTGTAGATGAGGATGATCAGCTGGTTTATTTTGTGGGAAATGAGGAAGGGGAGAATGCAATTATGCAATCCTATTCTAATCCGGGAGAGAACCATCTGTATCTGTTTTCTTCTGTCACCAATTCTACTACAGGCTGGCATATTGTAAACGTAGTGGAGAAAAATGAGATCAGTGAAGAGAGCAAAAATATCCGGCTGACCTCGTTTCTGGTAGCCGGCTGTGTTCTTGTAGTGGGCTTTCTCATGGCACGAATCATTTCCAGAACCATCAGCCATCCTCTGAAGCAGCTGGAAAATACCATTGCACAGGTTGGGGAAGGAGAGCGTCACATTACAGAAGAGTTTGACTACAGTGAAGTTGGCCGGATCGGACGGAAATTCAAGGAAATGGTCAATACGAACCTGGAGCTTTCCGAGCATCTTATGGCGGTGAAGCTGAATGAACGGGAAGCAGAGCTGCTTTTGCTTCAGTCCCAGATCAATCCCCATTTTCTTTATAATACACTGGATTCTCTGTACTTTGTTGCAATCATGCATGGGGATGACCAGATGGCAGAAATGGTAGAAGCACTTTCTGATAACTTTAAGCTGGCGCTGAATAATGGAAGCAAATATATTAAAGTTGCGGATTCTGTGAAATGGATGCAGGGCTATATGAAGCTTCAGAATATGCGCTACAATAATCGTTTTGAACTGTTCGTGGATATCAGAAGGGAAATTCTTCAGCGTGAAACGATTACCTTTATTTTTCAGCCATTTATTGAAAATGCCATGTATCACGGTCTGGAGCCGAAGATTGGAAAAGGAAAGATTTCCCTTCGCGGCTGGCAGGAGCAGAATAATATGATTTTCACTATTGAAGATGATGGTGTGGGAATTGACGATATGTCCAGACTGGAGAACGGTTATGGAGTGCGCAATGTAATAGAGCGTATAAAGTTGAATTACGGGGAAAAATACGGCGTAACATTTGAAAGCAGTCCAGGCAATGGAACGAAGGTAACGATTGTGGTTCCGGTAAGATAAGGGATAGGGAAATGCAGATACAAGGAGGATTTTCATGTATCGCTTAGTGGTAATTGATGATGAATATATAGTTGTGCAGGGAATTAAGGCTTTAATTTCCCGCCTGAAGCTGGATTATGAGGTAGTAGGGGCTGCTTATGACGGAATCCAGGGACTGGAAGTGATCCGAAGTGAGAAACCGGATGTAGTAATTACGGATATCCGAATTCCGGGGCTGGATGGTCTGTCTGTGATCGAGGCGGCGAAGGAAGAATGTCCGGATACATATTTTATTGTGATCAGTGGCTATTCTGAATTTGTGTATGCGCAGAGGGCGCTTACTCTTGGCGTAAAAGATTATATTGATAAGCCGGTTACAGCAGACAAACTGAAAAAAGCCCTTACCAGAATTGAAGATGAATGGGCGAAGACTCGTCATGAGGATAATCGTAAGGCACAGGCTAATCGCGAGAAATTTCAGGAATTGGAAAGAACTTTTGAGAGAAGTGTAAAATGTATTACAGACTGTGATGCTGCAGCATTTCGGGAAGAATGCCGGCAGGCAATCAGATGCCTGCAGGAACTTTACCCGGAGTTGCAGGATTTTCGCAGGGAATTTTACAAGCATCTCTGTGTGCTCAGCGATGTACTGATCGAAAGTCAGAAGCAGGTGGAACGAGGGTCCCTTGTCTCTTTTCAGGAGATGGCAAAATGTCAGAGCATAGAAGCAGTACAGGCCTATGGGGAAAGCGTTCTGTCTGATATCAGCAAGCATCTGACCGCAGACCAGACCGGAAGCAAACACAGAGTTATCCTGGAGCTTCTTACTTATCTGGATGAGCATTATGATCAGGATATCGGACTTAGTGAGCTTGCAGACAGAGCCGGAATGAGCACGGCTTACTTAAGTGTTCTTTTTAAAACAGAGGTTGGCACATCTTATGTGAAATATCTGACGGACCTTCGCATAAAAAAGGCGAAGAAGCTGTTGCAGGATGGATATAAGGTTAATGAAGTCAGTGAAATGGTGGGATATAATAATTACAGATATTTCTGTGATATTTTTAAAAAACACGAGGGCATGACTCCCAATGAGTATAAGGGAAACGTGTGGAAAGCAGAATGATAAAAACAGGATTTGCAAAAAATGCACATATTCGCTTTACTGAATATGTGCATTTTATATATTTGGCACAATTGAATGCCTGAATAGGTAGAATTTTTTATAAAAAACAGTCTAAAAAAACTGTACATTACCAAAAAAATTAGGCACTGGTAAAAAAACAGAACAATGGTATTATATAACCATAAGATATTTCCCGGGGATACAAAGAAACAAATTAAACGTGACCGAAAAGTAAATGGCTATCAAGAGTAAATTATAACAAAGTTCAATAATTTTGAAAATTCTGGAGGAATTTATAATGAAAAAGAGAGCATTAGCTATTTTAATGGCAGCATTAACAGCAAGCACCATGTTTGCAGTTCCTACATTTGCAGCAGATTACTCAGGAGAGGATCCGCAGCTTGAGAAAAACATCAAAATCCTTACCATCTGGGCAGAAGATAATGACAATGGTATGCTGTTAAACAAAATCTGCGAAGACTATCAGAAAAATGTAAACCCGAATTTTACATGGGAATATGAGATGGTTGCTTCTGACAACCTTCAGCAGAAAATTGCTACACTTGCAGCATCCAATGATCTTCCGGATCTGTTCGCTTACGAAGCAGGTGCTCCGCTCAGCGTTCTCATCGATTCCGGAAAGGTTAAAAATATTACAGAAGCTGTTGACGAGATCGGAACAGCAGATTATTTAAACAGCGGTGCTGTTGAGCTTTTGAAAGGATTATCCGGAACAGATGATCTTTATGATCTTCCTCTTGGACTGAACGTAGAAGGCTTCTGGTACAACAAAGCTCTGTTCGAGCAGGCAGGATGCGAAGTTCCTACTACATGGGATGAGTTTGAAGAGGTTCTTCAGAAACTTTCCGATGCAGGTATCCAGCCTCTTACAACCGGCGGATCTGACAAATGGGGTGCAACCCGTCTGATCAATGCATACGCAGTAAGAACCGCAGGAAACGACATTATGACAAAAGCAGCTGACGGCGAAGTTCCTTATACAGATGAGAAACTTGTTGCAGCAGCTGATAAGATTGCAGAGTGGGCAGAGAAAGGATACTTCGGAGAAGGTATCACAACAGTTGATATGAACACAGCTGGTTCCATGCTGATGAGTGGAAAAGCAGCCATCTTCTACAATGGTTCCTGGTTTACACAGAACCTGACTGATGATTCCCAGAACCCGGCAGGCGAGGACGGAATCGGATTCTTCAACATTCCGGTTGCAGATGAGTCCATCAGCTCCGCTACTTCTTACTCTATGAACTGTGGTAACATTCTTGCACTTGACAATGACAAATATGATGAGGCTACTGGCTGGTTCCTGAAATACTTCATGGAGAACATCGGAAACGTAGCTATGGAAGATCAGGGAACTGTTAAAGGTTACACATATGATGTTGCAGCAGATGATATGGATAACTACACCAAGCTTGTTCTTGACGAGATTGACAAATCCACAGAAGGATTTGCATGGTGGGAAGCAAAAATGCCTAGCGAAATCTCCAAGACAGCTCAGGAAAATGTACAGCCTCTGTTAAACGGCGAAATGACTGGCGAAGAATATATGCAGTCCATCCAGGATGTATATGACATGCAGTAAGTAACAGCTTTGGCAATATAAGCTTTGAACTTCAAATGGGAGTGTTTGCCAGCAGACACTCCCGTTTTTGTTGAAAAAATTCGAAATTTTAATGGTTTTTGACACAGAAAGGAAGGAATTTTATGAACAAGGTATTAGGTAATAAGAAAGCGATATCCCTTTTCGTAGTTCCGGCACTGATTATTTACACCATTATTGTAATGGTACCGGTTATCTGGTCGTTGTATTATTCATTCTTCAGCGGCAGCCCGGGACTTCAGTGGGAATTTGCCGGATTTGACAATTATGCAAGACTTTTCAGAGACAAGAACTTCTTAAATGCATTGACAGTAAACTGTAAATATGTATTGGTAGTAACCGTTGGCCAGGTTGGAATGGGACTTTTACTTTCCCTGATGTTTAAATTCTGGCTGAGAAGATGCAAAACCATCGTAAGAACTCTGGTTTTCTTCCCGGTAGTACTTCCTACTGTTGCAGTAGGTCAGCTGTTTGCAAAGATCTATGAGATTCAGCCAAATTATGGTCTGTTAAACTCATTGCTTGACTCTCTTGGTTTTACGAACCTTGTTCAGCCATGGATCGGCCAGTCCAGCACAGCTCTCTGGGCATTGTGCGTAATGGATATCTGGGTAGCCATGGGATTCTATTCCGTAATTTTCTATGGAGCACTCCTTGATATCTCTGATGATATCCTGGAAGCAGCCAGAATCGACGGCTGCGGTGGATGGCAGTTATTTAAAAACATTCTTCTTCCGCTTCTTCGTCCGATGGTAATTACCAGCCTTGTATTCAGCTTCTCCGGAACTGTAAAAATGTTCGAGTCTGCTATGGCTCTTACAAAGGGCGGACCTGGAAGTGCAACAAAATCACTGTCCATGTATATGTATGACGTTGCATTTACTTATAATAAGGTTGGTTACGCCAGTGTTATCGCAATCGTGATCTTCCTGATCTGTGTAGTTGGATCTCTTGTTATCAACAGATTTGATGTGAAAGACTGAAAGGAGGAAATATTATGAAAAAAGTAAAAGCAGCTTTTCGAGGAATTGTAATTTTCCTTCTTTGCGTAATTGAGATCTATCCGTTATTCTGGATGCTTACTGCATCCTTTAAGAAACAGGCTGAGTGGAGTGAGAAGCCAGCTTATGCGTTAAATGATGGATTTTATTTCCAGAACTATTCTGATGCATGGACAAGGGGACATATGTCCACCTTCTTTAAGAACAGTTTGATCACTACATTAGTAGCACTTGTATTTATTGTATTTTTCTCAGTAACTGTAGGATTTGCTGTAACAAAGATGAAATGGAAATTCAGAAATGCAGTTGCACAGTATTTCCGTTTCGGTATCATGATTCCGGTAGCAATTGCTTTGATCCCGCTGTTCCAGATTTACAGCAGATCAAACCTGTTAAATACCAGAACATGTCTGATCATTACGTACATAGCATTTGGTCTGTCGTTATCCATTTATCTGGTTCAGGGATATCTTCGTTCCTTCCCGGATGATATTATGGAGGCAGCCGTTATTGATGGCTGTGGTATTTACAGACTGATGTGGCATATTGTAACACCACTTATGAAGAACTCTATTGTAACCGTACTGGTTCTTCAGTTCTTCTTTAAATGGAACGACCTTCTGTTTTCCATGACATTCATTAGTGATTCTGCGCTGAAGACTGTTCAGACAGGACTTCTGTACTTCTCTGATGAGTTTGGATCCAAGAACTGGGGTGCAATTTTCGCTTCTGTATCCATGAGTGTATTCCCACTTCTGATTCTGTACATGGCACTGAATAAGAAACTGATGGAAGGTATGACAGCCGGAGCTGTAAAGGGTTGATTTTATGGAAGATAAAAGGACAGAGCAGTATAGACAGGAATTAAAAGAATTTGTAATGTCTCATACGGAGGATGTGCTTAAGAATCCGCGAAGCTTTATCCGTTACCCGTTTATTGATCCGGGCTCTGTTTACGATGGAAATGTATGGGACTGGGATACCTACTGGTCCGTATATGGCTTTCTGAATCTGGCGGATTCCTACCAGGATCCGTCTGTGAAGCCAAGAATTATAGAGCACGCACAGGGAAATATCCGCAATTTTTTCGACCATCAGCTGGAAGATGGATATATTCCCATGATGATCGAGGTGGCAGACTGGCCGGAGCCTTATCTGAATATGAGGCATAAGGAAGGCAAGATTATGAATATGCATAAGCCCTTTCTTTGCAGTCAGATGTGCCTGATCAGTGATTATACTGGTGATTATGCCTGGACGGAAGAATTTCTTTCAGGCGTGGCGAAGTATTTTGAATGTTATGATCACTATTATTTCATGAAAACAGCGGACTGTATGTATGGCAGGATGATATTATGATCGGCATGGACAATGATCCGGCTACTTTTGGCCGTCCGTCATTTTCCACTGCCAATATTTATCTGAACAGCTTTATGTGTGTAGAACTGGAAGCTGGTGCCAGATTATACAGACAGTTTGGCAAGGAGGAAGCGGCAAAGAAGCTTCTTGACAAGCGTGAAGCTCTGATCGGAGCAATCCAGCAGGAATGCTGGGACAAACGTGACCGCTTCTTCTATTCTGTTGATGTGGATATCAAGACCAGGAAATACGACTGGTTCCACCAGGGACTAGGTGTTTTCTGGAAAACACTGCCGATCAAGGTACGTGTATGGTCTGGCTTTATTCCTATGTATGCAGGAATTGCTACCAAAGAGCAGGCTGCAGATATGGTGAAACATATTTTTGATCCGGATACCTTTGGTTCTGATTTCGGTCTGACCACGCTTTCAAAGGATGAGAAAATGTTTGACCTGTCTGTTACCAATAACCCGTCCAACTGGCTTGGCCCGATCTGGCTGGTTGCAAACTATGTGGTATTCCGCGGACTTTTGAACTACGGATACCGCATGGAGGCGGAAATTATGTATAAGCGCACCATGCGCCTTCTGGGAGAGGACCTGGAGAAAACAGGATGTCTTCATGAGTATTACAATCCATTTAATGGAGAACCGATTATGAATGGAGGTTTTATCAACTGGAACATACTGGCGCTGAATATGGCAGATGAGCTGGAAGGGAAGAAACCTATGTGTCTGCCGGAGCTGGATGGAAAGCTCTAGAAAATTGTAATTTTTGAAAAACGTAAAACGAATAAAATCATAAAAAACGTGAAATGAATGAAATTATAAAAAACGAGGATACTGTAATTGATTTTCGGATTACAGTATCCTCGTTTTTACGTTTCAACGAATATCCCTGGTACTTTTTCTCACGATCAGCTGAAGATCAAATTCTTTTACCACAGGTTCGGTATCAGGCTGTTCCGCAGCATGGATTAAGATTTCCGCAGCTGTTTTTCCCATTTCGTAAATCGGCTGATAGACAGTTGTCAAAGGCGGATTGATAATGGCAGAAGTAAAATTATCATCATAACCGACTACTGATACATCATCCGGAATGTGTAAATTGTATTTCTCCAGACTGTTATAAACCCCGTATGCCATAAGATCATTAAAGGCAAAAACTGCAGTAAATTTCTGGCTGATCAGGCTGTCAATGGCTGCATAGCCAGATTCGTAGCTGTAATTTCCCTCAAAAACAAGGGAAGGATTCCAGGGAATCCCTGCGTCGGACATAGCTTGCTGGCAGCCACGCAGACGGCTGGAAGAACCTTCCAAAAACTGCGGGCCGGTTATAAAAGCAATCCTGGTATGCCCAAGAGAAAGCAAATGCCTGGTAGCCATATAACC
Organism: Ruminococcus sp. AM42-11; assembly: GCF_003480145.1. Lineage (NCBI taxonomy): Bacteria > Bacillati > Bacillota > Clostridia > Eubacteriales > Oscillospiraceae > Ruminococcus > Ruminococcus sp. AM42-11. The sequence continues at coordinate 175,835 of NZ_QUIO01000001.1, read as the reverse complement.
GCCCTTGAAATGGTCGGAAATAACTGCGTTTGCAGGCTTGTGGTAGTCGGTCATATCCATCTGTACCATGGGGATGCCATAGGACAGGATCAGGTCACGGTTGCCGGAAAAAAGACCGGACTGGTTGGAGGGCGTTGTAACAATGGAAAGGCCATCTACGTTTTTTGCATGGAGAGTTTCTATGTATTGACGCTCTTTCTCTGGATTGTTATTGGTGGTGCAAAAGAAGGTAGACCAGCCTTTTGCCTGGCAGGCGTCTTCCATTCCTTTTGCGTATTTCCCATAGTAATCGTTACAGATTTCGGGAATGAGCAGCCCCAGGGTATAGCTTCTCTGGGTTTTTAGAAGAACAGCGGCAGAATTTGGTTTATAACCAAGTTCTTCGGCTGTTTTTTTGATCCGTTCTTTGGTTTCCTCTGCAATGCGGGAGGGGCGATTGTTTAAAACCAGGGATACCGTTGCGGGAGAAACACCCACGGCAGCTGCAATATCTTTGATTGTGATTTTCATTTCTTTACCTCACTACTAAAGATTTATCAAAAGTTTATCATAAATTACCAGCAATTGCAATGCAAAAGCACTGTGAAATATACACAAAAACAAATAAATAAAATTGTAATATACGACAAAACTCACAAAACAAAGATGATAAAACTTGACTTTTTATTTTACCAATGGTATTGTGAAAACACGAAAGAGATAAAACGTTTTATCAAAAGTTTACCAAAAACAGAGACAGTAGAACAGATCAAGTAAAAGCAAAGAAAGCGAGAGGAAAAAGAAAATGGATAAGAAAAGAAAAATTATTATTGACTGCGACCCAGGACATGATGATGCTGTAGCAATTATGCTGGCAGCAAGAAACCCGAAGCTGGAGCTTCTTGGTATTACCACAGTAAGAGGAAATCAGACACTGGAAAAGGTTACAAAAAATGCCCTGAATGTATGCCAGTTTCTGAACATTGATGTTCCGGTATGTAAAGGACTGGCAGATGCGATTGTTCGTCCTTCCCTTCCTACAGAAGAGAGAGTACACGGAGATTCCGGCCTTGATGGTCCTGTATTTGGTCCATTGGCGAAGCAACTGGATCCCAGACATGCGGTAGATTTTATCATTGAAACTGTGATGAATTCCGAAGACAATGTGACACTGGTTCCAACAGGACCGTTAAGCAACATTGCAATGGCCATTAAGAAAGAGCCACGCATCCTGGAGAAAATAGATGAAATCGTGTTGATGGGCGGCGCTTACCAGCATGGAAATGTAACTCCGGCAGCAGAATTTAATATTATGGCTGATGCAGAAGCTGCTTATGTAGTATTCCACTGCGGAAGACCGGTGGTAATGATGGGACTGGATCTGACCAGACAGGCTCTTTGCTATCCGGAAATTGTAGAGAGAATGTCTCATGTAAAGACAACAGCAGGAAAATTATTTGTAGATCTGATGAAATTCTTCTGCATGACACAGAAGAGAACCTTCGGATGGGAAGGCGGCCCGCTTCATGATCCTACTACAATTGCTTATCTGATCGATCCAAGCTGTATGGAAGTGAAAGAGATGTATACGGAGATTGATATTTCCGGAGGCTGCAGCCATGGACGTACCAATTGTGATGTATTCCATTTATCAGACAAACCAATGAACTCCAAAGTGGCAATGAAACTGGATGTGGAGAAATTCTGGGATATCGTGGAAGACAATCTGAAACGTTATGACAGTCTGGAATACGAAAGCTTATAAATTTTACAGGGGGAAAAATAAATGAAGAGAAGAGTATTAGCAGCTGCAATGGCAGCGATTATGGGAATTATGGGAACTGGAATGACAGTATATGCAGATGGGGAAGAACCACTGAAGGTGGCACTGGTATATTCCGGATTCCTTGGGGACAAATCCTTTAATGACCTGGCACATGAAGGCGCACAGAAAGCAATTGAAGATTTTGGTGTAGAAGTACAGGAACTGGAATCTGGAGAAGCAGCTGACTGGGAGGCAAACTTTGTAGCTATGGCAGATGCAGGATACGATCTGGTAATCGGTGTTTCCACACAGTTTTCAGAAATTATGAAAAAACACTGCCCGGATTATCCGGATACAAAATTTGCCATGATCGACGGAGTCAGCGATGCAGGTGATAATGTTGTTTCCACGTTGTTTGCTCAGAATGAAGGCTCTTTCCTTGCTGGTGCGGCAGCCGCCATGCTGACTACCAAAACAGATATTCCTGGCATTAACGATAAGAAAATAATCGGATGGGTAGGTGGAATGGATATTCCGGTACTGCATGATTTCTATGTTGGATATGAGCAGGGGGCAAAATATATTGATCCGGATATCGAAATTCTCCAGTCATTTGCAGGAACCTTCACAGACGCATTAAAGGGAAAAGAACTGGCAAATGCACAGATCAACCAGGGCGCAGATGTTGTTATGAATGTAGCAAATATTACTGGTATGGGTGTGCTGGAAGCTGCAAGCGAGCAGGGGGTATATGCAATCGGAGTAGATACAAACCAGGACGATCTGTATCCAGGCTCTGTTTTTACCTCAATGACCAAAAATGTTGATAACTGTACTTATCAGATCATTCAATCTGTAGTTGACGGAACCTTTGAAGGCGGAACCTCTACTTATATGGATCTGGCACATGACGGTGTGGGACTTACTGATTTCGCTGTAATAAAGGAATCTCTGGGAGATGAATTCCCGCAGGATATTGTTGATAAAGTAGAGGAATTAAAGGAAAAAATCGTCAGCGGTGAGATTGTAGTAGATTCCTACGAAGGCTATGGAAAACCGGAGCAGTAGAAACAAAGAATAATGACAGGTACTTTTTCGGGGGATGAAAGTCCCCTGGAAAAGCGAAAGAGGGCAAGGTTACTATGAGTGCAGAAAATTATGTTGTAGAAATGACAGATATTGAAAAAAATTTTGCAGCCGTAAAAGCGGTAGATCATAGTTTTTTTAATCTGAAAAAAGGAGAAATTCATTCCCTGATAGGAGAGAACGGAGCTGGCAAATCGACCATGATGAAGATGCTGTATGGCCTGTATCAGCCAGATGCTGGTGAAATCAAAATTGGCGGAGAAAAAATGCAGAATCTGACGCCGGGAAAAGCAATTGAAAAGGGAATTGGAATGGTTCACCAGGAGTTTATGTTGGTAAATGAACTGACTGTTCTGGAAAACGTGATTCTTGGATTTGAGCCGAAGAAAGGTGTAACCATCAATTTCGAAGAAGCCAGGAAAAAAATCCAGACTTACATAGATAATTATCATATGGAAATTCAGCCGGACAAGCGTATCGACCAGATCTCAGTAGGAGAAGCACAGAGGGTTGAAATTATCAAAACTCTGTACCGTGGGGCAAATGTACTGATTATGGATGAGCCTACTGCGGTACTGACACCCCAGGAATGTGTAAAGTTTTTTGAAATTTTACAGGAACTGAAAAAAGATGGAAAATCTATTATTTTTATTTCTCATAAATTAAATGAGGTAATGGAAATTTCAGACAGGATCAGTGTCATGCGGGCCGGAAAATATATTACAACTGTGGATAAAAAAGATACAAATCCTACAGAACTTGCCAAGCTGATGGTGGGAAGAAATGTCAATCTCCACGTGAAGTCGGAAAACGCAGTAAAACCAGGAGAAACCGTATTAAAGGTAGAGAATCTCTGGACTTCCGGTGAAAAAGAAAATTCAAAAATCCGTGGAATTTCCTTCCATGTGCGTGCCGGAGAAACGGTCGGAATTGCCGGAGTAGACGGAAACGGACAGAGTGAGCTGATTGAGGCAATCACTGGTTTACGGAAAGTGGAAAAAGGGTCTGTGATCTTAAATGGAAAAAACATTACCAATTTTTCACCGAAGAAAGCCAGAGAAGCAGGCTTAAGCCATATTCCGGAAGAACGTAACATCCGTGGCTTGAATCGTGCAATGTCTATTGAAGATAACCTGGCAGCATTGAAATTTGAACAAAAACCATTTTCCAGTCATCATAACAGGAATAAAAAAGAAGTAAGGAAATTTGCAGAAGACCTGATTGAAAAATTCGATATCCGTCCTAAGAAAGCAGAAGTTATTACCCAGTCTCTGTCTGGTGGAAATGCGCAGAAAATTGTTATTGCCCGTGAAGTAGATGCAGGTGGAGAGCTTCTGATCGCAGCACAGCCAACCAGAGGTGTTGACATCGGTGCAATTGAATCCATCCGCACTATCCTGGAAAATGTAAAAAAAGATGGAAAAGCCATTTTGCTGGTTTCCGCTGATTTAGACGAAGTTATGGATATGTCAGACCGGATCGTAGTTATGTACGAAGGAAAAATCACAGGAATACTGGATGCAAAGACTGCAACCAAAGAAGAAGTAGGTCTGTATATGCTGGGACAGGCGGAACAGAACAGGGAGGAGGCGTAGAGAGGATGAAAAAATCCAATCGTTATGTGACGCTGTTATTAACATTGCTTTTGTCTATGGTGATAGGCGCCATTTTCATGTGGCTGGTAGGCTACCATCCATTAGATGCATATGTACAGCTTTTTAAAGGTGCGTTTATAGGAAAAGTAAATCTGGGAACCACACTTCAGAAATTTGTTCCGATTCTTCTTACCGGACTTGGTTTCGCAGTAGCCGCAAAGGTAGACTGCTTTAATGCTGGAATTGAAGGTGAGCTTTATCTGGGCGCTATGGCAGCAGCCTGGGCTGGACATTATGTAACCTTTTTACCAGGAATCCTGCATATTCTGTTTTGTTTTCTGGTGGCAATGGTTGCCGGAGCATTATGGGCAGCAATTCCCGCTATTCTGAAGGTGAAGTGGAATGTAAATGAAATCTGTGTATGTATTTTGTCAACTTACGTGGCAAAGTATTTCTGTTCCTGGTTATGTAATGGTCCGTTGACCGCAGGAAGCGGAATTCCACAGACACCAAATGTAACAGATGATGCATTGCTTCCAAAGATTCTGGATCCAAGCCAGGCAAACTTTGGTTTATTTATCGGTATTGCAATTATTGCTTATATTGGATGGTTCATTTACAAATCTACAATTGGCTTGAAATTCCAGATGGTAGGTCTGAATAAGAAAAATGCGGAATATCTTGGTGTGAATGTGAAAAAAGTTGTAATCCAGGGCATGATGGTATCCGGTGCTCTTGGAGGAATTGCAGGTGCTATTGAGGTCCTTGGATCTTATGGATATTTCCTGGACAACTTCTCACTGAACATTGCCAATGATGGTATGCTTGCTTCCTTGATTGTATGGAATGATATTTTACTGGTTCCTGTTATGTCCCTGTTTGTTGCGGCGCTGAAAGCAGGTGCACTTTCCATGGAACGTTTCGCAGGAGTTCCAAGATCCGTTGTAGATACGATCACAGCAGTGTTTATCATTTTTGCAACAATGGAAACCTTATTTCAGTTTTCGAAAGGTAAATTTGCAGCGAGAAAAAAGAAGAAGCAGGAAAGCAGTAAATCGGAAGGGGGAAAATCAGTATGAGCAAGATATTTGATCTGACGCTGATTTATGCAACGATTCGATCTGCAACACCGATTCTGTTTGCAGCTCTTTGTTGTACGATTACACAACAGGCAGACATTCTGAATATCGGTACGGAAGGAATTATGCTGACTTCGGCTTTCGTAGCGGTTCTCACAAGCGTTATGACAGGAAGCTGGCTGATCGCAATTCTTATGGCGATTGTCAGTGGAGTGGTAATGGCGTTGATCATGGCGGTAGCCAATATCAAATATTCAGCCAATATCTGTGCTATTGGCATGGCAATCAATATGTTTGCACTGGCAATCACAAAATTTGGAATTAAACGCTTTCTTGGAACATCCGGAACTTATTCCGGAAGTGATATTATAGGAATCCCAAGAATCCACATTGCAGCATTCGATAATAATATTTTCCTGAATGAAGTGTTGAATAATTGGTGTGTGACAGAGGTTTTTGGCATCATCATGGTAGTTGTCATGTGGTTCTTGTTATTCCGTACAGCCTGGGGACTTCGGGTAAGATGTGTAGGCAGATTTCCAATGGCTGCTGAAACTGCCGGAATTAATGTGCGAAGGCTCAAATATCAGGTAATGATTATATCTGGTGTTATGGGAGGGCTGGCTGGTGCACATTTGTCCCTGGGCTATTCTAAAATGTTTGCGGAAAATATTACAAACGGACGTGGATTTATGGGAATCGCAGCAATGAATTTCGGTGCCCAGAATCCAATTTTGGTGTGGGTCGGAACGTTAATCTTCGGATGCATAGATTACATCGGAGCAAGACTGCAGTCTTATGGTATTCCGTCCCAATTTATTTTAATGCTTCCATACATTTTTACAATTACCGTTCTGGTACTTGCTATGTGGAAAAAATCAGCCAGTGAGGCGAGAAAGAAGAGTGCATTGTGAAAACAAAGGTTTTAAATTTTGGTTCTTTAAATATGGATCATGTCTATCAGGTGCAGCATTTTGTTTCGCCAGGTGAAACACTCTCTTCTACAAAATTACAGCATTTTTGCGGGGGAAAAGGACTGAACCAGTCCATAGCCCTTGCAAGAGCCGGAGCAAATGTGTATCATGCCGGTGCAATTGGCATGGATGGACTGCAATTAAAAAAACAGTTGGAAGAGGATGGGGCAGACACTTCTTTTTTACAGATAAGAGAAGAGCTGGAAACAGGACATGCCATTATTCAGGTAGATGAAACAGGACAGAATTGTATTATTTTGTATGGCGGAGCCAATCAAAGTATTACCGGAATGCAGGTAGACGAAACTCTGAAGTATTTTGAAAAGGGCGATATCATACTGCTTCAAAATGAGATCAATGAGCTGAAATACATTATGGAAAAGGCATATCAAAAAGGACTGCGCATTTTCCTGAACCCTTCACCATGCGATGAAAAGATCATGGAGCTTCCGCTGGAACTGGTGGACACGTTGCTTTTGAACGAAGTGGAAGGTGAGCAGATCACTGGGAAAAAAGAGCAGGTGCTGGAAGCGTTGAAGGATAAATTTCCGGAGATGCATATTATTCTGACGTTGGGAAGCAAAGGCTCTGTATACGCAGATAAGGAAAATTGTGTATTTTGTGAGGCGAAGAAGGTGAATGCGGTAGATACCACGGCTGCTGGAGATACCTTTACAGGATATTATATAGCGGCGGTCAGTGAAGGGGAAAGCGTGAAAGCAGCTCTGGAGCTGGCAACAAAAGCGGCAGCAGTGGCTGTTACCAGGCAGGGGGCAGTTCCGTCAATTCCCTATCGGAAGCAGTTTTGACAGACGAAAGGAGATCATGGTGAAAAAAGTAATTCTTGATGTAGATACCGGGTCAGATGATGCGATCGCAATTATGATGGCGGTATTGTCTGGAAAGTTAGATGTTATTGGAATTACAGTGACGTGGGGAAACAGACCGGTAGAAGACTGTGTGAAAAATACACTAAAAGTGCTTGAGTTGGTAAAAAAAGATATTCCTGTATATCAGGGATGTCCACAGGCTATGGTGAGATATCTGACCAGACAGCGAAATGCAGCACTGGATCAGGATGGAATCAGTATTTCAATAGATGGAAAGGAATATACGGTCCATCCAAAAGAATTTCCATTGCCGGAGCCAAAAGCGAAAGCGCAGGAAGAACATGCATGTACATTTTTAATGAATGCAGTAAAAAGCAGTAAAGAGAAAGTGATTCTGGTTGCGGTAGGTCCTTTGACCAATCTTGGCATGGCATTGCGGATGTGTCCGGAAATGAAAGAAAATATTGAAAAAATAGTGCTCATGGGAGGAGGCGTACATAAAGGGAATATCACGCCTTGTGCGGAAGCCAATTTTTATCATGATCCAGAAGCAGCTAAAATTGTTCTGGAAAGCGGAATCCCATGTGATGTTGTGCCTTTGAACGCAACTCATTCTGCTGAAATTTCTCTGGATAATGCAAAGACATTAGAAGAAACTGAAAAGGAGCCAGCAGTATTTGCGGCAAAGCTGATTCGTCAGAGAATAGAGGCTCTGGATAAAATGCATGCAGGAAACGGGTATTCAGATGCAATTCACGATGCATTGGCAGTAGCAAGTTTGTTGGATGAAAGTGTCATTGAGGAATGGAAAACAAATGGTTTTGATATTGATATTAATGGCGGTTCCGGGGATGGCGCGCTGATCGTGGATGAGCGAAACAACCAGGAAATAAAGTTTCCGGTACGTTTTGCCATGAAAGCGAACCAAAAGAAATTTTTTGGACTGATGAAGGAAATACTGGGGAAATGATTTATTTGGCATTAACGCTGATAGGAAGCTGTTTTATTTCCTATGGATTTAAGCTGGCTAGTATTAAAAAGACCGATCAGGACTATATTGTTTTCCTGAATTATTTTACTGCATTTCTGGGAATGGCAATTTACTGTGCGGCCAGTGGAAATATAGAAGTGTCAGGATTAAAAAATGGGCCGATGCTTATGCTGGCGATTTTTCTGATGCTGTTTATGTTTGGAAATCTGGTTGGAAATAATGCCAGTACAGACAGAAATGGAATCAATAACACTACCTTTTTTAACAGGATCGGTTTCCTTCCCTGCATTCTGCTGTCGGCAATAATCTGGATGGATATTCCGGGCATATGGCAGATTATAGGAATGGTAATCCTGGTAGGAAGCCTGATGCTTATGATGAAAGACCTGAAACAGATAAAGCGTGAAAATCTGTGGATGTTATTTGGGCTGACTTTTACCAATGGCATGGTCTCGTTTCTGAATATTGTTTATGGCAGATATTTTTCAAGCAAAACGGAAATCCTGTTTTTAGCCACTGTGTTTTTGATGGCGGCTTTACTTGCAGCTGTGATTCTGGTAAAAAAAGGGAAAATGCCGTGGAAATGTAAGAAGGATGATTTTCTTATTGGAGTATTTATCGGATTGTCTAATATTTTAACCACTTTGTTTATGTTGAAAAGCTATACGGCAGTTACTGCCAATATTGTAGCGCCAACTACTGCGGCAGGAAATATGATATTTGCAGCGGTGGTAGGAAAGCTGGCGTTTAAAGAGAAGATAAGCAGGAGTACGGTGGCGGCGCTGATATTGGCAATTGTGAGTGTGGTATTGGTGAATGTTTAAAAAAATAAGGGCTCAGAGCCAACTAAATTAATGGGGAACATTTTGGAGGTTGACGCTGAGTAGTTGCAGGAAATTATAAAATTATTGTGTAAGAAGATATACGAAAAATATATAAAAGGATCTCTGTTATCTCGGGATGAGAGACAGAGATCCTTTTTGTTAGGATTTCTTCAAAGCTTTCTGTTTCTTAAAGGTCTGTACGCCCTCAGCTACCAGGAACAGTGCCAGAATAGCTATTGCAGCTGCAAAAACCAACTGGTATATGAAATTTCCTGCAAATTGTAATGCGTATTTTGTAGAAGATTTTTTCTTAATATGTCTTAATTGTTACTGTTTACTGGTAACATTCCGCGAGGCGTTTTTTGTGAACAAAGTTCACAGAAAACCCGAGAGTTGCGGCGCGAAATCATGCAAAGCATGATTTCTGTGCATCGCGAAGCGTGTTACTGTGAACGGAGTGAACAGTAACTCTTAATTTATGGATACTGACGAAAGTGAACTCGCAGATTGTTATAATTAGGGTGTAATGTTATACTGATTTTACGGGAAATCAGAACACCCCAAGGCGGCCTACCCTCTTCGGAGGGGTAACCCTCCGGACGAAAGAAAGGAGGGATGCCAATGTACGTTACATATTCGGATCTGGTCCAGATAGGTATCTTCATTGTAGCTCTCATAGGATTGTGCTATACGATCTTTGGGAAAAGAAAATAGCCGCCCACTACTGCCATAGTGAACGGCTGGTGCTGAAAAGCATTTAAGTATTCATTGTCGGAAGGTAGGCCGTGTGTTGCTGACTTCCCTTTCTTTAGTTCAATATAGCACATCTGGCAGTTGGAGGCAAGTAAAATTGTCAAAACGGCTGGCTCTATACAGCGGTATGTATAGCAAAATAAATATCGATGATTGGCAAATATCAATGATTTTACAAAATGGATTACAGCAGCTGGAAACTATGGTAAAATATATAGCAATAACACTGTAAATTAACACGAGGAGGAAACCGAAAATGATCCAGAATCCCATTCTTCCAGGCTTTTGTCCGGATCCAAGCATTATCCGCGTAGGGAATGATTATTATATTGCGAATTCCAGCTTTGAATGGTGGCCGGGAGTGAAAATTTACCATTCAAAAGACCTGAAACACTATGAGCAGCTTCCATCTCCGCTGAACAGATTGAGTCAGCTGAATATGATAGGGGAGGGAGATTCCTGCGGTGTCTGGGCACCGGATATCTCCTGGAACGGAGAGTATTTCTGGCTGATCTATACAGATGTAAAGACCCGTACAGGTGGACTGTTTAATACACATAACTATCTGGTGAAATCGAAAGATATCCGTGGTGGCTGGTCTGAACCGGTTTATCTGAACAGCTCAGGCTTTGACCCCTCTGTTTTCCATGACACAGATGGAAAAATGTACATTGTGAATATGATCAATAATTTCAAGGGAATTCTGGTACAGGAATATGATCCGGTACAGGAGTGCCTGGTAGGAGAAGCGAAGAATGTTTTTCCGGGAACTGGAAGCGGCTATACAGAGGGACCTCATATTTATCATATTGGAGAATATTATTATCTGTTAATGGCAGAAGGTGGAACTGGTTATGATCATATGGTAACAATGGCCCGTGCGAAATCCATCTGGGGACCTTATGAGGAAGATCCGGGGAACCCGGTGCTGACTTCAGACATAGAGAATCCAGATGAGCTGCAGCGTTGTGGACATGCAGATATTGTGTGCACCCAGAATGGTGAGTGGTATATGGTTCATCTTTGCAGCAGACCACCTATGGGAAGCAGACAGTGTGTATTAGGCCGTGAAACTGCGATTCAGAAAATGGTATGGAACGAAGAGGGTTGGCTGAGAATGGCCTGTGGTGGTAACTTCGGACAGTGGGAGACGGAAGAGCCAGAAGGGCTTGCTGAGTATACTTTTCCAGAAGAAGCAGAGAAAGATTATGGCAGAGATGAGTTTGATATTGAGAGTGTTGCGCATGGAAAATGCAGCGGTGATTTTGAAGATAATACAGGCAAAAACAGATGTGTGGAATCAGGTTTAAATAGTGCAGAAGGTGATGATAAACTAGAAAAAGATAAACTAGTAGCATCTGACTATTTGGACGTACGTTATACCGCTCTGCGCCAGCCCTATGACAGCTACACAAGTCTGACGGAGCGGCCTGGCTATCTGCGCCTTTACGGACAGGAATCCCTGAACTCCTGCTATAACGTAAGCCTGGTGGCAAGACGACAGATGGAGCGCCATGTCCAGGTGGAAACATGCGTTGAATTCACCCCGACCTGCCGGGAGCAGATGGCAGGTCTTGCCTACATGTATGATACCGGTAATTTTTATCTTCTGGTAAAAACCAGAGACGAAGAGTTTGGAAATCAGACTCTGGACTTGAAAAGTCCGGCCAAGCTTCGCCTGATAAAAAGCGATCATTTTGACGTCACAGACGTGGTTCAAGAAATCTCCATTCCAGAAGAAACACCACTGTTCCTGCGGGTTGTGACAACTCAGGAAGGTCTCTATGCAAAATTTTTCTACTCTCTGGACGGAAAAGAATATAAAGAACTGGCAGAACTGCCGACAAAAATCCTTACAGATGAGCAGAGTGACGGCTTCACAGGGGCACATTTCGGAATGTACTGCCATGATATGACCGGGTTGAGACGGTATGCGGATTTTGATTATTTTGAAATGAAGTTGTGTTAAAAAATATTTGCAAGAAAGTAACAGTGTGAAACCTATGTTTCTGGATCATGGATACCAGAAAACATAGGTTTTTTGCTAAAACGAGAAAAATACAGTATGCGTGGTTAATATTATTTTTGCAATCTAACATAAAACTGGCTTATTCCTGCACTTGCAATATGACAGCTTTCATCAGGAAGCCGCACCGGTAATTCTGCCTGGAATGGTACGGTGACCGTAAACTGTAAAGTAGTAGGAGACGGATATTCCCATTTAACTTCATAAGTCCCCCGATAAGTGGAGATCTTTCCCTGGACATAGTTCAGACGTGAATCTGGAACTGGTGCAAGGAAAAGGTCTCCATTTTCATCAAATTGAAAGCAACAGAGATATTCGTACATCTACCCTGCAACGCAGCCATTTGCATAATGATTAAGGCTGTTCATATTCCCAGAGAAAGCTTTTTCCCCCAAGTTGTGTACGATGAGTTACATATGCATTCCAGTCAGTCATAGCCGGAAAGTGTGTGGCAAGCATCTGCCTGTCATGTGTCCTTAAATAAATTTCCCAGGGCAGAACAACAATGGAATCCCCCCACGTGCAGAATCCGATTTTTCCCATTGGAAGAGTACTATTGGCTGGAAGGTTCGGCTTGGGAAGCGGCGCGTATAAAGGGACTAATCCATGTAAGGCTTTTTGCTCCAGAGAAAGATTATTAAGATAGTGATTTAAAAATGTTGCAGAATCCATATGAAAACAGGCGGTTTGCGCAAAAACGCAGATATCACCGGTACATCCCAGACGTTCGTCACGCTGGGGACAATCTGTAGGAAATGTAGAAAAAATCCCAGCTAAGGGGCTGGGAAAAATGATTTGTCTGAAGGCTGGTAATTCTCATAGGGCGAAATCTCCTTTAAAATCCTGCAAGCTTACGCAACGGGGCTTTGAAAAAGTGATTAAATACAGCAATTACCCTTCCCACGCCAACCATAGCGATTATGGTTCCAATGCCAATTCCTGCAAGCTTGTGGGCAAAGATCAGCCCGATGATACAACTGATACCTACACTTGAGAAATCGATGATATTTTTCCCAAGTCCCATACCTTTTCTAGAAACCTCACCAATGGTATGGGCAAGTCCGTCGGCAGGATTGGGGACGAAATTCATATTTACCATCATTGCAGCGCCAATGCCTGTGAAAATAATTGCTACGATGAGGAGGAGAAGATTCTGCCAGAGCCGGGAGTAGCTCATGGTAAGAATATTGCCGAAGAAATCCAAAAGCAGGCTGAATACCAGACTGAAGGGAATCTGGAGCAGATCAGCAAAGTGATAATCCGGTCTTCTTAAAATAAATTCAATTCCTACAAGAATAGAATAGACCACAAAGGTCATGGCAGCGAAATTCAGTCCCCATATGGCAGCAATGGCAAAAGGCATGGAAATAATAGGAGAAACGCCAAGCCCTGTCTTAGTGCTTAAGGTTATGCCGAGAGCCAGAAAAATACAGCCTAGGATATAGAAAAATATACGGTAAAAATTGCATGGCTTCTTCATTTGTGCGCTCCTTACAGTTCGTTCTTTTCAGCTGGCCGCACGGAAAGATTGCTGCGGATTTTGATAATGGCATTGGTGTAGTAATATTCGCGTACAGAGTCTGGACCATTTGTAACAGCATTAAACAGAATATCCAGGGGTTTACTTCCCTGGTAACCTGGTTCCTGGTCAATGGTCGCGGCAATCACTCCGGCTTCCAGAAGCTGCTTGGTAGCAGGAGTACAGTCATTGGAAATTACGGTGATCTTACGTCCGCATTCTGTAACGGCACGGCAGGCTGCGCTTACGCCGGCTGCAGAGAGATAAAGGGCATTGATTTCCGGATTTTCTTTCAGAACCTTACGGGTGATCAGATAACTCTCTACATCATCGTAACAGTTGTTGGAAACAGTAGCCAGAATCTGGGCATCTGGATAATTGTCCCGGAGATAATTCTGGAATCCGGCATTACGCTGTGTGATACACATAATATTCTCAGAACCACTGATGATACCGACGCGTGCCTGCCCGCCTGTGATCATGCCCATCAGATTGGCGGCAACCTGTCCGCACTGGTAAAAATTACTTCCTACATATGCGATGCGCCCAGAGTCCGGAATATCCGTATTACAGGTGACAACCGGAATTCCTCTGGCAGATATCTCCTGGATCTTCTGGGAAATATCATTCGTATTATAGGCGGTGATTACAATTCCGTTATATTCGTTGGCCGCGAAATCATCCAGAAGCTCTAACTGCTTGTTGATTTCGTTTATGGGTGTGAAACGGATATCTACGGTTACACCGAATTCTTCAAGCTCTGCTGCTTTCTTACGAATGCCTTTTTCCACATCTGCAAAAAATGGATTATAATCGTTCGGAGAAATAAGGATAAAACCAAATTTCAGTTTCTTTCTACGCACGGCAAGATTCTGTGCGGCTTTGTTGGGAAGGTAATTCAACGCTTCCATAGCGGCACGCACCTTCTTCTCAGTCTCAGGACTTACGCCGCCTCTGTTATTCAGTACCCGGTCAATGGTACCCCGGGAAACATTAGTGATTTCTGCAATCTGTTTGATCGTAGCCATAAAATATACCCCTATACATTGTGTGTTAGTGTTAACAATATAATTATCAGTGCTGTGTTTGTAAGCTCATTATAATGAGTTTTCTTTGTGGTGTCAATGAAAATGTAAAAAATATGTGTACGAGCACGAAAACACACAATGCACGATGTAAAAATATGAGAAAATAACTCAATAATGAGAAAACATAGTTAATTATGCACAATAAAAAGGTCAATATAATGTTGAAAATCACAGTTTCACATAAAACTATTGACAGAAAAGAAGTGATTTGCTATTATCAAGCCATCAAGTGAACGGGCACGAAACAAAGTGATATAAACCGCGGATACTCACAGCTTCGTGCACGAGCAAACAGAACACCAGAACAATAGAACGATGCAACTCAATATGTAGAGAAACACAAAATTGTGTAACACGTAAAAACAAAAATGACAACAAAAGAAATCCAGGGAGGAATTCAAAATGAAAAAAAGAGTAGCAGTAGCAGCAATGGCAGCAGTTATGGCAGTATCCATGATGGGAATGACATCTGTAGCAGTTCAGGCAGATGATACAGTTAAGATTGTAACTATCGGTGTACAGAGTGGCGGCTCCTACTGGGGCAATATTGAGAAAGGTTTCACAGAGGCCTGTGAGGAGCTTGGCTGGGAAGGCGACTACTGGACACCACAGAATGCAGGGAATGATTCTGAGATGGTTCAACTTGCTGAGAATGCACTGACACAGGGGTATGATGTAATCTGTATGGAGATCAATGACCTTGATATGTACGGTGATGTAATCAGCCGTGCCAAAGAGGATGGAGTGAAGCTGATTTCCCTTACAGATGTAGGCGAAGAGAACTGTGATGCATTCGTAGGAATTGACTCTTATGCAAGTGGATATTCACAGGGCGAGAAAATCGCTGAGTTTGCAAAAGAGCTTGGATATGATTCCATTAATTATGTAACTTTAATGTCTACTACAGACAATGCATCCCAGTTGAAAAACAGACAGGGTATTGCTGATGCAATGTCTGAGAATTTTGATGGAGAGATTAATGAAATTGACATTGCGGCAACAGACAGTAATGCGGCAACAGCTCAGGATAAATTAAGTGCATTTTATCTTGCAAACCCGGATCTGAATGCAGTAGCAAGTGTAGACCTTTATGCAGCACTTGGCGCAGCCCAGTTCGTAGATGAAAATGGACTTCAGGGCAAATTTATCGCAACAGGTCTTGAGCTTACTGCAGATGCATTTAACCGTGTACTTGACGGAGATCTGATGGCAACCTCTTCTGTAGACTCTGTTGGTATTGGTAAGAATTTCTGCTATGTGGCACAGAAGATTTTAAATGGCGAGAATTATGATTACAGCAATCCAGCAGAGAAAATCTGGGTACTTCCGGATGATGTAGAGAGCTATTGTGCAGAGAATGGAATTGAATTAAACTAACAAATTAAAGCATAGGTTTTTACTTAGAACCGTTTACGGTGTTTCGCAGATGATGCCCCGCCTTACGGCGGGGTTTCTTATACCAAAATTTGGCTTAAAAAAGGCCCAAAAAGGAGAAATTATGGAAAAAAAGAAACCTTCAATATTAAAACCTCTTTTTCAGATTAAAGAGATCAGTGTAATTCTTCCACTGGTAGTTCTGGTGGTGGTAGCTATGATCGTAAATCCATCATTCCTTAGAATGAGCAATATTCTTGATATCTTAAGAACATCCAGCTTCAATGCTATGATCGCTGTTCCGCTTACTTTCCTGCTTGCTTCCGGAAGAATGGATCTTTCCATTGCAGCAACAACTACCCTTGGCGGTCTGATCGCAGCAATCGCAGAGACAAATGGTGCTCCGCTTGTGATTTCTCTGCTGCTGGCGTTGTTAGTTGGTGCAGCAGTTGGTGTGCTGAACAGCCTTCTTGTAGAGAAATTTGAAATGCTTGGTTTTATCGCAACAATGGCAACCTCTTATGTAGTAAAAGGTATTGCTTCTGTTATTACAAACAACAATCCGGTAAGTGGTATTTCTGATAGCTTTCAGGCAATTGCCAAGACCCGTGTTGGTGGAAGCATCTGGATCACCATTATTTACGCTCTGGTAATCGGCGTTGCCGGTCAGCTGATTCTGAACAGAACCAAATATGGCCGCTCCACACTGGCTGTAGGAGGTAACCCGGAAACAGCGAATCTTGCAGGTATTGATGTTAAGAAAAGACACTCAGAATTGTTTATCTTGGTTGGTATTTTTGCAGCAGTTGCAGGATGTCTTCATTGTTCCAGATTTGCAAGTGCCCAGCTTACAGCTGGAAGTGGTACAGAGCTTACCATTCTTGCTTCCTGTATTATCGGTGGTACAAGCCTTCGGGGTGGTACAGGTACTGTAACTGGTTCTTTACTTGGATGTATTCTTTTTGCAACGATTACCAATGCCCTTCTGGTTATGGGGGTACCGACTACATGGCAGAACGTAGTATATGGAGCAATTTTGATTATCGCTTTACTGATTGATATTTTCAAACGTACCAAGATGTCCAAGGCGTGATAGGAGGAAACAAATGGGTGATACAATTCTGGAAATGAAGCATGTGACCAAGAAATTTCCTGGTGTCATTGCACTGAATGATGTTTCCATTGATGTAAAAAAAGGAGAGATTCTGGGAATCGTAGGAGAAAACGGCGCCGGAAAATCTACTCTGATGAAGGTATTAAGCGGAAGCTATACCAATAAGGAATATGAAGGCGAAATCTGGGTGAACGGTGAGAAACAGAGCTTCGGGTCTGTTTCCGATGCCAAAAAGGTTGGAATCGAAATGGTTTACCAGGAAGTAAACGCCATGTATGAAGCCAGTGTGGCTGAGAATATTTTCGTAGGAAACCTTCCTGGAAAAGGATGGGTAGACTATAAGAAGTTATATAAAGATACACAGGATCTTCTGGATCAGCTTGGACTGCAAATCAGTCCGAAAACTCCGGCAGGTGCACTGAACAGTGGCCAGCTGCAGTTGATGTCTATTGTACGTGCTATGGCGGCACATCCGAAAATCATGGTGCTGGATGAGCCAAGTACTGCTTTAACAGATTCTGAAGTAGATATTCTTATGAACTTTCTTGAGAATCTGAGAAAAAGCGGTGTGTCCTGTATCTACATTTCCCACAAGCTGGAAGAGATTTTCCGTATTTGTGACCGGGTTACCATTATCCGTGATGGAAATGTAATCACCAGTGGTGATATCAGTGAATTTAACCAGGAGACACTGGTACAGGGAATGATCGGACGAAAAGTTGAGAACATGTATGTGAAGAGCAAACATGAGATTGGAGAGCCGACTCTTGAGGTAAAGCATCTTTCTGTTCCACATCCGACGATTGATAACAGAAATATCGTAGATGACATCAGTTTTACTGT
Organism: Ruminococcus sp. AM42-11; assembly: GCF_003480145.1. Classification (NCBI taxonomy): domain Bacteria; kingdom Bacillati; phylum Bacillota; class Clostridia; order Eubacteriales; family Oscillospiraceae; genus Ruminococcus; species Ruminococcus sp. AM42-11. Next base: position 157,995 of record NZ_QUIO01000001.1, on the reverse strand, counting down.
AAGAAAAGGGGAAATCCTTGGCATCGGCGGTCTGGTGGGAGCAGGACGAAGTGAAGCACTGGGAGCCATTTTTGGAGAACTGGTACAGGGTGTTCACAAAGAAGTTAAGATTAATGGAAAAGAAGTAACCATCAATAGCCCGAAGGATGCCATCAAAGCGGGAATCGGATTTGTAACAGAGGAGAGAAAGCGTACCGGATTTATTCAGACGATGAACATTCTTCAGAACCTCAGTCTGATTTCCCTGTATGATCTGCCAAAGAAATATTTCATTGACCGTAAGGTGGAAAATGAAAAAGCCAAGGCGATTTTTGACAGAATGCGTGTGAAAGCGCCATCTATGAATACTATGGTTGTAAATCTTTCAGGAGGAAACCAGCAGAAGGTTGTTCTTGGAAAATGGCTGATGAAGAACCCACAGATTCTGTTTATTGATGAGCCCACAAAAGGTATTGATGTGGGAGCCAAGGCAGAATTTTACAAGATGATGGATGAGCTGGCAAATGCGGGGGTATCCATTGTTATGGTATCTTCGGATATGCCGGAGCTGATTTCCATGAGTGACAGGATTATTGTACTTAGTAATGGAAAGATCACCGGTGAATTCAGCCATGAAGAAGCTGCACAGGCTTCAATTATGAAAGCAGCAATTGCTAATCAGTAAAAAGAGATGAGGGATAAACATGGAAAAACAGGTTTTTAATCCATATTTGCCCAGCTATGAATATGTACCGGACGGAGAACCTCATGTCTTTGGCAGCAGAGTGTATGTTTATGGAAGCCATGACCGTTTTAATGGAAAGGCTTTCTGTGTGAGAAACTATGTATGCTGGTCCGCGCCGGTGGATGATCTGACAGACTGGAAGTTTGAAGGTGAAATCTACCGGAAAGATCAGGACAGATATCTTCCGGATGCGAAAGACCGCAGGCTTTTTGCTCCGGATGTGCAAAGAGGACCGGATGGACGGTATTATCTGTATTACGCCTTTGATTTCTCAGGTGTGATCGGAGTGGCTGTCTGCGATACTCCGGCCGGAAAATATGAATATTACGGAAACGTCCATTATGAGGACGGAACCGTGCTGGGAACCCGGGAGGATGATTATTTTCAGTATGATCCGGGTGTACTTACAGATACAGACGGAAAAGTTTATCTATATACCGGTTTCCGACCGGAAGGGGAAATGGCGAAACGCTTTTCCTTTGCGAAGCCCACTGCACCAGGAGGAATGGTAACAGTTCTGGATCGGGATATGGTGACAGTACGCAAAGAACCAAATGTGTTTCTTCCAGCTGGCGAGGAGGCGGTTGGAACAGATTTTGAGGTCATGGATTTTTTGAGGCAGCGTCTATTCGCAAGGTGGGAAATGTATATTATTTTCTGTACTCCTCCGAAAATGGACATGAGTTGTGTTATGCCACATCTACAAGCCCATGTGGAGGATTCCGGTACCGTGGAGTGGTGATTTCTAATGGTGATATTGGTTTAAATGGAAGAATCAGTCAGTTGAATTATACGGGAACCAATCATGGCGGGATTGAAAAAATCGGTAATCAGTGGTATGTTTTTTATCATAGACAGACCAATGGAAATCCCTATTCCAGACAGGGATGTGCAGAGAAAATACAGCTTCTTGAAGATGGAAGCATTCCACAGGTGGAAATTACTTCCTGTGGCCTGAATAATGGCCCGCTTCTGGGAAAAGGCTGTTACAATGCCGGGATTGCCTGCAATCTGATGAGTAAAAACGGGGCGGTTCCCTATGTGGCGAACACCCAGGTGTCTTCGGAACATCCTTATATCACACAGGATGGTGAAGATGGGAAAGAGCAATATATTACCAATATGCAGGATGGGGCAGTTGCTGGGTATAAGTATTTCAGGATGGAACAGCTGAGGAAAATCGGTGTGCAGACGCGTGGAACCGGAAATGGAAAGATTCTGGTGAAAACATCTTTGGATGGTGAGAGCATCGCGGAGCTGAAGATATTGCCCAGTGAAGAGTGGAATATGCAGTATCAGGATATTCAGGTTCCGGATGGAAAGACTGGGCTTTGGTTTACTTATCAAGGAACTGAAAATATTGCTTTCAAAAAATTTGAACTGATTTAACGAGAGAAAAGAAGCTGAATAGCTGGTGGACAGACTGGCTGTTCAGCTTTTGATATAAAGAGAAATACCTTTATGGACAGGAGCGGAAAAGGATGGATTGTTTATGGTATAAGAAAAGTGCCAAATACTGGGATGAGGCGCTGCCAGTAGGTAATGGAAGAATAGGTGCAATGGTTTATGGCAAAGTAGGAAGAGAAACCATTCAGATCAATGAAGAGTCGGTCTGGAGCGGAGATGAAAGAAATCGGATTAATCCAGACAGTTTGAAAAAACTTTCCGAGATACGCCAGTTACTTGACGATGAGAAAGTTTCCCGGGCACAAAGGCTGGCAGTAGATGCTTTGTCAGGAACCCCTCAGTATCAGCGAACATACCAAACTCTTGGAGAAATAAAGATCACACATCATGGAATAGAGGATGAGACGGAGTCTTACAAAAGAGAACTGCAGCTGGATAATGCTTTGGCGCTGACAGAATTCACCGTAGATGAAACCGTGTACCGGCAGGAAGTTTTTGCTTCATATCCAGATGACTGCATTGTGATAGCAATCAGCAGCAAGGGGAAGAAAAAGCTGGATTTTCATTGCAGGCTGGATCGTGGAAGATATTATGACCGGGCATATGCGAACGGACAGAATGAGATCGCATTTGAAGGGAATAACAGTGGGCTTGGATTCTATGGAGCACTCCGCTGTGTGGAATGTGATGGAAAAGTTGAGACTATTGGCGAGCACCTGATCATTACGGATGCCTCGAATGCTATATTACTTTTTAGTGCGGCGACTACTTTCAGAAGCAAAACGCCGGATAAGATGACAACAGATATTCTGGATAAGGCCGCTGGCAGAACCTTAGAAGAATTAAGAATAAGACATCTGGCTGATTTCAAGCCTATTTATGGAAAAATGAGGCTGGAATTACCTCAGGATGAAGAACTGGAAAAACTGCCTGTGGATGAAAGACTGGAGCAAATGCGCCAGGGAAAAGATGATATGGGGCTGATCGCGCTTTATTTCCACTATGGACGGTATCTTATGATTTCCAGCAGCCGGCAGGGAGGACTTCCGGCAACCTTACAGGGCATCTGGAATGGGGAAATAGAACCGGCCTGGGACTCAAAATATACCATTAACATTAACCTTCAGATGAATTACTGGCCGGTGGATGTGTGTAATCTTTCTGAGTGCTATGAGCCGTTCTTTTCCCTTTTGGAGAGAGTGCGTCAAAATGGAAAAAGGACAGCGAAAGAAATGTATGGCTGCAGAGGGTTTGTAGCGCATCACAATACAGATATTTACGGTGATACAGCCCCGCAGGACCAGTACATTCCGGCAACTTACTGGGTTATGGGCGGGGCATGGCTTGCGCTGCATATTATGGAGCATTACAGATTTACGAAGGATCAGGAGTTTGTGAAAAAGTATTATGGGATCCTTGAAGATGCAGTGCTGTTTTTTGAAGATTTTCTCATTGAAAACAGGGATGGGTATCTGGTAACATCTCCATCTGTTTCCCCAGAAAATACATACATTATGAAAGATGGTACGAAAGGCCGTATGTGCGTGGCTCCTGCTATGGACTGCGAAATTCTTCATAACCTGTTCCGGGATTTCCTTGAGGCATCTGATATTTTAAAGATAGAAAATGATCTTACGGAAAAAGTAAGGGAAATGCAGACAAAAATACCGCCTCTTCGCATTGGAAAAAATGGACAGCTTATGGAATGGATGGAGGATTATGAAGAAGCAGAGCCAGGACACCGTCATATTTCCCATTTGTTTGGTGTATTTCCGGGAAGTGAAATTAGCCAGGATGACACTCCGGAATTGATGGAAGCTGCCCAGAAGACACTGGAAAACAGATTGGCGTTTGGCGGTGGATATACAGGATGGAGCAGGGCCTGGATCATTTCCTGGTGGTGTCGGTTTGGAAAAGGAAATCTTGCATATGAAAACCTGAAAAAGTTATTGCAGGATTCTACCTTTGATAATCTGATGGACAATCACCCATATTGGAACAGCAGAGGAAAGGTGTTCCAGATTGATGGAAACTTTGGTGCCATAGCAGCAATCTGTGAAATGCTGGTTCAGAGTCAGAATGGAAAAATCGTGATTCTTCCGGCGCTTGGAGATACATTGTCAGAGGGAAAAATCTCCGGTCTGTGTGTCAGAGGAAATGGTCAGATAGCATTGGAATGGAAAAATGGAAAACTTGTTTTGTTTAAAATAAAAATGAAGAATAAAGAAAAAGTGATTCTTGAGTATAATAATGTGACCAGAGAATATATGCTGGAAAAAGACAGGGAGTATATATTTGATAAAAATCTTATTCGGATTAACAAAGAAAATAATTGATATATAAAGTGGAGGGAGTTTATGTTAAAAAAGAGACCGTTGACGTTTCCAACAGATAAAACAATAAGAGTAATTGCAGATACAGATTGTAACTGTGAATGCGATGACCAGTTTTGCATTGCACATATGCTGATGACACCGCGGTTTGATGTTCGTGGAATTGTTGCGGAGCATTATGCGGAGAAGAATTCGGAACAGGAAAGCTATGAAGAGATTTTGCGGATTATGAAACTGATGGGGGTAGAGCATGTTACCTCAGATAGCAATCAGATTGAGGGTGATTTTATAGAAAATGTTGCTGATCAAACAAGTGAAAAAATAGAGAATGCTAAAGATGAGCGTGTGCGTGTACTACATGGGGCTCAAAATGCCATGGGGGATATCCATACACCAATTGAAAGTGAAGGCGCTCATTTTATCGTAGAAGAAGCGATGAAAGATGATTCCAGACCATTGTTTATCTGTGGTCAGGCTGCATGTACAAATATAGCTTCGGCATATCTTATGGAACCACGAATTGCAGAGAAGGTTGTAGTAATCTGGATTGGCGGAAGACCTTACCCGGAAGGCGGATTTGAGTTTAATCAGAATAATGATTTGAACGCTGCAAGAGTACTTTTTCAGTCGGATTTGGAAGTGTGGCAGGTTCCTTTTAATGTCTATACTACGATGAAAGTAAGCTTTTTTGAAATGCTGAATCACGTTTATTCGTGCGGAAAAATTGGCGAATATCTGGTGAAACATACTATGGAAGTAAGTGGTGGTATTTCAGACAATGTAATTGGAAGTAGGGGAAGTGATATGTCAAAAGGAGCTGCAATTACTTCTTTTGGCGGGGAATTATGGTCGCTGGGTGATTCGGTGTGCGTGGGACTTATGATGAATAATACACTGGGAAAGTTCCATATGGAAAAGGCTCCAGATGATATTGATGAGTGCGGCGTTTATGTATCAGCCAAAGCTGATGGCAGGGAAATCCGTGTTTATGATACGATTGATAGCAGATTTATCATTCAGGACATGTTTGAGAAATTTCAGTTTTATTTTGGAGATAGGAGAAAATAAATTCTAACATTTTCATAATAAAGTAGCATTGCAGGACCTATGCTTTCTGTAGTATGATGATACCAGAAAGTATAGGCTTTTCTATTTAAAACGAGAAAAACACAGTACATATCAGATCATATCTGAGACGGTATTAGTTTTGCGAAGGAGTAAAAAAACTATGGGAATAGCTATGCAAAAACAGTGGAAAAATGGGGCACTTTTGAAGTGACAGTGACCGGCCCGAAGGATGGAAATCCGTTCTGCGACCAGTGGATCCGGGGAATCTTCGAGTGTAAAAACGAGAAAAAAACAGTGGATGGTTTTTATGATGGGGATGGGATTTATAAAGTAAGATTTATGCCTTCTTTTGAAGATACATATAACTTTGAGATTGAAACATCATTTGAAAACACCGATATGTTTACGGGTAGTTTTACTGCCACACATCCATCCGCAGACAACCATGGCCCAGTCCGTGTAGCCGGCACATACTACCTGGCTTATGAGGATGGAACACCCTATCACTGCATCGGAACTACCTGCTATGTATGGAATCTGCAGAATGAAGAATTACAGAAACAGACACTGAAAACTCTGGAAGAAAATGCGTTTAATAAGATTCGTTTCTGTATTTTCCCCAAGCACTATGACTACAATCTTCATGAGCCGATTACCTATCCTTATGAGGGAACACCCTGCGATAGCTCGGTATTAAATGAGAATAATTTCGCGGAATATAATGGCTGTGCTCCGGGCAATGACTGGGATTTTACCAGATTCAATCCAGCCCATTTTCAACATATTGAAAAGTGTATTCAGGCACTTATGAATTTAGGAATCGAGGCAGATCTGATTGTTATGCATCCGTATGACAGATGGGGATTCTCCATGATGAAAGCAGAGGAAGATGACCGCTACTGGAAGTATGTACTGGCACGTTTTTCCGCATACCGAAATGTATGGTGGTCCCTGGCTAATGAGTATGATCTGATGCACGAAAAGACTCTTTCTGACTGGGAAAGATATGCCGGCATTATCTGTGAGAAAGATCCTTACCATCATCTCAGATCCATTCATAACTGTAAGTCATATTACGATTATAACCTGCCCTGGATTACCCACTGCAGCATCCAGAGAACAGAGACATACCGCTCCTCCGAGCTGGTAAATGAGTGGCGCGAGAAATATCATAAGCCTGTAATTCTGGATGAAATCTGCTATGAGGGAAACATTCAGTTTGGCTGGGGAAATATCAGCGGTGAGGAAATGACAAGAAGATTCTGGGAGGCATTCTGCCGCGGAGGATATCCGGGACACGGTGAAACTTATCTCAGTCCGGATCGTATTCTCTGGTGGTCCCACGGCGGAGTTCTGCATGGAACCTCACCAGAACGTATTAAATTTCTGGCGAAAATCATGGAAGAAACACCAGGCCTTGGTGTGGAACCTATGCCCTGCAAATGGGATGAGGTTGCCTGCCGTGCTACCGGTTTCCCGGCAAGGAAAGATTATTTTATTTACTATTATTCCTTTATGCGGCCGGGCTTCCGGGACTTCTACTTTGATGATACTACAGAGTATCAGGTGGAAATAATCGATACCTGGGAAATGAATATTACCGATGGTGGAGTTCATAAAGGAAAGTTCCGAGTAAAGCTGCCGGGGAAAGAGTATATGGCGGTGAGATTGCGAGTAGCGAAGTAATAACCATATTCATACAAAAAGCTCAGTTGTGTATGCAGCTGGGCTTTTTGAGCATAAATTTCTTGAATCGCTTTTCAGAATTTGTTATGATTTATAGCAGGATTTAAGTGAGATAAACGGAATTAGTTTAACGTAAGGGAGGAGACTTTTTTGGAAGAAACAAACATCAGTCAGGAGCAAAATCCCCTGGGAACAGCTCCAGTAGGAGGACTGATATTGAAATTTGCAATTCCGGCAATTATCAGCATGCTGGTCAGTGCAATGTACAATATTGTGGATCAGATTTTCATTGGCCAAGGCGTTGGGATGCTGGGAAATGCTGCTACTAATGTTGCATTTCCTGTAACAACTATTGCAACGGCGTTGGCACTGCTTCTGGGAATTGGAGGCGCCTCCAATTACAATCTGGAAATGGGTGCCGGAAGAGAGAAGAAGGCAAGCTCCATAGCCGGAACTGCACTTTCCACACTGGTGATTACCGGTGTGATTCTGGCAGTGGCAGTACTTCTGTTTTTGCGTCCGCTTCTAAGCTTATTTGGTGCAACGACAGATGTTATGCCCTATGCGGTGGATTATCTTGGAATCACAGCTGTGGGACTTCCGTTTTATGCATTATCCATTGGAGGAAATCATATTGTCCGCGCAGACCGAAGCCCCACATATTCTATGACCTGTGTTCTTACAGGTGCCATCATCAACACAATTCTGGATCCCCTTTTCATCTTTGGGTTTGGTTGGGGAATCAAGGGTGCTGCCTGGGCAACGGTGATCGGACAGGTTGTTTCCGGAATTTTGGTGATTATTTATTTTGGAAAATTTCGTAAAATGTATCTGGAGATGAGCATGTTAAAGCCTTCTTCAGAGTGTCTAAAAGCCATTATTTCTCTCGGAATGGCGTCCTGTATTAATCAGATTGCTATGGCAATTGTTCAGATTGTGCTGAACAATATTTTACGTTATTACGGCGGTTTATCTGTCTATGGAAGTGATATTCCAATCGCCTGTGTAGGAGTTATTTCAAAAGTAAATCAGGTGTTTATGGCAATTTGTATTGGAATTTCTCAAGGCTGTCAGCCAATCTGGGGCTTTAATTATGGGGCAAAAAAATACGACAGGGTAAGACTTGCATATCGTTATTCCATGATTGCATGTACTGCGATTGCAACTGTATTTTTCCTTTGTTTCCAGTTATTTCCCCACCAGATTGTAAGTATTTTCGGAACTGGAAGTGACCTTTATTTCCAGTTTGCAGAACGCTATCTGAAGATATTTATGTTTATGACTTTTGCAAATGGAATTCAGCCAATGTCCTCAGGATTTTTTACATCTATCGGAAAAGCAAAGCTTGGAATTGTCATGTCCCTGACCAGACAGGTGCTGTTTCTTTTGCCATTGATCGTTGTTTTTTCATTAATAATGGGAATTGACGGAGTTATGTATGCAGGTCCGATCGCTGATGCAGCAGCGTTTGTATTGGCGATATTGTTTGCAAGAAGAGAGCTTGGGGCTATGAAGAAATAAAGCTGTTTTACTATGAATGTCCCGGACAGCAGCCATGAATGAGCCATATTTGCCTGAGCAAATTTATGGATATGGTCCGGGCTGAGCGTGCTTGAAAAATCATTCCCGCAAACTGCACGCTCCACTTTTCAGTATATTTTACCCAATTAATTGTTCAAATTTTGCCATTTCCATGGGCTTATAATAATAATATCCCTGCAGTTCATCGCATCCCTCTGCCACCAGAAAGTCTACCATTTCTTTAGTTTCCACACCTTCACATACAATAAACTTATTAGTCCTTTTCAACAGATGGAAAATCTCCTGTAGCACGATTTTTCCATTCTCTGTGAGCTTATCTGACAGGAATTTCTTGTCGATTTTTACCTCGTCAAACAGGATATCCTTTAATGTATTTAAGGAAGAATATCCAGAACCGAAATCATCCATAGAGATCCGAATGTTTTTCTCATGGAAGAAGCGGATCATGTGATTAACCGCCTCAATATTATGAATATAAGTAGATTCCGTAATCTCAAAAATTAAATATTGAGAGGGAATTTCATATTTCTGGATTAAATGTGAAACCTTTTCTGTGAATGTGTGGATTTTCCGAAAATGAACCGGAGATACATTCAGGGACAGAGGCAACAGCTTAAGCCCTTTTTCCCGTCTGTCTGCCAGCCACTGAAATGCTGTTTCATAAACATAATAATCCAGAGCTTCAATCTCCCCGGTTTCTTCCAAAATAGGAAGAAAACTGTCTGGAAACCACAGATCTCCATTTGCTCTCTGCCAGCGGACAAGTATTTCTGCACTGGCAATTTTCTGCTTCCTTCCGCTGATTTTTGGTTGGAAATAAATCTGAAATTCTTTCTTCCCAAGTGCTTCCTTAAAAGAGTGAATAGTGTCTGCACGTTTCTGTTCAGCAAGAGCAATTTCTCTTGTATATTCGCACACACCGCAAAGCTTATCTTTCGCCTTTATGCGGACGATATTGGAGTGCGAAATAATTTCTTCGCCTGGAATTTTCATGTTTTCCAGATAATAAATACCAGTGTTCAGGGAAAGATAATTTACAGGATAAGCAGCCAGAACTTCTTTTGTAGTCTGCTTGTTAGACTCAATAATTCGTTTTTTAACAGCTGTATGCTCCGCTCCGGTAATGTCAATAACAGCTACAAAGATGTCTGAATGATACCTGTTTACAAACAAGGTTTGTGGAAAAAGTTCCATTTTTTTCAGAATAAAATTCAGAATATTAGTCCCGGTTTCATACCCCCAATAGTCATTAATAAGGTGAAAATTGCTTACATCTGTCATTAGAAAAGCATACTTTTTTTCACCGTTGCTATTATTTAAAATAGTAAAAAGTTTCTCTTTCAAAGACTCTGTAGAGATACTTTCCGCCAGTCGATTCCGGCAAAACTCCTGTGGCTTTTTTGCCATTTGTTCCTTTTTATAACGCTTGTCCTGATACATTTTCTGATCGGCAATTTCCAGAAGATCCATAATCAGGTAGTAGTGATTTTTGCAGCTGATATCGTATCCGACTGCATAGCTGATAGGATGGTCAGCTGTTTGATTATACACATCCAGCATGGATTGAGCTGAATATTCATCTGCTCCAGCTGAGACCAGGTGGCGTGACTTTGCACGATTACAAACTCATCACCGCCGAATCTGGCAAGAAAACTATCCTCAGTGAGTATCCGTGTCAGGTAAGCAGCAAAGGTCTGAATAAATACATCCCCCTGTTCGTGACCATATGTATCGTTGATTTTTTTCAGATTGTTCAGGTCGAACATCATGACACCCACATTCAAGGTATCGTCTGCATTCTGAAGCTGCTGCAGCTTCTTTTCCAGTGATTTTTTATCGTGGACGCCTGCTACGTCAAAGCCAGAACTTCGGATCATATTTCTGAGATAATCTCCTAAAGTAAGGGAAACCGCACATCCCACAAGGGATAAAATAATCAGAAAAGCAAAGGTTTTCTGACTTATTCCGCGTCTGTGACGGGTAATTAATGCAGTCAAAAATACAATGTAAAATGTTGTCTGCAGGTAGCAGAGTTTCATAATTGTTTTGTTTCTTTCCATACATTTCTCCAGTATATAGTGCCTGATATTTCAATTGTAACTATTCGGAAGACAGCATTTTGCGGAGGGCGTAACTGTGAAGATACTGAATAGTTAGTTTCTGTTTTTTAATCAGCCTGCGTATACAATAATTTTCTTTGCAAGCTCCTTATCCAGGCCGATTTTGCTGCCCTTTACCATAACTACATAATACCCGTGTAATTCTGATAAAATCGTAACCTGCGTTCCTGGGACAAAGCCCAGGGATTCCAGATAATGCCGCTGTTTTTCCAGTCCGCACACCTTATTAATGATATAAAAATGGTTAAACTCAGTTAAACTTAAAGGCATTGTGACGACCTCCTTTAAATAACGTTAGCAAAGACTAACATAGTATAACACGCATTTCATACAGATGGTATAGAAAATACATTTTTGAGAAATTTTTTCAGTTGATATCTACAGAAAAAGGAGTGAGTAATACCGGAAATAAGTATTTTCAGAAGTAAGGAAAATCAGACTTTTATTTTACGTGAGTCATCAATCATTGGTTCTGTTCTGATTTTTGCGGGACTGGTTGTCTCACTGAAGAAGACGAAGGAGAAGATGCAGGCTGAGGGAGCACCACAGGCAAGGAACTGCTGACTTCCATATATGGCAATGTCACCGGCAGGCGACATTGCCGTTTAGTGAACAGAGCGTACAAAAAAGACTGATATAAACAATACTGGTACTTCAGGAGGTTGTTGCTGGAGTCTGGTATGTTATTATATCAGTCTTTTTTACGAATACAGTCAATTAACCGCTCTGGTCAAATCTGTGGCAGATATTAATGGCAGGAATGGCTTCCGCAGCCATGATCGCCGCAGCTGTGTCCTTCTCCATGATGGTCGTGATGATTACAATGCACATCAGGATCATAGCCAAGATTTCCTGCAAGCAGTGCGTTTACAGCTTCGTCTGCATTTCCTGAAACTCCGCCGAAAAGACGGATTCCAGCCTGGGCAAGTGCATTCTGGGCACCGCCGCCAATACCGCCGCAGATCAGGGTATCTACGCCATGTGCAACCAGGAATCCAGCCAGTGCGCCGTGACCGCTTCCATTGGTATCGACTACTTCGGCACTTACAACCTTGCCATCTGCAATGTCATAGATCTTGAATGTTTCTGTGTGTCCAAAGTGCTGAAAAATTTCTCCATTTTCATAAGTAACTGCAATCTTCATAATGATATCTCCTTCATTTTGTAAATTTGATTTAGAAAGTGAACTATTAGATCGGTCAGCGGCTGGCAGTTCCTGTGAAAGGTCCAGGCTGGTAAGCGGAGTCTGTTTAGATTCCTTTCGGCAGCAGCATTTCCAGCAGCGCGTATGCTCCCGTCCTTCGCAGAGCCGGTAATTTCCCCCGGCTATGACAAGGCGCTGCCCAAGGACGATGCACCGGGCAATTTTTTCCCGGGCAGTTTCATAAATTTCCGTGACAGTTGTCCGGGAAATGTCCATCTGGGCAGCACATTGTTCGTGAGTTTTCTTCTCCAGATCTACCAGACGGATGACTTCATATTCATCCAGAGTCAGAGTGACAGCTTCCGACTCTCTGGGACATTCTTCAGGAGAAAAAGTTTCATATTGGGGTGCCTGGCAGATTCTGCGGCATCTGGGCGGTCTGGGCATATATGTCACCTCCTTGTTTTCGACATATGTCGATTATAAACCAAAAGAAGAGAAAATTCAATACTATTATTTTCTGAGCGCTATTCAATGTTGCTCCAATATGATATAGTTTTGTTACTGTTCATTTGTAACGCTCTGCGAGGTGTTTTTGGTGGATAAAGTTTACAGAAAACCAGAGAACTAAGTTTGCGTAGCAAACGCTACTTCTTGTGCCTGTCACAAGAAGGTTCGTGTTTCTGTGCGTCGTGAAGCGCGTTGCTGTGAAGGTCGTGGTTGACAATTTTTTTTATTTGGAGTACAGTCCAAGAAGAGATAAAATCGTTATTGCTCAAAAGCAATTTTTTTCTGGAATTTCGGGCACAATTGGAGCAGTAATGTAAAATTAACAGAAGAGGTACGAATATGCTGAAAGTAAAGAACCTGACTTTTGAAGTGAATGAAGAAGGGAAAAAGCGCTGTCTGGTAAATCACATCAGTTTTGATGTTCATGATGGGGAAATGCTGGTAATCACCGGACCCAATGGAGGTGGAAAATCCACCCTGGCCAAGGTACTGGCTGGCATTGAGAAAGCAGACAGCGGAGAAATTTATCTGGATGATGAGAACATTACAGGATACGATATTGATCATCGTGCAAATGCGGGAATTGGCTATGCATTTCAGCAGCCACCCCGCTTTAAAGGCATGACCGTGGCAAGAATGTTATCTCTTGCAGCAGGAAAGAATTTAACGGAAAAAGAGAGCTGTGACCTTCTCTCAGCTGTAGGACTTTGTTCCGAAGATTACCTGAACCGTCAGCTGGATGGAACCCTTTCCGGCGGTGAAATGAAGCGAATTGAGATTGCCACAGTTTTAGCGAAGTCTCATAAAGTAAGCATTTTTGATGAACCTGAAGCAGGAATCGACCTGTGGAGCTTTTCCATGCTGATCAAGCGCTTTGAGGAGATTCATCGTGAGAAAAAGGAGTGCCTGATCCTGATTTCCCATCAGGAAAAAATCATCAATATGGCAGATAAAATCATGGTAATTGAAGACGGTGAAGTAAAGAAATATGGTACGAAAGAAGACGTTTTCCCAACCTTATTTCAGCAGGAAAAATGTCAGAAATGTCTGAATGAAGGAGGAAAATGTTGATGGTTAAAGTAGAAGAAACAACCCAGGGTGTGCTTGATAAGATCAGCGAAGGCTTTGCGCAGAAAGGTGCTTTTAATCTCCGTCAGAATGGTATTTCCATCTGTCACGGTGACAGCGAACATATCAAAATAAAGAAAAAAGAGGACAAGCCGGGAATCGATATTTTCATTGACGGGGAGACAAAGGGAGAGAAGGTTTTCATCCCGGTAGTGGTAAGTGTATCTGGAATGACCGATCTGGTTTACAATGATTTTTATGTGGCAGACGGTGCAGATGTTGACATTGTTGCAGGCTGCGGAATCCACAATAGTGGCTGTAATGACAGTCGTCACGATGGTATTCATACTTTCCATGTGGGTAAAAATGCTAATGTACATTACGAGGAAAAACACTATGGAGAGGGGAATGGAACCGGAAGCAGAGTGCTGAATCCCGTAACTAATATTGAGCTTGGAGAGAACTCCGTATTTACGCTGGATACCGTTCAGATCAAAGGTGTTGACTCCACAATCCGTACCACAAATGTTTCAATGGATGCAGATTCCAAGCTGTTTGTTCTGGAACGTCTGATGACAGATGGGGAGCAGAAAGCGGAGTCTGATATTGAAGTCTGTATGAACGGAGCGGGATCTTCTGCACAGATTATTTCCCGTTCTGTTGGAAAGGGAAACTCTTCCCAGGTTTTCCATCCGAAGGCTGTTGGAAAGAACAAATGTCACGCACATATCCAGTGTGATTCCATTATTATGGATCATGCAGAGGTGGGTTCTATCCCGGAAATCCAGGCGAAGCATGTGGATGCTGCAATTGTTCATGAGGCCGCTATTGGAAGAATTAACGATGAGCAGCTTCTGAAGCTAAGAACTCTTGGAATGACGGAAGCTGAGGCGGAAAATGTGATCATTGAGAATTTCCTGAGTTGAGAAAAACTTAAACAGAAAAATAACTATTCAGTAGGTATGTACTATTTTGCGGAGGTTGTAACTGTGAAGATGCTGAATAGTTATACAGAGAATATAGAATCTTCAGGTTAGTTTGGAAGATTTATGAAAAAATGCCAGGCAGCGTCGTTCAAAGACGCTGCCTGGCATTTGACATTATCTAATTTTTACGGATTTTTTGGAACTCCATTTGGAATAATATTTTTTGCCGCTTACAACTTTGTAGGTGCGGATCCGTACATAATATTTTTTCTTTGAAACCAGTTCCTTTAAGGTTGCGCGTGTAGCAGAGTCTTTTACGGTAAGGGTTTTCGCCTTTTTCATGCTGCTGTTCTGGTTGCCTTTATCGGAATCATCTTTACCGGAGTTATCTTTACCGGAGTTATCTTTACCGGAATCGTCTTTACCAGAGTTATCTTTACCAGAATCATCTTTACCGGAATCGTCTTTACCGGAGTCATCTTTACCAGAATCATCCTTACCAGAATCGTCTTTACCAGAATCATCTTTACCAGAATCATCTTTACCAGGATTATCTTTTCCTGCGTCCGAGTCATCCTTGCCAGGAGCAGCTGTGATCGTAAAGGTTGTGTTAATAATGCCGGTGTAATTTCCAGCTCCAGTAATAGTTACAGTAGCAGTACCTTCCTTCACATTATCTTTATAAGAAACTGTGAAATCAGTGCCTGTTGCAAGCGTCTTGTCTCCGTATGTAACGGTAACATCCGGGCATTTCTCTGTTCCGTCACTGGTGTAGGAATACTGGGAAAGGGAAGCGGAATAGCGGCTGATATCCAATGGTTTAATGGTAAAGTCTTTCGTAACAGAACCAGTGTAATTTCCACTGCCGTTTACGATAACAGAAGCAGTACCTGCATCCCAGTTGTTTCTGTAGGAAACGTAATAATCCTGGTTCAGGGTTAATTCCTTGTCCCCGCTTTTTACTGTGGCGTTTGGGCGTAAAGAGGAGCCTGTGTAGGTAAGGCTTTCATTGGAAAGCGTAACCGTGCAGCTGCTGATGTCAGCTCTGTTTATAGTAAACGATTTGGTTACATACCCCTGGTAATTTCCAATTCCATCAATTCCAACCCACGGAGAATTGTAATAACTGCTTGGTTCAATGTTGTTGTGGTATGTTACAGTGAAATCCCTGTCTTTTACCAGGGTTTTACCATTGTGGGTAACTGTCACTTCAGGAGTTACCTCGGAACCAGTGTAATATGCCGGGGCAATGGAGAATCTGGCATTTGCCATGATCTACAATACAATCACTGGAAATGCAGATGCAGTAGAGGAAAATGGCGATGCAGTTCGTCTGCACCAGAATTTCTGGAACTCCACAAGGGAAAATGTGAAAAGGGACACAAATTTAGTTTTTTATTTAAGATAAATGTGAAAAAAATGTGAAATTAGCACTCTCCTCTTGACAGTGCTAACAATGCGTGTTATATTACATGCAGAACAAAGGAAGAGAGAAAAAGAAATCTTCCAGTTTCAACAATGATGTTAATTAAACACGCAAGTGTTCACAATATAAGGAGGAATGGATTATGTTAATGCCTAGTATTTTTGGAGAAGATTTATTTGATGACTGGATGAGATTACCAGCAGAAAGAGAGAATCGCAGAGGTTACAGAGCTGCTGAATTGATGAAGACAGATATTAAGGATGTGGATGGAAATTATGAGCTGAGCATTGATCTTCCAGGCTTCCATAAAGAGGATGTGAAGATTCAGCTGAAGGATGGCTATCTGAACATTCAGGCTTCCAGAACCGAGAATAAAGATGAGAAAGACAATAACGGCAAATACGTTCACAGAGAGCGTTACACCGGACAGTGCTCCAGAAGCTTTTACGTAGGTAAGGAACTGGAGCATGAGGACATCCATGCGAAATATGACAATGGTGTTCTGACTGTTACTTTCCCGAAGGAAGCGAAGAAAAAAGTGCCGGAAGAGAAGAAGTTTATTTCTATTGAAGGCTGATTTCCGGGGAAAGAGCTGTTTTAACAGATAAGAATTCCCGTGGGAAACTGATAACAGATAATAACTGGCGCGGAGCAGTTCACCTGCTTCGTGCCGATGAAATAAATAATTGAAATAGACGATTGAAATAGATAATTGAATTAGATAATATAGAGTGTGCATTAGCCGTAAATCAGAAGCGGCGGCTGATATTGCCGACTTACATAAGTAACGAGTGAAAGCGGCAGAGCATGTTTTATTTGATGTGCTTGCAGTGTATAGATTATTCAGTAATATTGAAATAATGGTAAACAGCTTCTTTTATATAGATTGTGTTTCATTTTAAGACGATTTCTTAATTTACATAGATTTTGTTTCATACCCCCTCATTTCCTGCCGGCTACCCACCGGCAGGTTTTTTCTTATGTCTTTACATCATTTCACCTGTCTGCTATACTTGTCTGGAATTGTTGATAACTGCAAAGGATAGAACAAAAATCTCCCACAAATTATGATGTACATCTTGCAGAAAGCCTTTTCAAACAGGCTCCAGAGCGTGAAAACAAGATGTTGCTGCAATAATCGTGGATGGCAAAAATATGTTACTGTTTACCTGTTCACAGTAACAAAAACATTTTCAGAGAAGGAATTTACCCATGAATTACATTGTATTTGACCTGGAATGGAATCAGAGTCCGGGGGGAAAAAGGTGGTCTAATAGCCGTCTGCCTTTTGAAATCATAGAAATCGGCGCCATAAAACTAAATGAAGAGAAAGAAATTGTGGATAGCTTTCAGCGTCTGATCAAGCCCCAGGTGTACAATTGGATTCATGACAGCATTCATGAAGTGATTCACATGAATTATAAGGATCTGCAGAATGGAACTCTTTTCCCACAGGCCATCACGGAATTTTTGGAATGGTGTGGCGAAGAATATATTTTCTTTACCTGGGGAAATCAGGATGTAATGGAACTGCAGCGGAACATGAAATATTATGGAAAACTTTCCCTGCTCAAAGGTCCGGTGACTTATTATGATGTGCAGAAATTATTTGCTATTCGTTATGAAGAAAATGACGAGCGCCGTGCTCTGGAATTTGCTGCTGATAAAATGGGCGTGGAGAAGAAAATGGATTTTCACCGCGCTCTGGGAGATGCTTATTATACTGCATGTATTCTCCAGAAAATAGAAGATAAATACATTTTTCCAAACTCATCCCTGGACGTGTATCAGAATCCCAAGAGCAAGCGTGAAGAGATTCACATATCCTATCCAACCTATGATAAATATGTATCCCGGGAGTTCTATTCCCGCGAAAAAGCCATGAAGGACCGGGAAGTAACCAGCACGAAATGTCCATTGTGCCATAATCCTGCCAAGCGTAAGATCCGTTGGTTTATGAATAATTCCAAGGTTTACTACAGTGTGTCCCTCTGTCAGGAGCATGGCTTTGTACTGGGAAAAATCAGGATTCGCCGAACGGAAGACAATAAGTACTATGTAATTAAGAAGCTCACCAATGTAACCGATGAAGAAGCCGATGAAATCCGCCAGAAACGTGATGCGCATCGTGCCAAACGGAGACTGAAGAAAGAAGAGCAGTAAATCCGTGAAACTACTTCTTGTAACGAATGAAAAACTAACATTTGGTTAATAGAAAAATCCCCTCCAATCACATATGCTGATTATAAGTAATACAACAACAGCGTATAAAAAAGGAGGGGTTTTATGAGTTTAAGAAATTATTTTTACAGGTTTGGGAAATACATTCTGACATTTTTCTTTGTAACACTGCTGATGGTTCTCTTTGGTCCGCTGCGGGCGCAGGCTGCTATCACCAAGGAAGTTACCTCGGATGGTTTTAAACTCAGCGGAACGGGCAGCATGAATGTGTGGGATGGAGACGAATTCCGCTATTATATCGGTTATCAGATCCCTCATGAAGACTCCATGGATTACAAGGTAGATGTGACTATGACTTTTCAAAGCTCCAGTCTGACGCCAGGCAGGGCAAGCGTGTATCTGGATGACGACAGCATACCCTTATATTCAAACGGAGGTACGGTGCTGCAGGGCTCAGCCACGTTCTCCAAATCTGATGAAATGGAATTGATGGAAATATTTGTAAATTATGATAGTTTTCCAAGTGAGCAGAACGTAGATTTTTCCATCACTGTAAATGTGCGGGAAAATCGCAAAAACGCAGATATTGCCATTTATCCGCCGGAAAACAATTACGACAAAACCACAGGAATGTTCCTGGTAACGGTTGACGATCCTTATGTTTTTTATTCAAATAAGGATTCGTCCAAATATTCTGTAAGTATTTCGGACTCATCGGTGGCACAGATTACAGGCATTACTCCAAAATCCAATGACAGCTTTGAGGTGAGCGTATATTTTGCAAAAGCAGGTTCAGCGGATTTCATTTTCAAATATGGAAATCAGACGAAAAAGGTGACCTTCACAGTAGCGAAAACAGTCATAACTGTTTCCAGCTCCATCTCCCTGAAGGTGGGGGATACCACCATGTTTTCCAATTATGTTTTCAAAACCGGCGGTGGAAGCATCACCATCAAGAAAGTGAAATCCAGCAATAAAAAGATCGTTGATGCAGCCGGAGGATTCCTGATCGCAAAGAAGCCTGGCACTGCCAAGGTAAGTGCCCTGGTAAATGGCAAGCGGAGAACCATAACCGTGATCGTCGGCAAAAAGCCTGCCCCCAAGCCAAAACTGAAACAGCTTCAGGTAAAAGTGAAAGGCTATAAATATTATCCGGATTCCGGCAAAACCATTTACACAACCCGCTTCACCAATAAATCCAAAAGCACCATCACAAAAGTGAAGCTGAAATTTACCATGACCATTAATGAAGAAATGACCCGCACCAAAACCTTTAAGGTCAATATAAAACCGGGAAAGACAAAAACCATGAAGCTGAATATAGGAAAACTAATAGCAGATCCTTCAAATATTACGGTGAAATGTCTGAAATTCTGGTATAAGAGTTGAGAAATGAAATTGTAGTAATAGGAGCATTTCGAATAAAGAGATAAAAGAATATTGTGTAAAGTAGAGGAACTACAATAATACAGGGCTAAGAACGAAAATGCGTAATGCAGTTTTCATTCTTAGCCCTTATTCTATAAAGTCGGTGTTGTCAGCAGACTGGTCATGATCGACCGTTCATACTGCATTCCCCATCCAACCATCTGGCCATTGAAATAATACTTGCTCTTTAATCTCAATGGTCCCACAGCGTTGGAAAGAATGGCCTGTTTCTTGGTAAGAACACTGAGGCCTGTCCCTGTGGGGACGGTCACGTATACATTTTTTGTGTAGTAGAATGGATAAGTATTTCCGCAATTATTCAGCAGATACTGCTCACTTGGAAGATTTTTCTTCGGAACAGGATTCTTGCTGATTTTCATTTTTTTACATTCGAAATTGTCGAAACCGTAATCCAGGAGACTTTTTGTGTCAGCCCAGGCACCATTTACGGAATTCATCACAACTGCAACCAGGGTCATATTTCCACGCTTGGCATAGGTGATCAGAGTAGCACCGGCAGCATCTGTGTAGCCTGTTTTTCCACCCAGAACACCATCATAGGCGTAATCCCTGCCAGCCATCATTTTGTGATGATTGAGCAGATAGCGGGTTTCTGTAAAAATATTGGTAGGCGGAATTTCATAAAGATCTGTGGTGAAAAATTTCCTGCAAAGTGGATTCTGCCATGCAGCCTTGGCTATTTTTGCCATGTCGCCTGCGGTGGTTACATGAGTCTCATCAGGAAGTCCGTTAGGGTTATTAAAATGGGTGTTTTTGCATCCAAGCTGCTGGGCTCTGGTGTTCATCAGCTCTACAAACTTCTTCACAGAACCGGAAACCTCTTCCCCGATACCAAGTGCCATTTCATTGGCTGATTCCAGCATCAGTGCCATAAGACATTGTTCAACTGTAAAAACCTCTCCGGCGTCACCATAAATGGTGGAACTTCCCGCTTCAATTCCGTAAGCCGCCTGCTGAGAAAGGGTAAGCTGTGCGTTCACGTCCAGGTTCTCACATCCAAGAAGACAGGTGAGAAGCTTGGTAATACTGGCCGGGTAAAGCTGAGTATTGGCATTCTTGGAATACAGGACCGCTTCTGTATTTAAGTCCATGAGAACTGCTGACTGCGCCTCAATCTTAGGACCCTCTGGCCAACCCTCAATGGAATCGCTATCAGCTGCCTGTGCATAATATTCGGTATGCGGATCCGGAGTAGGAGTGGGAGATTCGCTGGCAGTGTCTGTAGCTTCTGCCCAGACAGCGCCCGTCTGCCCAAGCAGCATTGCTGCTGTCAGGATTCCACAGAAAATCCGCTTTATTTTCATATGAAGATTTTTCCTGATCATATAAAATCCTTTCTTAAAATAGTACATAAAATTCCCAATACGTAATTGCATTATACCACTTTTCTTTATGTAAAACTATTAAAAGAGTGTGAATTGTTCACAACACCCCGGAAAATCCACAAATTCAGCATTATTTTCCCCTATTCTCCCCATTTTTTCAGCGGAAAAACACTTGACATATAGAAATTCAGACCCTTATAATAGACAGGAAACAGAATAGTTAAAGACTGTGATGGAGACAGTAAGCTGATTTTGAACGTTTAAGGTTGTGCGGACACAGACAGCAGCAATCTTTTCAGCGAGACGGGGATGGTGTAAGCCCGCCGCAAGTAGATTCAGCCGAAGATCACTCCGGAGTTTTATCTCTGAAGGAACAAGTAGGAGATAACGGAATTCCCCCGTTACAGGGAGCGTGTATCGGCTGCGTGTGCAAGCCTGTACAATGTAACAGGTGGTATAACGAGTGCTGACAGCTTTCGTCCTTTTGCAGGATGAGAGCTTTTTTTATGCAGACGGAGAATCCTGCAGGCAGGATTCTTTATGTAACAGGAAATCCCAACAGCAATCGACTGATAATTTTAAAGGAGGAAAAAGCTTTGTACCAGAAAGTAGACACGAATCTGAATTTCGTAGATCGCGAGAAAAAAGTAGAAGAATTCTGGAAAGAAAACCATATTTTCGAAAAAAGTATGGAAAACCGTAAAGAAGGCCCGACTTACACATTCTATGACGGACCGCCAACAGCAAACGGCAAGCCGCATATCGGCCATGTGCTGACACGTGTTATCAAGGATATGATCCCAAGATACCGTGCAATGAAGGGTTACATGGTTCCGCGTAAGGCTGGATGGGATACCCATGGTCTTCCGGTAGAGCTTGAAGTAGAGAAGAAGCTTGGTCTGGATGGAAAAGAGCAGATCGAGGAATACGGTATGGAGCCGTTCATCCAGCAGTGTAAAGAGAGTGTCTGGAAATACAAAGGAATGTGGGAGGATTTCTCCTCAACAGTTGGTTTCTGGGCTGATATGGAGCATCCATATGTAACTTACGAGGACAATTATATTGAGTCCGAGTGGTGGGCACTGAAAGAAATCTGGAACAAAGGCCTCTTATACAAAGGCTTCAAGATCGTTCCTTACTGTCCACGCTGCGGAACCCCGCTTTCATCCCAGGAGGTTTCCCAGGGCTATAAATTAGTAAAAGAGCGTTCTGCAATCGCACGTTTCAAAGTGGTTGGAGAGGATGCATATTTCCTGGCATGGACCACAACACCGTGGACACTGCCTTCTAACGTTGCACTTTGCGTAAATCCGGATGAGACTTACTGTAAAGTAAAAGCAGCAGACAGATACACTTATTATATGGCAGAAGCACTTCTTGACAAAGTACTTGGCAAGCTTGCAAAGGAAGAAGAGCCTGCATATGAGGTCCTGGAAACCTATAAAGGAAAAGACCTGGAATACAAGGAATATGAGCCACTGTTTAAATGCACAGGTGACTATGTAGCATCCAAGGGCAAGAAAGCGCATTATCTCGTATGTGATAACTACGTTACCATGAGTGATGGTACCGGTATCGTTCATATCGCTCCTGCATTTGGTGAAGACGACAGCCGTGTAGGACGTGAATATGACCTTCCGTTTGTACAGTTTGTAGATGGCAAGGGTGATCTTACTGCTGAGACACCATATGCCGGTGTATTTGTTAAGAAAGCAGACCCAATGGTACTGGCTGATCTTGAAAAAGAAGGCAAGCTGTTCGATGCTCCGAAATTTGAGCATGATTACCCACACTGCTGGCGTTGCGATACACCACTGATCTACTACGCAAGAGAATCCTGGTTTATTAAAATGACAGCTGTTAAAGATGACCTGATCCGCAATAACAACACCATTAACTGGATCCCGGAGAGCATCGGTAAAGGACGTTTCGGCGACTGGCTTGAGAACGTTCAGGACTGGGGAATCAGCGTAACCGTTACTGGGGAACTCCACTGAATATCTGGGAGTGCAGCTGCGGTCATATGGAATCTGTTGGAAGCCGTCAGGATCTCTATGAGAAAACTGGTGACGAGCGCGCCAAGACAGTAGAGCTTCACCGCCCATACATTGACGAGCTTACCATGAAGTGTCCGGAGTGCGGCGGCACTATGCACCGTGTACCGGAGGTTATTGACTGCTGGTTCGATTCAGGAGCAATGCCATTTGCACAGCATCATTATCCATTTGAGAATCAGGAATTGTTCAAACAGCAGTTCCCGGCAAACTTTATTTCCGAGGCTGTTGACCAGACAAGAGGATGGTTCTATTCCCTTCTTGCTGAGTCTACTCTTCTGTTTAATCAGGCTCCATATAAGAACGTTATCGTTCTTGGACATGTTCAGGATGAGAATGGCCAGAAGATGAGTAAGTCCAAGGGAAATGCAGTTGATCCGTTTGATGCACTTCAGACATACGGTGCAGATGCCATCCGCTGGTACTTCTACATCAACAGTGCACCATGGCTGCCGAACCGTTTCCATGGCAAGGCTGTTCAGGAAGGTCAGCGTAAATTTATGGGTACTCTGTGGAATACCTATGCATTCTTTGTACTTTATGCAAATATTGATAACTTCGATGCTACCAAATATACACTTGACTATGACAAGCTTCCGGTTATGGACAAATGGCTCCTCAGCAAGCTGAATACACTTGTAAAGACTGTTGACGAGGATCTGAACGACTATAAGATTCCGGAGACTGCAAGAGCACTTCAGGGCTTTGTAGACGAGATGAGTAACTGGTATGTAAGACGCTGCCGTGAGCGTTTCTGGGCAAAAGGCATGGAGCAGGATAAGATCAATGCGTACATGACTCTTTACACAGCACTGGTAACAGTTGCCAAGGCTGCAGCTCCGATGATCCCGTTCATGACAGAAGATATTTACCAGAATCTTGTAAGATCTCTGGACAAAACAGCTCCTGAGAGTATCCATCTCTGCGACTTCCCGGAAGTAAAGGAAGAGTGGATCAACAAGGATCTGGAAGAAAACATGGAAGAAGTTCTGGACGTTGTTGTTCTTGGCCGTGCATGCCGTAATACGGCAAATATCAAGAACCGTCAGCCAATCGGAACCATGTATGTAAAAGCTCCGAAGGTGATGGATAAATATTTCACAGACATTATTGCAGACGAGCTGAATGTAAAAGAAGTGAAATTTGCAGATGACGTGGAATCCTTCATTTCCTACAGCTTCAAGCCACAGCTTCGTACAGTGGGACCGAAATACGGCAAGCTTCTCGGCGGAATCCGCACTGCACTTGCCCAGATCAACGGAAACAAGGCTATGAACGAGCTGAAAACAAACGGTGTACTTGTACTTGATATCGATGGAAACAAGGTTGAGCTTACAGAGGAAGACCTGCTCATCGAGACTGCACAGACAGAAGGTTATGTAACAGAGTCAGAAGGCGAGACTGCAGTTGTTCTGGATACCAACCTGACACCTGAGCTGATCGAAGAGGGATTTGTCCGCGAGATCATCAGTAAAGTACAGACCATGCGTAAAGAGGCTGGCTTTGAGGTTATGGATAAGATCCGTGTATCTGTAAAAGATAATGACAAGATTATCGAGACCATGAAGGCAAACGAGGCTGAGATCAAATCTGAAGTTCTGGCTGAGGATGTTGTTTATGGCGAGACAGATGGTTATGTAAAAGAGTGGAATATTAATAAAGAGCATGTAACTCTTGGTGTTACAAAGCTTTGATTTAACATACAACAGGAGGATCAAAATGATTGACAAACAGTTTGACAAAGAAACCTTCAAGAAAAGTGTAAAAGACAACGTTAAGTTTCTTTACCGCAGAAAGCTTGAAGAGGCAACTCAGGAGCAGCTTTTCCAGGCAGTAAGCTACACAGTGAAGGATGTGATCATCGATAACTGGCTTGATACACAGAACGCTTATGAAAAGCAGGATCCGAAGATCGTATATTATATGTCCATGGAGTTTCTTATGGGACGTGCCCTTGGAAACAACCTTTTAAACCTTGGTGCATACGGTGAAGTGAAAGAAGCTCTTGAAGAGCTTGGAATCGACATCAATGCACTTGAGGATCAGGAGCCGGATCCGGCTCTTGGAAACGGTGGTCTGGGAAGACTTGCAGCATGCTTCCTTGATTCCCTTGCAACACTTGGATACAGTGCATATGGCTGCGGAATCCGTTACCGTTATGGTATGTTCAAACAGGAAATCAGAGACGGATACCAGGTTGAGGTTCCGGATGCATGGCTTGAAGAAGGCTATCCATTTGAGCTTCGTCGTCCGGAGTACGCAAAAGAGGTACATTTCGGGGGATATGTAAGAGTTGAATATGACCAGGCAACCGGCCAGAACAAATTTGTCCATGAAGGATATCAGGCAGTAAAGGCAATCCCATACGATATGCCGATCGTTGGTTATGAGAACAATGTAGTAAATACACTTCGTATCTGGGATGCTGCTGCTATCGAAGAGTTTGGATTTGATTCCTTTGACAAAGGTGATTACAAGAAAGCCGTTGAGCAGGAGAACCTCGCAAAGGATATCGTAAACGTTCTTTATCCGAACGATAATAAAATGTCCGGTAAAGAGCTTCGTCTGAAACAGCAGTACTTCTTCGTATCTGCAAGTGTTCAGGCTGCAATCGAGAAATATAAGAAAACACATAATGATATTAAGAAGCTCCACGAGAAAGTCGTATTCCAGATGAACGATACTCATCCGACTATGGCTGTTGCAGAGCTTATGCGTCTTCTTATGGATCAGGAAGGTCTTGGCTGGGATGATGCATGGGCTGTAACTACCAAATGTGTTGCTTACACTAACCATACCATTATGGCTGAGGCTCTTGAGAAATGGCCGATCGAGCTGTTCTCCAGACTTCTTCCACGTGTATATCAGATCATCGAAGAGATCAACCGTCGTTTCATCATTGAAGTACAGAACAGATATCCTGGAAACTATGAGAAAATCAAAAAGATGGCAATCATCTATGACGGACAGGTTAAGATGGCTCACCTTGCAATCGTTGCAGGCTTCTCTGTAAATGGTGTTGCAAGACTTCATACAGAAATCCTGAAGAATCAGGAGTTAAAAGATTTCTATGAGATGATGCCGGAGAAATTTAATAACAAAACCAACGGTATCAC
This sequence comes from Ruminococcus sp. AM42-11, assembly GCF_003480145.1. NCBI lineage: Bacteria > Bacillati > Bacillota > Clostridia > Eubacteriales > Oscillospiraceae > Ruminococcus > Ruminococcus sp. AM42-11. The sequence goes on along the minus strand of NZ_QUIO01000001.1, from coordinate 131,916 downwards.
TCAGAGACGTTTCCTTCTTCACGGAAACCAGAATCTTGCTGCATGGATCACAGACCATATTGGACCAGACTGGATCACAGATCTTTCCCAGATCAGCAAGCTGAAGGTATATGCTGATGATGAGAAAGCACTTCAGGAGTTTATGAATATTAAATTCCAGAACAAACAGCGTCTTGCAAAATATATTCTGGAGCACAATGGTGTTGAAGTTGATCCTCATTCCATTTTCGATGTACAGGTTAAGAGACTTCATGAGTATAAGAGACAGCTTCTCAATATCCTTCATGTAATTTATCTGTACAACCAGATTAAATTACATCCGGAGATGGAATTCTATCCAAGAACCTTCATCTTTGGTGCAAAAGCTTCTGCAGCATATGAGCGTGCGAAAAAGATTATCAAACTGATCAACTGCGTAGCGGATGTTGTAAACAACGATCTATCAATTGGTGGTAAGATCAAGGTTGTATTTATCGAGAACTACAGAGTATCTAATGCTGAGATGATCTTTGCAGCAGCAGATGTTTCCGAGCAGATTTCTACTGCAAGTAAAGAGGCTTCCGGTACAGGTAACATGAAGTTCATGCTGAACGGTGCTCCTACACTTGGAACCATGGACGGTGCAAACGTAGAGATCGTTGAGGAAGTTGGTCAGGAGAACGCATTCATCTTCGGTATGAGCGCTGACCAGATCATTAATTATGAGAACCATGGCGGATACGATCCAGACTTTATCTACAACACAGATGCTGAGATCCGTCAGGTACTGATGCAGCTGATCAATGGAACCTTCTCCAGCGATACAGAGCTGTTCAGAGATATCTATGATTCTCTTCTGAACACTAAGAACTGCTCCAGAGCAGACCAGTATTTCATTCTCGGAGACTTCAGATCCTATGCTGAGGCTCAGAAGAGAGTGGAGGCAGCTTATAAGGATGAGAAGAAGTGGGCGAAGATGGCACTTCTGAACACTGCATGCAGTGGTAAATTCTCCTCTGACAGAACCATCCAGGAGTATGTAGATGATATCTGGCATCTGGATAAGGTTGTTGTAACCAAGAGCGAGGCTGCTGAGAAATAAATAAGGGCAGATTCATTTTGCGAAAAAAATTATAAGAAATAATAAAGGCTGTGTTCATGCCAGGATAAATAAATTCTGGCATAGACACAGCTTTTTATATAAGATCAGAAATCTTCTTTCTGCCAGTACTCATAGGGCAGCATATGATACATTTTCCTTACGGTAGTCCGTTGACTGACATAGAGCTTTGCCAGCTTGCGCTTCTGTATATAAAGATCTTTAGGCATTTCTTCAAGGTCGTAGGGAACCTTGTCGTTTACATAATACGTTCCAAAAGAATAGAAATCAGCATTGCAGTCTGTCTCTTTATAGGCTTCTGCTACAAGCTGGTGAGTCATCTGGTGGTGATGATGGCCGTACTCACCGTCTGCATTGTGAGTGGCAACCTGTTTCCAGTCTTTGTAGTTCAGGACTGTGGCAATATCTGCTTCCATATCTTTTTTCCAGTAGTTCCAGCTGCTGCGATCTTTTCCGATTTTGTCCGGGTAGGAAAGAATCAGATATTTATCGCCAGTGGCTTCCATTACAGCTTTAAATTCTGCGCTTCGAACCGGATCATTTCCACGGGTCATACACACTACCAGATAATCGTCTTCAATCAAGTGCCGTCCACCCCAGAGCAAATCATCATCTGGGTGCGCCACAAACATCACCTTGTCGTAACCATCCAGATCAAGGGCGTCCAGATCAGCAGCAGTTACATGGGGCAGATTCAGGTAAGGATAAAAAAGATAAAGCTTATGGCAGGCAAAGGCAATCGCGCTTAGTATTACAATTGCCGCCAGTAACTGTTTCCAGTGCCGCACAAACCAGGAAAAAAGGCTGGCAGTGTTGGAACTGGGAGAAAAATTATTTTTCATATCAGGTACTCCAGTCTGAGTTTATTAGTATAAACGAAATGGTTATCTTAATTATACTATATTTCTCATAAGTTACAAGACAGAGCGTGTTTGGTCCGTGTGTTGGTTTATATTATATGCTTGCGGTACCTCTTGCCTGGTATCTGGGAACCTTTAACTTTAATGGATATTCAGATGAAATTTATGGATGGAATGACTGCCGTCAGGAAAATAAGGGAAATGTTGATAGATTGCAACGTTTCTCTGCGGCTTTTTGCCTGGTCTGATTGCGGTTGCAAGGAAAGAGGATATAGATCTAAATAATTTAATACACATAAAACGTGATTTTTGTGTTAAAATAGTAATGAAAAACGTGAGAAAATTGCAAATAAAAGCTTATAAAACGTGAAGGCTTTTTTAGAAGGGGTGAGGCTATGTATTTTAGGAGAAAGGTAGATAGTTATTTAAGACAGTGGAAGGATAAAGAAAACAGGCTTCCGCTAATCATTAAAGGTGCAAGACAGATTGGGAAAACGGAATCTATTGTTCATTTTGCAAGTGAAAATTATGAGAATATAGTTTTTATAAATTCTGTGCTGGAGGGGCAGTATAAAACTATATTAAGTGACGGATATTGCCACTTCTTTGAAGGCTTTTAAGCTGGATGGAAGATTTGATGTAATTTGCAGCGGATCTCTGCTTGGAATTAACTATAAAAAGATCCACAGCAATAGCGTTGGCTATAAAACAGATTACGAAATGTTTTCCATGGATTTTGAGGAGTTTCTCTGGGCAAAGGGTTACTCAGATTTACACATCGAACAGATCCTGGAACATATGTGTTCTGGGAAAGCATTTTCTGATACGGAGCTGTCTGTTTACAAAAAACTGTTTCTTGAATATTGCGTGCTTGGGGGCATGCCAGCAGTGATCAGACAATATATAGAAACGAATACATTTTCTGATACTTTGGAAATTCAGCATCAGATTCAATTAGATTATGAAGAAGATATCAGAAAATATGCAGAAGGGTTAGACCAAACGAAGATTGCCAGTGTATATCGAAGCGTTCCGGTACAGCTGGCAAAAGAGAATAAAAAATTCCAGTTAAGTAAAATTGAGAAAAACGCAAGAAGCAGAGAGTATTCGGGCTGTATTGACTGGCTTAAGGATGCGGGAGTTGTTTCTGTCTGCTACTGTCTGGAATATCCGGAATTGCCGTTAAAAGGAAATTATGATGAATTGAAGTTTAAGCTGTACTATCCAGACACAGGCCTGCTAATTGCCTCTTTAGATGAAGAAGCGCAGGAAGATTTACGTGCAAATAAAAATATGGGTGTTTATAAGGGGGCTTTATATGAAAATTTCGTTGCAGAGGCGTTTCTGAAACAAGGATTAAGATTATATTATTACAAAAAAGAAAATGCAACTTTGGAAGAAGATTTTTTTGTCAGGACAAAAGATGAACTGGTTCCGGTTGAAGTAAAGGCAAATAAAAATCGCTCAAAATCTTTAAGAAAACTGATTGATAATGAAAGTTACAGCGATATTAAGTGGGGAATAAAACTGGCTGACAGCAATGTGGGAATAGAAAATAGCATTTATACATTTCCATATTTCTGCTCCTTTTTGATTAAAAGGTATCTGGCAAAAAGAGGCTAAAGTTAAACGGCTGCCGCATTGTTCAAAGTGTTTTGATAATGCGGCAGCTGTTTATTAATTAAATTCTTTTCAGTTCATAGCTTCTTGTTCCAAGTCCAATCTTCTCACCATGATCCAGAGTTGCCTCCCACTCTACATTCGGATTGGAATCCATAAAGTGGTTGTGGTGGCAATGCCATTCCGGTTTCGCAAGGTTGTCGCCAAGCTGGCTGTTGCGGATTGGTTCTGCAGCAAGACATGCATCTACGCAGGCCTGATCAAGAGCAATCGGGTCGAAGCTTGCGAACATTCCGATATCCGGAAGAATCGGAGCATCGTTTTCGCCGTGGCAGTCACAGTTAGGGCTGATGTCCTGAACAAGTGCAATGTGGAAGCATGGGCGTCCATGACAGACTGCCTGTGCATACTCTGTCATCTTACGGCAGAGAAGCTCATTGGAATTGCTGTGCGGGTTGTGAATTGCATCAAAGCTGCAGGCACCGATACAACGGCCGCAGCCCTTGCATTTCTCATAATCAATGACCGCTTTTTTCTCAGGATATGTAATAGCGTCACTTCCGCATTCCTTTGCGCAGCGTTTGCATCCGCGGCAAAGGTCTGTTTCGATAACTGGTTTACCACTATTGTGCTGAGCCATTTTTCCTGCACGGCTTCCGCAGCCCATACCAATATTCTTGATTGCGCCGCCGAAACCGGTGGCTTCATGTCCCTTGAAATGAGTAAGACTGATGAATACGTCAGCGTCCATTACAGCACGGCCGATTCTGGCAGTTGGACAATACTCTGCATTCGCTACAGGAACTTCTACATCATCTGTACCGCGAAGTCCGTCACCGATAATGATCTGGCAGCCTGTAGTGATGGTGTTAAAACCATTCAGATTCGCACAATCCATGTGCTCCAGGGCATTTTTGCGGCTTCCCGGATAAAGGGTGTTACAGTCAGTAAGAAACGGCATTCCGCCAAGCTCCTTACAAAGATCGGCTACTACTTTTGCATAATTGGGGCGCAGGAAAGCAAGATTTCCAAGTTCGCCGAAATGCATTTTGATGGCCACGAATTTACCATCCATATCAATGTCTTTGATTCCGGCTGCAATGCACAGTTTTTTCAGCTTGTCCAGCTGGCTTGTGCCGACTTTGCAGCGGAAGTCGGTGAAATATACTGTTGATTTTTCCATAAAATTCCTCATTTCTGATTTTTATTTATCTTCATATTATTCTTGTGATTGCTTTAATGTCAAGTTATTTTTGTACTATAGCGTGCCCTCAAAATCGTTCCCACAAATTGTAACACACATCTTGCAGAAAGCCTTTTCAAACACGTTTTAAAAGAACTTCAGAACATCCTCCAACTCTCTGCGTCTCGGACGGCTGGGTTCTTCATCGGCTTTTCCCACAGCAATAACGGAAACAATGGTTTCACTTTCCGGAATAGAAAGCATTTCGCGAATTTTATCCCCATCCCGAAGTCCCATGATCAGAGTGGAAAGACCAAGCTCTGTGGCTTTCAGAATCAGGTTTTCGTTCTGAAGACCAAGGTCGTAACAGCCCCATCCATTTCCAATCTCATTATCAGGAGTGCCGTCTGTCTGGAAACCGGCACGGTTATGTACGAAGGTGGTGACGATTAAAGCTGCATGCTCAGTTTTTACATCGTTATTAGCGTAACACAGGCATTCCTTACGAAGCTTCTGACTCATGTCCGCTGATAAAACACAGTAATAACGACCTGTTTCTGTATTCTTCCATGATGGCGCTTCCAAAGCGGCCTGTACAAGCTGCTGGATCTGCTCTTTGGTAACGTTTGTATGGGAACTGTACTTACGCACAGATCTTCTGTTCTCAATAAGTGTCTGAAATTCCATGAAAAAGCCCCCTTAAAGTATGTTTTGGCTGTATTTTAGCATAATTCATTGGATGTGAAAAGTTAAAATTTTTTGTAACCTTTCTCCCTCTTTATTTGTATAATTAGTGAAGGTACCCGACACAAGAAAATAACAGACCGATGCTTTTCATACTGATCAGCAGCCAGAGGAGTTCTCATGAGACAACCAGTTCAACAGCTGATCCAGCTCTACCAGAACAATCTTTTCACCGCAGCGTTTAATATCTGTCAGAATCAGATGGATGCGGAGGATGCTGTTCAGGAGACGTTTGTTCAGTATTACACCAGTAGAAAAGAATTTGAAAATGAGCAGCACATCCGGGCATGGCTCCTTCGTGTGGTTATCAATAAGGCGAAAAATATAAACAGGACTTTCTGGAAGAAAAATAAATGCTCTCTGGAGGATTATATGGAAACTCTTTCTTTTCCAGATTCCCAGTCAAGAGATTTGTTTGAAGAGGTAATGAAGCTTCCGGACAAGTACCGCATTGTGATTCACTTGTTTTATTACGAAGATTATCTCGTCAGGGAAATAGCCGAAATCCTGAAGCTTTCAGAAAGCAATGTAAAGGTTCGGCTTTCCAGGGGAAGAGCCTTGCTTAAGGATTCTTTAAAGGAGGAATGGGAAAATGACGAATGGTGAAAAATATAAAAAAGCTTTTTCCGTATTGCAGACTTCAAAGGGCTCATTACAGGAGGTTGAAAATATGGCAAAATTACAGAAAAGAACAAAAATGAAAACTGCAGCTGCAGTGATTGCAGGCTGTATTATCCTTGGAGGAACAGGTACTGCATATGCAGCGAATGTTGGAGGTATCCAGCGCACGGTTCAGATATGGCTCCATGGCGATCAGACGCAGGCGACCTTAGATGTTTCCAATGACGGTACTTATACCATGGAATACTATAATGAGGATGGCACACTTCAGCAGACCGGTGGCGGTGGAGTATCTATTGATGCTGACGGAACTCAGCGCGCCCTTACAGCGGAAGAACTTATGGAAGAAATTAATTCCCCGGATGTAGAATATAAAGATGATGGAAGCGTATGGGTTTATTTTCACAATCAGAGTATTGACATTACCGACAAATTTGATGATAATAATGTTTGTTTTGTAAAGGTTACAGATGGAAAAGAGACATTCTATTTAACGGTGAAATATAAGAATGGGTACACTTTTTCAAATGATAAATATATAGAACCGTAGAGCATTTTTCAAATACGTTCTAAAGCGTTTCGCAGGCGTGGAACAGCTGACTTTGACTTTCATATATGGTGCTGTCACCGACAAGTCTGTTTGGATAAATGAATTAAGCAAGGATGGCGAGGGGCAAAGGTCTCTCGCCTGATTTACGTAAGGGGGATGAATATGATTTATGAATTAAAAGAAACGGGCAGAGCCACTGCTCTTTTTGCAGGCTGGCAGGATAGTGTAGTCTGGTCCGCATTGCAGGGAGTGATGGGAAAAATCTATGTGGATTCTCTGGAAAAACCGGAGAGTGGTGTTGTTATGCTTGGGGATTTCTGCTTCCTGAGTGGAAAACCAAAATCAGAGATCATTTCCGGAGCTTTGACAAACAGTGCATCAGAGGAAGTGATTCTGGTTCCGCAAAATGATGACTGGGCACAGATGATTGTGGAATGTTACGGGGAGAAGGCAGAGAAAGCGATCCGTTATGCAATCAAAAAGGAACCTGGAATCTTTGATTTAAAGCAGCTTCAGAAGGTAGCACAGAGTTTGCCAGGAGAGTATGAGATGAGACTGATCGATCAGGAGCTTTTTGAAATTTGCAGAGATACACAGTGGAGTAAGGATTTGACAGCAAACTACGAAAGCTATAGTCAGTACAAAGAGTATGGACTTGGTGTTTGCATTTTAACGGGCGGGGAAGTAGTCGCCGGAATTTCCTCTTATTCTGGTTATGGCAGAAGAAGTGACGAGAATCTTGGATGTCATGGTGGAATTGAAATTGAGGTAGTAACCCGTGAGGACTACCGGAGAAAAGGTCTTGCATATATCGGAGCGGCGCGGCTGTTTCTGGAGTGTGACAAACGCGGGCTTTATCCAAACTGGGATGCAGCCAACAAAATGTCAGTAGGACTGGCAGAGAAACTGGGGTATCATTTCAGTCATGAGTATGTGGTTTATAAAGTGAAAAAGTAAGTTGCGGCGAACCTGGAAGTATGGTAGAATATGAAAGACTGAAACGAAACATTATATAATTGTGATTTTTGTTATAAAAAAGCAAAGAAAACACTCATAATAGAAGAAAATTGTCAATTGATTGAAAAAGCAGCGGAAGCATTCAGCTGAAAGAATGGGATGTAAGGCCGCTTTTTAGTGGAAGTAGGAGAACTTATGACTGGATTTAAGAAGCTGGAAAATAGTTTAATAGATGTAATAAAGGAAGAACAGGCTAAGCTTGGCTTTAAGGAAGAGAAGATTCACTTATATTATCCGCTATCTTCCCTAAATCATTTTTTTTCTGTGCAGGACAGTGCAGAAGAAATGTTGGCTCGTCTGCAGAATCTGCCGGAAGAGCTGACTTCCAAGCTGGGAAATGTGGCGGTGTCTCATAAAGGGGACAGATTCTGTTTTTATATTCCGGAGCCTGGAAGCGTTTATGTGCATGAGAATATGAAAGAGAATGAATTTATCAAAGTGCTCATCGAACTGGTTCAGAAGCATGACTGCACAAAGGTGAAATTACTTGACCTGTTTACTTCTTACTGGGAAAAAACAGAAAGTCAGGAAATGGACAATGGAGAATTTGATTTCTATATCCGTTTCCTGGATAAGGCAGATGATACCTATTATTACTGCTTTAAGGATGAGGGATTCCATTTCATTTATCACAGATTTCTGCCAGAGGATTATGAGGATTTTGGATTTTGAACAAGCGTAAATCTTGACAAACAAGAAAACTTGTGCGTATATTGTTAAAAAGCTATTGGACAAAACATATTTTTTAACAGAGTTTAAGGGGGAAACGAAAATGGATTTGAAAAACTATTCAACAGGTGTCCAGCATATTGGAATTCCAACAAATGATATTGATAAAACTGTAGATTTTTACCATAAACTGGGTTTTGAAACAGCTTTTGAAACAGTTAATGAAGAGGCGGACGAGAAGGTTGTATTTCTGAAGCTTGGAACTCTGGTTGTAGAAACATATGAGAATCATGCAGCAGTCCTTCGGGTTGGTGCAATTGATCATGTTGCACTCGATGTTAAGGATATAGAAGAAATTTATCAGTACATTAACCAGGCTGGTTTGAATACCACACAGGACAGTATTCATTTTTTACCATTCTGGGAAAATGGAGTAAAGTTTTTCACTATTGAAGGACCGAACAAAGAGAAGGTTGAATTCAGTCAGTACTTATAAAGGATATTTATAACAGGAAGCCGGTACATTGCCTGAAACAATGTACCGGCTTTTATAAGGTGGATGGAAAAATGAAAAAGTTAAAAAAATGGTTTCTGAATCTTTCAATTCAGAGAAAATATCTGTATTGTACACTAGGCATTACGTTGGTTGTGCTTTTGGCAACCAGCTTTTTCCAGTTTATGTCTGCATCTGAAATTGTAACAGAGCAGACTGTGAAACAATCGGCAGGAGTGATTAATGAGCTGTCTGTTAATCTGGATCATTATTTCGATATGGTGGAAAATTCATTTGAGTATATCGCGAATAATAGTATTGTACAGGCAGAACTGGAATCAGATGAACCATATAAATCTGACGGTTCCGAGCTTTATTCTTATTATTCAAGGGCAGGTCAGATCAGACGTCTGCTGCTGCAGGGATATACGAGCATATATATGAATGATATTCAGCTGTACGGATATAATGGTGCAAACCATCTTCTTTCCAATGACAGAGGAATCAATGAAGAAAGCTCCGAAATTTCCTGCACAATGGCAGAAAATGCAAATGGACGTTGTGTTTACTATAATGCAGCGGACGAAAATCTGATTTATATGGCTAAACAGATAAAAGATGTATTGACTATGGAACCTCTTGGAGTTTTGCGGGCTTCTATAAAAATCAGCTATCTGAAGAAAATGACGCTTACAGCACAGGAGTCCCTGTTTGCTCATATATTTTTACTGGATCAGGATAACAACATTCTGCTGGAAAGTGTCGGTGAAAATAAAGATTTGAAGGATCAGAAATGGGTGGATCAGATTAATGGAAATTCCGGAAACCTTCGGCTTAATCTGGACGGGAAAGCTTACAATCTCGTTTACCAGACAAGCTCAGATACAGGACTTACGGTTGTGGGAATGATTCCTACCAGCTTTTTGCAGAAAACGGCTAGGGAACTGGAAAAAACCACTGTGTTGTTAATCGGAATCAGCATTCTGCTATGTGTATTTCTTGCAAATATTATGGCGCGTGGAATTACAAGACCTATTGAACGAACCAGTAATGCCATGAAAAAATTTGCCAAAGGAGATTTCTCAGTGCGCCTCCCGGAAGAACGAACAGATGAAATCGGAGCGATGAATTCTGTTTTCAATCAGACGATTGAGAAGATTGAAAAGCTGCTGAAGCAGATCGTCGAGATGGAAATGGTAAATAAAGATATAGAATTTCAAGCATTGCAGGCACAGATCAATCCGCATTTTCTTTACAATGTACTGGATACCATTAACTGGATGGCTAGAAAAAAAGGGGAAGAAAATATCTGCCGGATGGTAACTGCAATCAGCAATCTTATGCGGGCAAGTATTAGTAATAAACGAAGCATGGTACGTGTGAAAGAAGAATTGAAATACATTGAAGACTATCTTTTTATTCAGGAAACAAGATATGGAGATAAATTTACTTCGTATATTGAGGTAGACGAGGAACTGAACGAACTGGAAATTCCTAAGATGGTAATACAGACGCTGGTTGAAAATGCGGTCGTTCATGGAGTTGAAAATGCCACCTGGGACTGCTTCCTCTATATTTCAGGAGAAGTTCAGGATGGTATAGCAGTATTCAAAGTAAAGGATGACGGTGTGGGAATATCTGCAGAAAAGCTGAAAACCCTTATGAACATGGAGGAAGAGCCGGAACATAAGGCAGAAAGAACACATACGAATCTGGGCATTTATGCAGTGCAGAAACGTCTGGAATATGTATATCACGGAAAAGCAAAAATGACGATCACATCGGAACAGGAGAAGGGAACTCTGGTAGTGCTGGAAATTCCTTTGAAAAAAGCGAAGGAGATTATGGAAAATGGAACTTCAGGTAATGATATTGGATGATGAGTATATTATTCTGGATGGCTTGTGTTCTTTTCCCTGGTCTGATTATGGATATCAGGTAGCAGCTACTGCGAAAAATGGTCTGGAGGGACTGGAAAAGCTGGAGCATATAAAGCCGGATCTGATTCTTACAGATGTTCGGATGCCCGGAATGGATGGTCTGGATTTTGCGGAGCGGGCTCACGAGATGTATCCGGATACGGTTATTGTAATCCTGACAGGTTACGACAGCTTTGCCTATGCTCAAAAAGCAATCACTATTGGCGTGAAGGAATATCTGCTGAAGCCAATTGACTATGAGGAATTAAAAAATATGGCAGCCCGGCTTGCAGAAGAGATACATGCAAAAAAAGATGAACAGCAGGAGGTTCGGGATTTACAGAAATATTTTAATCAGTCTGTACCAGAGCTGAGATCTAAATTTGCAGGGAATCTTCTCTATGGAAGGATCCAGGGAAAAGGTGTGGTGCAGGAGCAGGCGAAATCCCTTAAGCTGACCATCGAAAAATACATTGTATGTGTTGGAAGAAAGGTAGTTGGGGAAAAACAACTTCACGAAGGCGACAAATGGATTGAAGAATTTGCCTGTATTAATATTTTTGAGGAAATTTTCAACAATTACAACATACAGGTGTTGAGTGATTATAATACGGCTACAGCTGAGTATAACTTCATACTTTTGTTTGCGAAAGAGGAAGAAAATCAGAAATGTATGGATCTTGCACTTCAGGCCTGTGGAAAAATTCAGGAAGAAGTGGAACGGTATCTGAAGGCATATATGAATTTTGGAATCAGTGATATTTCAGAAGATGAGTATCAGGCAAATGCCCAGTACCGAAAAGCCCAGAAGGCCTGCAGACAGTGTATTTATCTTGGAGCGAACATTATTCTGAAATATGAAGACCTGCAATATGAAGAACAGAAGGATTTTGTAATTACACCGGGAGAAAGAATGCATTTTATGATGACTCTGTTTCAGGAGAGCTTCGAAAAAGCGGAAGATGAATTGCGTCAGCTGTTTGCCAAAGCACCGGAGGATGGGGAGGCTGTAAAATTTGCAGCAATGGATCTGCTGTTCGGATGCATGAAGTTTCCGTACACCTGTGCAGTAGACAGTGAAATACACAATAAAAACTGGAATTTTTCTGTATTGCAGGATGGAGTAAAGCGTATTTCCCAATGTGAAACTACAGAAGAAGTTCTGACCTGTATGTTTAATCTGTTTGGGACTTTGATCAAGCAGAATACAGAAGGCTCAGATGAACGAAACCAGAAACTGGTTCAAAGTATATTATCATACATTGAGAAAAATTTTGCTACAGATATTTCAATGGATGATCTTACAGAAAAGTTTCATGTAAGCCGAACCTATATCAGCCGGCTTCTGAAGAAATATGCAGGAAAAAGCTTTCTGGAATATCTGACAGATGTGCGTTTTAAGCATGTGGAGAAGCTGATAGCAGATGATCGCTATAAGCAATATGAAATAGCAGAAATGGTAGGATATAAGGATTTCGGATATTACATTAAGGTGTTTAAAAAGCGATACGGCATTACCCCTAATGAGTTCCGTAAACATATCTAAAAGCAATGGGAGATTTGTGCACAAAAGGAAACTGTGTACAAATCTCCCATTTTTACGTTTATTTCCAATTGTTTATAAAAGCACCAGAAGGTAAAATAAAATCATCAAAAGCGAGGAAACCTAAAATAAAAGGAGGAAAATGAAATGAAAAAAATGAGAAAAATGGTATCTCTGGCGTTGACAGCAGCTATGACAGCTGGTCTTATGACAGGAATGGGGGCGTTAACAGCTTCAGCAGACAGCGAGAGAACCAAGATTACTGCACTGTTAAAAGGAACGGAATCAACAGAGCAGTTTCAGACCTTTGACTATCTTCTAAAAAACTTCTGTGACGAGAAAGGCCTGGATTATGAAATTGAACTTGTAAACGATATGCAGGACTATTTCACAAAGCTGCAGATGTACATCAACAGTGATACACTTCCAGACATCTTTGGATGCCCGAATGGAACACTTTCTGCAGCCTGCAAGGATATTGATGCTCTGGTTGATGTAGGTGCAGAGTTAGAGAGAAACGGATATGCAGATAAATTAAACGGAGCAATTCGTGATTTCCTTACCGATGCAGATGATGGAAATTTATATTTGTTCCCACAGGGATTGTACTGCGAATACTTTATGTATAGAAAAGATATTTTTGAAAAAGCAGGAATCACAGATGCTCCTACAACCTGGGAAGAGTTTGAAGAGGACTGCCAGAAAATCGCAGATCAGGGTGAGATTCCGGTAATCGTAGGTGGCTCTGATGCATGGCAGCTTATGAGATATCTTTCCTTCTCTCCATGGAGAGTAACAGGTCCTGAATTTATCCAGGGATATCAGGCAGGAACAGATTCCTTTAGTGAGAACGAGTCTGCAAAATATGCAGTAAATCTTCTTTCTGATCTTGGAACAAAAGGATATTTTGAGCCTGGATTTGCAAGTGTAGACTTCACATCCGCATGCAACCTGTTCTTCGGTGGTACAGGAGCAATCTTCTATACTGGTTCCGGACAGATCAGCCTGGCAGAAGAAATGTATGATAATGGAGAACTTGGATTCTTCCCGGTACCGGATACAGAAGGAATGGACAATATGTCTACAAATGTACCGATTCATGCTGGATTTGCAGAAGGATTCAATAAGGCTACATATGATGATACAATGCAGGAATTCTTTGACTACATGTGCGAGAACTTCTCAGACGCTTGCTACACTCAGGCACATGTATTCTCTCCATTTAAAGAAGATTCTCTTCCAGAAGGACTTCCGCAGCTGTACTATGACACTCAGCCAATGTTCGAGAACGCAGAAACAGCATGGACTTCCTGGGATGATAAACTTGATTCTGATGTGCTGACTAAAATCGTTGATGAACAGCAGAAACTGGCACAGGGAATTACCACACCAGATGAATTTATTGAAACCTGTGATTCTTTTGTTAAATAAAGAATTTTAAGCATGCAGGAATGAGACTGGCGGATTAATCGTCAGTCTCTTTTAAAGAAAGAAGAGGAGGGAATCTTATGCAGAAAGCATTTGGAAAAAAATCAGTAATTTTCATGTTCCTTTTTCCTGCATTCCTTATCTATACTGCATTTGTTATTGTGTCCATTGTATGGGCAGGCTATTACAGCTTTTTTGACTGGAGTGGTGTAGGCGAGAAAGTATTTGTAGGATTTAAGAATTATGCGGAGCTTTTAACCCAGGATACGGTGTTCCGCTCTACAGTATGGCATACGATTATTTATACCATTATCAATGTGGCAATTCAGGTATTTGGAGGTTTGTTGTTTGCAATCCTTCTTTCCAGAATCAAAAAAGGAAGAGTTGCTTTACAGACCTTGTACTACATTCCGGTAGTAATTTCATCTGTTGCAATCTGTCAGATTTTTACAAAGCTGTTTTCTGTAACACCGATTGGAATCATAAATCAGATTTTATCATTTGTGAATCCTTCATTTAAGTTCATGGAGTGGATATCAAATCCTCAGATTTCTTTGTATGTAACAGCATTTGTAGAGGCTTATAAATATCTCGGTCTGTATATGGTTATTTTCTATGCAGCACTGATCGGAGTACCGGATGAACTGGGTGAGGCAGCATTGATTGACGGAGCAGCAGTATGGCAGGAATATCTGTATGTAAAAATCCCATACATCAAACCGGTTATCATTGCAAACTGTCTTCTGGTATTAAATGGATCCTTAAGATCCTTTGAATTCTCATATCTGCTGACACATGGCGGACCTGGAAATGCTTCTGAGCTTATGACAACTTACATGTATAAACAGGCATTCAGCAGTATGAAGTATGGATACGGAAGTTCTGTAGCCATTATGATCGTAATCATTTGTATGGTAGTTGGTTTATTATTCCGTAAATTTTCAGGAGAGGGGGAAGATGAATGAAAAAGAAAAAAGTTTCCATTTCAGGTATTATTAAATGGGTCATTGCGTTACTCCTGGTTATTATGCAGGTGTACCCCTTCTTCTATGTATTTACCTCCAGCTTTAAATCCCTGGATGATTTCAGAAAGCTTCCGGCATATGCACTTCCATCTAAGTGGGTATTAACAAACTTTATTAATGTTTTTACAAAGAGCCATATGCTGACTTATTTTAAAAACAGTATTATCGTTTTGATCGGTGTATTAGTTCCATTACTTTTATTTGCGCTGATGGCTGGATTTGCACTTAGTAAAATTAAATTCAAAGGAAGAAAAGTAATCCTGAACTATTTCCTGCTTGGATTAATGCTTCCTATGCAGGTTGCCTTGATTCCCTTGTTCAGTATCTTTAATAAAATGGGACTGATCAATACATATCCGGCAATTATTTTACCGCAGATTGCATTTTCATTGTCCTATTCCATCCAGCTGTTTTATTCCTTTAACAAATTCTTCCCGGAGGAAATGCTGGAAGCAGCTATTATTGACGGATGTTCTCCAATGGGCTGCTTTTTCAAAATGGTAGTTCCAATGTCCTTGAACTCTATCATTACCGTAGCTACCATGCAGGCTGTTTTCTGCTGGAATGAATATATCAATGCTTATACATTTACAAGATCAACAGATATGAAAACAATTACACTGGGTCTGAATGACTTCGTGGGAAGTATGGGACTGACTGACTGGGGCGCAACCTTTGCGGCAATAACAGTTACAGTACTTCCAGTATTTATTTTCTATTTCTTCAGCAGCAAGAAGATGCTTGCAGGTATGACAGCCGGTGCTGTGAAGGGATGAGTATTTAAATAAAATTTACAGA
Organism: Ruminococcus sp. AM42-11; assembly: GCF_003480145.1. Classification (NCBI taxonomy): domain Bacteria; kingdom Bacillati; phylum Bacillota; class Clostridia; order Eubacteriales; family Oscillospiraceae; genus Ruminococcus; species Ruminococcus sp. AM42-11. The sequence continues at coordinate 116,347 of NZ_QUIO01000001.1, read as the reverse complement.
TTAAGGGCAGATATATGCCTGTAAAGAAAAGGAGAATATATTATTATGCAGAAATTATACTATCAGTTTCCGGAAACCTGGTTCGGCGATTGTATGCCATTCGGACATGGGGATAAATTCTATTTATATCATCAGAGAGATACCAGAAAACCGGGACCATTTGGAGAGCCATTTGGCTGGGATTTAGCAACAACCTCGGATTTTGTTCACTACGAAGACTGTGGTGTGGCAATTCCAAGAGGAACTGACGAAGAGCAGGATCAGTTTATTTTCGCAGGAAGCGTTTTTGAAGCAGAAGGACAGTATCATATTTTCTACACTGGTTACAACCGTGATTATCCAGCTCTTGGAAAACCGTCTCAGGTACTGATGCATGCATATAGTGATGATCTGGTTACCTGGCACAAAACTCAGGATGCTCTTACCTTTACCCCACAGGAAGGCTATGATCCAGATGACTGGAGAGATCCATGGGTGATCCGTGATGAAGAAAATGATCAGTACTTACTGATTCTTGGAGCAAGACTGCAGGGACCGAAAACAAGACAGACAGGAAGAACTGTTAAGTTTACATCCAAGGATCTGAAAAACTGGAAGTTTGAAGGCGATTTCTGGGCACCGGATCTTTATACCATGCATGAAATGCCAGACCTGTTTAAAATCGGTGACTGGTGGTATCACATTGTGACTGAATACAGTGACAGAAGCAAAATGGTTTACCGTATGAGCAAGAGCCTGAATGGTCCATGGATCGCACCGAAGGATGATGCATTTGATGGCAGAGCTTATTATGCAGGACGTACTTTTGAGCTGAATGGACAAAGAATTCTGTTTGGATGGGTTGCAACGAAAGACAAAGATGATGATGACGAAAACTTCATCTGGGCAGGAACCTTTATGGCGCATGAGGTATACCAGAAAGAGGATGGTACTCTTGGTGTAAGAATTCCGGAAACAGTATGGAATGCTTTTGACAAAGAGGAAAAGAAGGATGATTTCGTTATCGATACACCAACTAAGAGCTCAGAAGTAGTTATTGGAAGAAATACCGGTGACATTTTCAAGTTCGAAGCAGATGTGGAATTCTCTGATGGTACAAGGACGTTTGGTGTAAGATTTTATGAGGATGAGGATAAAGCAGAATCTTATCAGTTTGTATTTAATACTACAGAGAACCGTTATGTATTCGAGAAAAAACCGAACTGGCCATGGCCTGCAAATCAGAACATCGGACTGGAAAGACCGCTTGATCTGATTCCGGGAAAGAAATATAACATTCGTATGATCGTGGATGATACAATTGCTACTATTTATGTTGACGGTGTGGCATTGAATGCACGAGCATACAAGAGACCAGGGGAAAGCTTATCTTTATTTGCGTCAGAGGGAAGCCTGAAGGTTACAAATTGTAAGGTTACTATAGGTTTAAAGTGATAGTTTACTAGAGTGTGTTTGAAAAATAATTTTTTAGGTATCATAAGACGGGGCTGATCTTATGATACCTTTTTTGATTTATAGGAAAGACCGCCTGTGGCGCTCTCTTGAATTGAAAAATGCCCGCACGGAGGCGGGCACGACGACAAGACGATTCTTGGATTAGAAGATATAAAAGCCTTCCTCTCCAAAATCGTCATCAAGTTCGTCATCATTTAGAAAATAATCCATATCCAGAAGTTCTTCTTCGCTCATGTGGCGAATGTCCCTGGAAGTCATTCCTTCTGGTGGATTTTCGATGTATTTTTTGCGCAGTTCCTCGATATCTGGTTTCATGGTGTTTTCCTCCTTTGAGAGGATTATATCACAGAATCCATAAAAATTATGCAGAAGACCATCTTCTACGAGCTTTGGACATTATTTTCTTGTACATTTCTTCGAGGGAGACGCGCTTGTGGTTAAAGTAAAGTTCCAGAAAGAGCATTTCATGTTTACAGTCTGGACACTTTAATGGATCATATCCAAAAGAAGAAAGGATAGCTGTGCGCCATTTGTTAAAGTCGCGCAGAGTATGCCGTTTCGCTTTTGAAATTGCTAGGTGCAGATTTTTATCTATTTCGCGGTGACGTGCATAAAGACCGCCATACCGGATCATTTTAAAGTGTTTCTCCGGTATGTGCCGGATCAAACGCCTGATGAAATCTAATGCAGGGATTGTTTCCTGAATATATTTGTCATCTTCATGACGGTTGTAATGAAATGTGACTGTTTCCGAGTCCTCATCATAGCTGTCAATTCTGGATGTGGCAATAACTGGCCGTCCAAGATAACGTCCAATGTATTTTATGACCGTTTCAGGGTCACACTTGTTTGGTTTTGCATAAACGTAAAAGCCTTCTTTATGATTCGTGTAGCACTGGGATTTTATTTTTTTGAAAGAAGATCCGAGTCTGCGTCCCATTTCATCAAGCAGTGCTGTGCGGAAAGCATTACGCAGATAAGTATAATTGAAGTGGTGGACCGGACGCCAGAATCCATCATCACTGTAACCACCTTCCGATATAAGACAGTGGATGTGGGGATTCCATTTTAAATCCCTGCCAAAAGTATGTAGTACCATAATAAAACCAGGTGTATAATTTTTAGACTTGTTCATTTTGAAGAACATACGAGAGACGACACTGGTAACAGAGTGAAAGAGGCAGTCGAGCAGAGTACGGTCTTCAAGAAAAAAGTCACGAAGATTTTCATCAATAGTAAAAACACAGTGGCGGTGCTGGACATTAACAAGTTTAAAAGACATGGAAGTAGTGCGTTCCATGGAATACTTGTTTCCGCAGGTAGGGCAGAAACGGCTGTGGCATCGGAATGGGACAAATTTAAGCTTGCCGCAATGGGGACAACCGTACATGGCACCGCCAAAAGATGGATCACCACAGTTGATCATCTTATCGATATTTTCCATCTCAGTAGATCTGGGATGAAGTGTATATTTAATTTCTTCATAGTAGTCAGTAAAGATTCTTTGTAAGATATTCATAAGCCTATTATGAATGAAAAGTTGAAAAAAAGAAACCCCTATCCCCTCAAGATTGAGGGGCAGGGGAGTTGAAGTGTCGAAGACACTTTTTTATGTGGCGTTAGAGAATTGTTGTGACTCGAATGAAAATTTATACAAAATATACAATTATGAGCGCTATTTAATACATTTTACACACTAAATTACAACAACATCACAAAAAACAAAAATATATATTGTACTTATTGACATACAAGATAAGATGTCATATAATGTATGCATACAAAACGAGACAACATTAAAACAAATGTTAAAAGGAGGTAATTTATGAAACGAAAAGTAATAAGCACGGTAATTGCAGCATGTATGGTAGTGGGGACAATGGCTAGTTTTGGAACGAGCGTAAATGCAGCTACATCAAAATCGGAAGACAGTGGAGAAAAGGTTACATTAAAACTTTTCCATAACTGGATCAATGTAGATGAGGCACCGTATTTTGAAGACATTGCTGAAGAGTTTGAGTCAACACATCCAAATGTGGACATTGTTGTTGAGAATGTTGGAGATCCGGATTATAAGTCTAAACTTAAGGTTATGCTTGGTGCAGATAATGCTCCTGATATTTTCTTTTCATGGAGCGGTGAATTTGCGTATAAGTTTGCAAGAGCGGGAAGTGCGCTGGATCTGATGGAATACTATGAAGCGGATCCCGAGTGGAAAGATAGCTTTATTCAAGCTGCGCTTGAGCCATTTCAGTATGAGGAAGGAATTTATGGAGTACCGGTACGAGTTGACGCAAAGCTGATGATTTATAACAAAGATTTATTTGAAAAATATAATGTAGAGGTGCCGACTACATATGATGAATTCTTAAATGTATGCCAGACATTTAAAGATGCAGGAATAACGCCATTGGCTATGGGAAACAGTGATCCCTGGACAGCTTGCCATTATATTTCCACATTTAACAGTATGTGTGTACCAAGTGATGTACGTGCAGTAGATAATAATTATAAGACTGGTACATTTACAGATGAGGGATATGTGCAGGCATTGAATATGTTAAAAGACTTGAATGATAAAGGGTATTTTACAGAAAATACGAACTCTATAGACTTTGAGGTGGCAAGAAACGATTTCCTTACAGGAAATGCAGCTATGACGTATATGCAGTCTATTGAATTCAGACGATGTGCAGAAAATAATCTTAATGCAGGTGCATTTAAGATTCCATTCCCAGAGGGAGAAGATGGAGATCCGGAACTGGTAACTGGTTCACCAGATGGATTTATGATTTCAAAATCCTGTAAGAATCCGGAAATTGCCATTGAATTTCTGAAGCTTATGACCAGTAAGCCATGGCAGGAGAGGATGATCACACAGTTATCCAGTCCGGCATCTGTACAGGGAATTCATAATGAAGAAAATTCAGATGCATTGACTTTGCAGGCAGTTGACATTTACAGTAAGGCTTCAGGGTTTGCAAATTGGCTTGATGCAGATATTCACAGTAAGATTGCAGATGTTTATGTACCTGGGCTGCAAGAGGTAATTGCAGGAACTGTGACACCAGAGGACTTGATGTTCGAGGTGCAGGAAATTGCAGAAGAAGTGCAGGGTGATTCAGAAGAATAATAGAACTAACTGTCCATGGGAATAGATAATTCTCATGGACAGTAAAAGGAGATTCGGGAATGAGTATCTATAAAAATAAAAAAATCATAGTACTGTTCCTGGCACCGGTCACTATAGGATTGCTTGTTTTTGTGTATTATCCTCTGATACAGACAATTATAGGTAGTTTGTATAAATGGGTATCCTATTCACCGGATAGGAAGTGGGTAGGAATAGCAAATTATTTGGCCATATTTCAGAAAAAAGGATTCTTAAGAATACTGTTCAATAATACTATATATGCAATCCTTTCTGTCGTGTGTCAGGTGGGTTTGGCGATGGTAATGGCAGCTTGCCTGGAAGAAATATTTATGAGAAAGTTTCAGAAATTTTTCAGGACAGTGTTATTTATTCCGTCATTAATTTCTATGTCAGTTATTGGTCTTTTGTGGAAATGTATTTTTAACCCTAATACAGGACCATTGAACCAATTATTGGTACAGGTTTTCCACGTTCAAAATCCACCCAGCTGGCTGGGTGATGCTGGCCTTGCAATTTTCTGTTGTATCTTTATTTCCCAGTGGCAAAATGTTGGATATTGTATGCTGCTTGATCTGATTGGCATCCAGAAGATTCCGCAGGAAATTCATGATGCCGCACTTATAGATGGTGCCAGTTCAGTAAAAAAATTTTGGTACATAACGTTACCTATGAGTAAAGAGTCGATGTTGGTAACTGCACTTATAACAACAATTGGAAGCTATAAGATTTTTACAGAGATACAGATACTGACAGGTGGTGGCCCGGGAAGAGCAACTGAGGTTCTTGCCACTGCAATGTATAGGGCAGCTTTTAATAACGATGAGATGGGTGTGGCAAGTGCGTATGCGGTAGTAATATTTGTGATTACGTTGGTATTATCTTTGATACAAATGAAGCTATCCAGAACAGGAGAGGAGGCAGAACAATGAAATATAATCGATGGTATTCTTCCATTGGTAAAATACTGGTGTTTCTGTTCTTTTGTCTGTTTGCAGTTGCTATTATATTACCACTTGTATGGATGTTGATTTCTAGTGTGAAAAACAATACGGAGTTTTTGTCTTCACCGTGGTCACTTCCAGATAAAATACATTGGGAAAATTATGCATATGCTGTGAAATATGGTGTTGGTCAGTATTTTTTTAATAGTATCATTGTAACAGTTGGAACTGTAATTATGACTGTGCTCTGTTGTTCGCTGGCCTCCTATGTATTAAGCAGGTTTGAGTTTAAAGGGAAAAATCTCATATTTATTATGATTGTGGCAGGAATGATGATTTCACCAGAAGTAAATCTGGTTTCCTTGTTTAAACTTATGCAGAAACTAAAATTGTATAATACGTATCTTGGATTAATTATTTCCTATAGTGTATTTCAGTTTCCGTTTACAGTGCTGCTGTTTCGTTCTTATATGCTGTCTCTTCCAAAATCTGTGGAAGAAGCTGCTATGTTGGATGGTTGTTCTGTAATACAAATGTTTACAAAAATTGTGTTACCAATGAGCAAACCAATATTATTTTCAGGAGCGTTGTTTGCCACAATGCATGCATGGAATGAATATATGTTTGCTACGGTATTTGTAGAAAGTGATAAGTTAAAAACAGTCCCTGTCGGTTTGGTTTCTTTGCAGACTGCTTTAAGAACAGATTATCCTGTTTTGATTGCAGGATTGACAATATCGGCTGCTGTAGTAGTTGTTGTTTTTCTGGTATTTCAAAAACAGTTTGTCAGAGGGCTTGCACAGGGAGGCGTGAAAGGATAAAAAAATGAGAATACTAGGTTTGGGTGATTGTTGTGTGGATTATTATATTCACAAAAAGATGGCGTTTCCAGGAGGAAATGCATTTAATGTAGCGGTGTATGCAGCGGAGAATGGCGCTGAAGCAGGATTTTTAGGAACAGTAGGTGATGATGTCATAGGAGAACATATCCTGAAATGTGCCAGAGAAAAGCATGTAGATATTTCACATTGTCCTGTGAAGCATGGAGTATCCGGACGGGCTGCGGTCAACATTGTTGATGGTGACAGAGTATTTGTTAGTGGTTATTTTGAAGAAAAACATGGTGTTGGAAGTTTGTACCCACCTATGTTGAGCAGTGCGGATCTGAACTATGTAGAATCATTTCAGCTTGTACACAGTTCCTGCTATGCACATGTAGAAAATCAGATTGAAAGAGTACGTGCATTAGGACCGATTATCAGCTTTGATTTTTCATCTGAAGATAAATATCGTACAGATGAATATCTGAAACAAGTAAGCGCTATGGTGGATATGGCACTGTTTTCCTGCGAAGATATGTCGGATGAAGAGTGTATTAGCTTTGCCAAAAAAGTACAAGGGTATGGTGGTGCACATGTGTTGATGACCAGGGGAAAAGGTGGACAGCTGTTGGTAACAAAAGATGGTCTATGCCATAAGGGACAGGCAAAATTAATAGAAGCCGTAGATACTATGGGTGCAGGAGATTCTTTCTTTGCAGCATTTTTGGTAACGTTGTTGAAAGAAGGATGGACCAAAGATGGTATCATTACAGAATCTATGATAGAAGTTGCTTTTGCAGCTGCAGCAGATTTTTCAGGACGTAACTGTTTAAGAGAAGGATCTTTTGGTATGGGACTTTCTATTGAAATGTAAATAATGAAATGCAAATAAAAGGAGGAAAAAATGCTTAAGTTTAATGAGGATGCAATCAAAAAAGATGTAGAAGAGACACTTGCACTGCGCAAAGATGTGGAAGTTGCTGTGAAAAAAATTTGCGAGAAAGGTTATGACAATATTTTTCTCGTAGGTATTGGCGGTACATATGCAGTTGCAGAAGAATTAATGTCTTACCTTAAAGGACATTCCAAAATTGAAATATATCTTGAAAATGCAGCGGATCTGACAGCTGAAGGAAATACAAAGCTTGGAGAAAAGTCTGTTATGGTGATCACATCGGCTACAGGAAATACTCCGGAAATGACAGATGCTGTGCGCTATGGCAAGGAAAAAGGAGCCACAATTTTTGGATTTGTGGATGAAAAAGACTCTCCTCTGGCAAAAGAAACTGAAATTTTGTTTTCATGCAAAGGTGGAGCTTATCTGAAGCTACTTGTGATTATGCTGGCGTTTATGAAAGAAAAGGGAGAGTTCGAATTGTATGATCTCTTTTATCAGCAGGCTGAATCATTAGGGGATGCATTAATTAATGTGCAGAAAGAAGCGGATAAAAAAACAGAAGAATTTGCAGAAAAACATGGTGAGGACAGTATGCACTATGTTGTTGGTGGAGGAATGTTAAAAGGTGCAGCTTATAGCTACGCTATGTGCTACATGGAAGAGATGCTGTGGATGCGTACAAAATCTATTTCCTGTGCAGACTTTTTCCATGGTACACTTGAAATTATTGAAAAAGATACGAATGTAACTCTGTTTAAAGGGGAAGATCATGGCAGAGCTCAAGCAGAACGTGTAGAACGTTTCTTACCTAGAATCTGCGATAATATTACAGTATTTGATACAAAAGAATATCATACACCTGGAATAGATGACACATTCAGAGAACTTTTGACACCAATGGTAATGGCTGCTATTTATGCGCGTATTAATGTCCATTTGGAAAATGTAAGAAAACATCCAATGGAAATCAGAAGATATTATCACAAACTGGATTATTGATGTGAAAGATAAAACAATAAAACTGAGGAGGTCATATTATGAAAATTGATTATAAAGCAGTCGTAAAAGAAATTCTGGATTCAAGAAAGGAAAATGGAGGTATTCATGCGATTTACTTCGCTGCCTGCGGTGGTTCTAAAGCAGGATTAACAACTGCTGACTTTTTCTTAAAGTGTGAGTCAGCAACAATAGATAGTCATGTGTATACTGCAAAAGAGTTTGTACTTTGTCCACCTAAGGCTTTTGACGAAAATTGTATTGTAGTTACCTTGTCTGCAAGCGGAACTACACCAGAGGCTGTTGCAGCTGCAAAAGCAGCAAAAGAAAAGGGAGCAGTGTCTATTACAATTGTAGGTAAGAAGGATTCTCCACTTGCAGAGCAGGGAGACTATGTATTCTTTAATGGTGATGAGCCGAAGTATCAGTACTCCACATGTTCTATGGCAGTAGCTCTGCGTTTTGCGGTGGAACTTTTGCAGCAGGCGGAAGGATATGAGCACTATGATGACATGCAGCATGGTTTTGATATACTGGATGATGTGATTAAAAAAGCACGCGAATATGCAGAGCCGGGTGCTATCCGATTTGCAGAAGAACATAAAGATGATAAAGTGCTTCATGTTATGGCCACAGGCGCAAATTATAACGTAGCGTATACAACAACTACATGTATTTTAATGGAGTGCCAGTGGATTCACTCAAATCCAATTCACAGTGGAGAGTTCTTCCATGGACCATTTGAAGTTGTAGATAAGGAAGTTCCATTTCTTGTACTTGTGGGGGTAGGAAGAGAAAGAGAAATGGATGAAAGAGCTGTTGATTTCTTGAAAAAATATGGAAAACGCATCACAGTGTTGGATGGTAAAGAGTTTGGTATTGATATACTCGGCCCAACAGTTGCAGAGTATTTAAGCCCGCTGGTATTTACCGGAGTACTGAGCAGATACAGCCACCGTCTTGCAGATGCTCGTAATCATTCCGTATATGTACGCCGATATATGTGGCATGTTCCTTATTGATTGGGAAAATGGTATAGAACTGGCTTGAAATACGATAGCCTAGATGAAGTTGAAATATCTAACGCTGGTAACTTTTAGAGGAATATACTTAGAAAGCTTGCTGGATCGGAAAAAAGATTATATAATATAAAATAAAAGCGTATATGTTTAGAGACATATACAGATGAATGAGGTGCATTATGAACGAATTAGATCCGCAGAGTATTGTTCCGCTATATAAACAGTTGAAGGACTTGCTTCTTCAGGAAATTAAAGAGGGAATTTATAAAGCAAATCAGAAAATTCCGACAGAATTGGAATTAAGTGAAAAATATCAAATTAGTCGAATGACTGTTCGGAAAGCACTTGCTGAACTGGTGGAAGAGGGCGTTCTGGCGAAAAAACAGGGAAAAGGAACATTTGTGCAGGAAGAAAAGATGACAGAGGATCTTTCAAGCCCAAATAGTTTTACCAATCTCTGTAAACGTAATGGCAAAGTTCCAGGAGGCAAGACGTTAAAATGCACACTTCAGGAGGCAAAAGACAGAGATCGGCAGCAGTTAAAATTAGAAAATGGTGAAATGGTTATTTTGGTAGAGCGTGTGCGAACAGCAGATGATGTACCTGTTATGCTGGAAAAGCTTTATTTTCCAGGACATTTGAAAAATATACTTGTGGAAGATTTGAATAATGCATCTTTGTATCAGATCCTTCTTGAAAAGTATGGACTGCAGTCTGGAAACTCAGTGATGGAAATTAGTGTGTGCGAGGCTACGCCAGAAGAAGCAGCGGAGTTGAAAGTAAAAACAGGGACACCTTGTTTATTGATGGAAGAAATTGTGTATGATCAATATGATAAGCCCTTCCATCGAACCAAGTCAGTGCTGCGAGGTGATAAATTTAAATATATCAGTCCGCGAATGAATGTGGTAAAGCATGTGAACAGTAATTAAACAAAAAGCCGGAAGCCTTGAATGTGGTTTCCGGCTCTTTTAGAATACGTGGAGGCTTGTAATGAAATTAGAGAAAAAGGTTAAAAAAAAATTAGAGGATCTGGGGATTTTTTTACTTTCTGGTTTTCTGATTGGTATTGCAACATATAATTTTGCATCGGCATTTTCTTTTCCTATGGTTGGGTTTACTGGGATAGGGTTGATAGGTTATCATTTATTTGGGATTCCTATAGGTATGACTGTGGTTTGCTTAAATATACCGATGGCTCTTATTTCATGGAAAATACTAGGACGGGAATTTTTGGAAAAGTCTATACTGTGTATTGCAAGTGTTGCTTTTTTTACAGATTATATTGCACCATTGTTTCCAAGATATACTGGAGAAACGCTTCTGGCAGTTTTGTGTACAGCGACTTTATCAGGAATTGGTTATGCTCTAATGTATACAAGAAATGCATCAAGCGGTGGGACTGATTTTATGATTATGCTTGTGCGAAAAAAATTTCCCCATCTTTCTTTAGGTTCATTAACATTGATTCTTGATTCGTCAGTTATTATTTTGGGAGTATGCCTAGTGTCAAAAAGTGCAGACAGTCTTTTGTTTGGAATTTTAATTACTTTCTTAATATCGGTAGTTATAGATAAAGTAATGAATGGATTTTCAGCAGGAAAAATGACGATGATTATTTCGCATTATCCAGAGCAAATTGCTCAGATGATTGCACAAAAAGTAGGAAGAGGGGCAACATTTCTTTGGGCGGAAGGCAGTTATACACATAATCATAAGAAAATAGTGCTTTGTGCTTGTAATAATAAAGAATTGTATATTATTCGAAAAAATGTATTGTTGATAGATCCTGAAGCTTTTGTTGTCATTATGGATTCAAATGAGGTACTGGGGGAGGGGTTTATTGAACCTGGTGTTGTTAATTAAGAATACAGTGTTATTTGGCAATGTTATGTCAGGAAAAGAATAATGTGAAGCTTCCAGAATGAGGAACTCTGAATAAAATGATGGATAATTCAGAAGCGATGTTGGAATATGATTTTAAAAAAGAGCTGTCGCACTAATCAAAGTCTCAGGTAGTGTAAAATAGTTTGTATTTTTTATGGCAGTTGCAAAAGAACAAATTCGACAGATCATCTCAGAAAACAACATTAATAGCGTTGCAGATATATACACGCTTCTGAAAGACCGTTTCAAGGATATCCTGCAGGAGCTGATGGAGGCAGAACTGGATGCAACTCTTGGCTACGAGAAAAACCATAAGGGAGATCTACAGACAGACAATAAAAGAAATGGTCATTCTACAAAAAACTTAAAGAGTCAATACGGTGAATTTCAAATCGACGTACCAAGATACCGTAACGGTGAGTTTGAACCAAAACTCATCCCTAAATACCAGAGAGATATTTCCAGGATTGAGGAAAAAGTGATATCTTTATATGCCCGTGGTATGAGTACACGTGACATCCACGACCAGCTCCAGGATCTTTATGGAATTGAGCTATCAGCTGAAACGGTCAGCAAGATCACAGACAAAATACTTCCTCAGGTTAAGGAATGGCAGTCCCGTCCTCTGAACCCGGTTTATCCGTTTGTCTTTATGGACTGTATTCATTATAAAGTACGTGAGGATGGCAGGATCCTGAGTCGTGCTGCGTAGGTAGTTCTTGGCGTTACAGTGGAGGGATACAAAGATATCCTCAGCATCACAGTAGGCGCAAATGAAACCAGCAAGTTCTGGCTTGGGATGCTTAATGATCTTAAGAACCGCGGAGTAAAAGATGTCCTTTTCTTCTGCGTGGATGGTCTTCCGGGTTTTAAAGAAGCTATTCAGGCAGTTTATCCGCAGGCAGAGATGTGTGATCCATATGCTACGCAATTCTTTCAAATATGTAAATTATAATGATCTGAGAACGATCTGGAAATGTTCGAACAGGTTCATATGGCAGTTGCAATGGGAAATGCGAAAGAAAGTGTAAAGTGTGCAGCAGATGAGATAACATCAGACTGCGATGAAGATGGTGCAGCTGTGTTTTTAGAGAGATATTGCAGGTAGCCTTGTAATAAAGGCTACCTGGCAATATAAACGTGTAATTGCATCCGGGCGAATCGCCCACAAATTGTGACGCACATCTTGCAGAAAGCCTTTTTCAAACACGCTCTGGCTCTCTGGTTTCACTTTCCAATCATCTGAATTCTCTTACGGTTATAAACCAGATGCAGATACATGGCATCCTGTGCGCGGAGCGGGTCATGAGCGGCAATGGCATCCGCAATCTCACGGTGGGTCTCGATGGTTTCTTCCAGCAGTGTACCTCTGGTGGTCTCTACAAACAGAGGGATTGAGCTGTTAATCACAGGAACCAGTCTTGGAACCACAACGTTTTTGCTGCTCAAAGCAATGGCTGCATGAAAATCTATATCCTTTTGTGTATGGTCTTCATGTTTTTTTAATAAGTCTTCTACTTCATCGCAAAGCGCGGTGATTTTTTTTATGTCTTTTTTATCGGCACGTGTGGCTGCCATTGCAGCAATAGGGGGCTCAAGGAGGAAGCGCACTTCCAGAAGGTCATTGATCAGCTTTTGCTTATTGCCGATAAAGGTAAAGCCTAGTGGGTCATCCACCATTCCGGGGGAAGAAGCAATATAGGTACCAGAACCCTGTCGGATTGTAACAATATTTCGGGATGCGAGAAGCTTCATGGCTTCCCGGACAGAACTTCTTCCTGCATTCAGACGTTCTGAGAGAATAGTTTCATTCGGTAATTTATCTCCTGGCTGTAAGTGTTCTTCTAAAATAAGTGCAATAATGTCCTCTGATATTTTTTGAGGAAGACTTTTTTCTTCTGATAACAAATTCATCATATGATTTGCTCCATTTCTGATGTGATAATTCCTGTATCTTATGATAATGTTTTTTGAAATCAATGTCAAAATGCTAAATTGCACAAAAATAAATACAAAATTTTAGATAAAATTCCGTATTGCGTTTTTGGAGAATAGAATATACTATAAATACATCAGATGAATTCAAAGGAAAAAGACAGCAACTAAAGGGAAAATTACGTAAAAGCCACAGAAAAGGTCAGATGAATTCATTGAAAGATTGTAAGACATCAGATGAATCAAGGAGGTAAAAGGAAAAATGGAAGAAACAACTTTTGCGGCAGATCCAATGAGACTGATGATCGCGGCGGCGGTGGGAATTGTGATTCTGCTGGTACTGATCATCAAATTTAAGCTTCATCCGGTTCTGTCAATGATGATTTCCGCAATCATCATTGGAGCGGGAGCAGGAATGCCGCTTACGATGATCTCGGACACGGTAGAAAAAGGTGTTGGAAAGACACTACAGGGAATTGCGCTTCTGGTAGGCCTGGGTTCCATGTTTGGTGGAATCCTGGAGGTAAGCGGAGGAGCTCAGAGAATCGCAGAGACATTGATCGGTAAATTCGGTCAGAAAAAAGCCGGCTGGGCACTTGGACTTACAGGACTTGTAATTGGTACCACCGTATTTTTTGAAGCTGGTGTTGTGGTGCTGATCCCATTGGTGTTCAGCGTTGCGAAACAGACCAGAAAATCCACCCTGTATTATGCGATTCCCCTTCTTTCCGGTCTGGCAAGTGGCTATGCTTTTGTTCCGCCGTCTGCTGGCTCGGTACTTGTGGCAAATGCACTTGGCGTGAATCTGGGAACCATGATCATGGTAGGAGTTCCGACAGCGCTGATCTGTATGATGGTTTCCGGAATTTTCTGGGGAAGCTTTGTTGGCAATAAGATTTACACAGAGCTTCCGGCAAATGTGGAAGAGATTAAAGACGATGGAAAAGACCTTCCGCCCTTTGGACTGGTCTTAGGGGTGATACTGATTCCACTGGTTCTGATTCTTCTCAGCACGTTATCCAAGTATATGCCGCTTCCGGAAGGAGTAAAGGATGTTCTGGGATTCATAGGAAAACCATTCCTTGCATTAACCATTGCAACGCTGGCATCTATGTACTTCCTTGGAATCAAACGAGGATTTACAGGAGCCCAGTTAAAGAAAATCCTGGATCATTCACTCAGACCGGTAGGTATGATTCTTCTGGTCATTGCCAGCGGTGGAGTGATCCGATGGATGCTTCAGGATTCCGGCCTTGGAAATATTATCGGACCGGTGCTGGAGAAGAGTGGGCTTCCATTGATCCTGATCGCATTTCTCATTGCACTTCTGGTCAGAGCTTCTGTAGGAAGTTCAATTGTAGCGATGACAATGGCATCCGGAATTATGGCAACCATGCCGGCTGTAATGGATACCAGCATGCTTTACAGAGCTGCTATGTGCTGTGCAATCTGTGGCGGCGCAACTGCACTGAGCCATGTGAATGATGCAGGCTTCTGGCTGGTAACCTCATTCCTTGAGATCGACGAAAAGACAACCCTGAAATCCTGGACGATCATGGAGACACTGATCGGTGTTACGGCACTTATTGTAAGCTTTATTGTTTCAATCTTTGCATAGGAGGCAGGACGCAATGATAAAGATACCGGTTTATTTAAGAGATATGTGTGATGCCAAGCATCTGGTGCAGGCTGCATCAGGATGTGAGAAAAATGTAGATCTGATCTGTGGAAGATATATTGTAGATGCGAAATCAATGCTGGGGGTGTTCAGTCTTCCCACATTTGATGATGTAGAACTTGGAGCAGAAGAAGAGGACGAAGAGAAACTCAGGAAAACACTGGAAAGTTTAAAGCTTATCAGAGAATAAAAAATGGAGGAAAAAATCATGCAGTTAAAAAGTCAGGAAATGAGAAACTTGCACCGGAGCTTGATCCGCTGCGCATTGGAACAGGCTGGACAAAAGAAGATCTTGGAAAAGTCCAGGTTATGGTTGAAAGCACCTATGGTGACAGCCATCCGGGAAGCGGACATTTGAATATCCTTGTAGAAGAAGTCCGCAAAGGAATCGCAGAAGAAGGCGGTTTCGGAGCACGTTATAACTGTACCGATATCTGCGACGGTGAAAGCCAGGGAACAGATGGAATCAACTACAGTCTGGCCAGCCGTGAGATGATCGCCAATATGATCGAGATCCATGCAAATGCTACTCCTTTTGACGCAGGTGTATACCTTTCAAGCTGTGACAAAGGTGTTCCGGGAAATCTGATGGGACTTGCCAGAGTAAACATTCCTTCCGTATTTGTTCCAGGTGGAACCATGAATGCCGGACCGGAAATGCTGACCCTGGAGCAGCTTGGAATGTACAGCGCAAAATTTGAGCGTGGCGAAATTGATGAAGAGAAGCTTGACTGGGCAAAATGCAATGCGTGTCCAAGCTGTGGCGCATGTTCCTTTATCGGAACTGCATCTACCATGCAGATTATGGCAGAGGCACTAGGACTTGCACTTCCAGGCACAGCCCTGATGCCTGCAACCAGCCCTGACCTTCTTGACTTTGCAAGAGAGGCAGGAAGACAGGCAGTGAGAATTGCTCAGATGGAAAACATGCGTCCTTCTGACATTGTAACTATGAACAGCTTTGAGAATGCAATCCTTGTCCATGCTGCAATTTCAGGAAGCACCAACTGCCTGCTTCATATTCCGGCAATCGCTCATGAATTTGGCATTGAGATCACTGGTGATACATTTGACAAGCTGCACAGAAATGCAAGATATCTTCTGGATGTACGTCCGGCAGGTCGCTGGCCTGCAGAGTGCTTCTATTATGCAGGTGGTGTACCGGCAATCATGGAAGAGATCAAAGAGCATCTTCACCTGGATGTCATGACTGTTACAGGAAAGACATTAGGAGAAAACCTGGAAGAACTGAAGAACAACGGATTCTATGAAAAATGTGATAAATGGCTTCAGGAGTTTAACAAACGTTACAATGTAAATGTTACGAAGGAAGACATCATCCGTCCATATGACAAAGCAATCGGAACAGATGGAAGCATTGCAGTCCTTCGTGGAAACCTTGCTCCGGAAGGTGCCGTGATCAAACACACTGCATGCCCGAAGGAAATGTTTAAATCTGTTCTCCGCGCAAGACCATTTGACAGCGAAGAAGAATGTCTGGATGCAGTTCTGAAACATAAGGTTCAGAAGGGTGATGCAGTCTTCATCCGTTACGAGGGACCAAAGGGAAGCGGAATGCCGGAAATGTTCTATACTTCTGAGGCAATCAGCAGTGATAAGGAACTTGGAAAGAGCATTGCCCTGATCACAGACGGACGTTTCTCCGGTGCATCTACCGGTCCGGTTATCGGACACTGCAGCCCGGAGGCTGTTGATGGCGGCCCGATCGCACTTGTGGAAGAAGGCGATCTTATCGAAATCGATGTTATGAAAAGAAAACTAAACATCATCGGAATTGCAGGAGAACGTAAGTCTATGGAGGAAATTGACCAGATTCTTGCAGAAAGACGTAAAAACTGGAAACCACGTGAAATGAAATACAAAAAAGGTGTCCTGAGACTTTTCAGCCAGCATGCTGCAAGTCCAATGAAGGGAGCTTATCTGGAGTATTGATTATGAAGCATAAATTTATTACCATTGGCGAGATCATGCTTCGCCTGACTCCGCCGGATTATGAAAAAATCAGAACAGCAACATCTTTTGAGGCAAGATATGGGGGAAGTGAGGCCAATGTGGCCCTCTCCCTTGCAAATCTTGGAGTAGATGCCTCATTCTTTACAGTAGTTCCGGGAAACAGTCTTGGAAAAAGTGCTGTACGTATGCTGCGAAGCAATGACGTAAATTGCGACAGCGTAGTTTATTCAACAGAAGAAGAGACACCGACACATCGGCTTGGAACCTATTATCTGGAGACGGGTTACGGAATCCGCCCGAGTAAAGTCGTTTATGACAGAAAACACAGTGCTTTTTCAGAGTATGATTTCAGCAAAACAGATGTGAAGAAACTTCTGGAAGGATACACCTGGCTTCATCTGAGCGGAATCACTCCGGCACTTGGAAAAAGCTGCAGTGAACTGATCCTGACCTGCCTGAAAACAGCAAAGGAGAATGGCATGACCGTCAGCTTTGACGGAAATTTCAGAAGTACATTGTGGAACTGGGAGGAAGCAAGAGATTTCTGTACCCTCTGCCTTCCATACGTAGATGTTCTCTTTGGAATTGAGCCTTACCATATCTGGAAAAATGAAGAAGATCATACAGCAGGTGATGTAAAGGATGGTGTTCCCTTCCAGCCGGACCGTGAACAGCAGAAAAAAGTCTTCAGGGCCTTTGCAGAGAGATATCCGAATATCAAATGCATTGCAAGACATGTGCGTTTTGCACACAGCTGCAGTGAGAACAGCCTTATGGCTTATCTCTGGTTAAACGGAAAGATTTATGAAAGCAAACGGCTTACCTTCCATATTCTTGACCGTGTTGGAGGTGGAGATGCATTTGTAAGCGGTATTATTTATGCACTGATGAATGAATATACACCGGAGGATATTGTGAACTTTGGTGTTGCAGCCAGTGCAGTGAAGCATACCATTCATGGTGACGGAAATATTACAGATGATGTTTCCTTGATCAGACATGTGATGGAAATGAATTTTGATATAAAAAGATAACGAAAGGAAATTCAAATGATGGATATAGCAGAAAAGTTTCAGAAGCTTGGTGTTGTTCCGGTAGTTGTGCTGGAAGATACAAAAGATGCAGTACCCCTTGCAAAGGCACTTGTTGAAGGTGGACTTCCATGTGCAGAGGTAACTTTCCGTACAGAGGCAGCAGAAGAATCTATCCGTCTGATGACAGAACAGTTTCCGGAGATGCTTGTAGGAGCAGGAACCGTTCTTACCAGAGAGCAGGTAGATGCAGCTGTTGCAGCCGGTGCGAAGTTTATTGTAAGCCCTGGATTTGATCCGGAGATCGTAGATTACTGTCTGGAAAAAGAAATTCCTGTTTTTCCAGGCTGCATCACACCGTCTGAGGTCGCACAGGCAGTAAAAAGAGGCCTTAAAGTTGTAAAATTTTTCCCTGCAGAACCGGCAGGCGGAGTTGCCATGATCAAGGCTATGGCCGCACCTTATGTGGGAATTAAGTTTATGCCCACTGGCGGTATCAATGCAAAAAATCTGGAAGATTATCTTTCTTTCGACAAAATTATATGCTGCGGCGGAAGCTGGATGGTAAAAGGAGAGCTTGTAAAAAACGGAGAATTTGACAAGATCAGAGACCTGACAGCAGAAGCACGAAAACTGGTTGATTCCATCCGAAAATAATCGGAGGTATTACACATATTCATATTCACAAAAAACAGGATCCTGCATGAAAACAGGATCCTGTTTTTTACACACATACACTTCATACATTAAAAAAACCCCCATAAACCCAAACTCTCCCCCTCTATCCCAACCCCATCGTATGAGTTAAGATAATATCAACAAAGGAAAGCAAAAACAAATAAATGAGGAGGGAATGGAATGAATGAGGTCATTGTCTCCATGAACAATATCAGCAAAAGCTTCCCGGGCGTAAAGGCCCTGGATCATGTAAAGTTTGAGTTGCGTTCTGGAGAAGTCATGGCGCTGCTTGGGGAAAATGGAGCCGGAAAATCAACCCTGATGAAAATCCTCAGCGGTGTATATACCAGAGATGAAGGAACGATGGAAATCTTCGGAAAATCCTATGACGACCTGACACCAAAGCAGGCCCAGGAAGCAGGAGTAGCCATTATCCATCAGGAATTGAACATGTGCAGGCACTTAACAGTAACGGAGAACATGTTCCTTGGAAGAGAAGTAAAAGGTGGTTTATCCTTAAATAATGCGAAGATGCGGAAAGAAGCCAAGAAGGTTCTGGACGATCTTCGAATCGACATCAGTCCGGATCAGATCGTAGGAGATCTGCCAGTATCCAAACAGCAGATGGTTGAAATTGCAAAAGCACTTTCCATCAATGCAAGGATCCTGATCATGGACGAGCCTACATCCTCTCTGACAGCAAAAGAAATTGATGATCTTTTCCGTATCATCCGAAAGCTGAGGGACGAAGGAAGAGGAATTGTATATATTTCACACAGACTGGAAGAACTGTCCCATATCGTGGACAGAGTTACCATCATGCGAGATGGACAATACATAACAGACGGTAATTTCAAAGATATGGACATGGACTACATTATCAAAAATATGGTAGGCCGTGAAATCAAAGAAAAATTCCCGAGAGTGGAATGCAGGAAAGGCAAGAAGGTTTTTGAAGTGAAAAATCTTAATGCCGGAAAAATGGTCCGCGATATCAACTTCTCTTTATATGAAGGTGAGATTGTAGGATTTGCGGGACTGATGGGAGCCGGAAGAACGGAGACTACAAGAGCCATCTTCGGTGTTGATCCGAAAGACAGCGGAGAGTTTTATGTGGATGGTAAAAAAATTGAAGTCAACTGTCCAATGGATGCTATCCGAAACGGTGTTGTACTTGCTCCTGAGGATCGTAAAAAAGACGGTCTGTGTACGAAACTGAGTATTCGCCAGAACCTGGCACTGCCAAATCTTGACCTTGTATGCAATAAGATAGGTGTGATAAACTCAGGAAAAGAAGATGCTCTTTGCGAAAAAGCAGTGAAGGATCTCCGGATCAAAACACCGAACGTAGAAATTGATTCTGGCAATCTTTCTGGTGGAAACCAGCAGAAAGTAGTTGTTGGAAAATGGCTTGCAAGAGATTCACGGGTTGTTATCTTCGATGAGCCAACAAGAGGAATTGATGTTGGTGCAAAGGTAGAAATTTACAATCTGATGAATGAGCTGAAAAAACAGGGAATTGCAGTTATGTTTGTATCCTCTGAAATGCCGGAGGTCATGGGAATTGCAGACCGTATCATCGTAATGTGTGACGGACGTATCACCGGTGAGGTTTCAGCAAGGGAAGCCACCCAGGACGAGATCCTTACAATGGCAACATCCTTTGAAAACAAGAGTATTAAGGAAACTGAGGGAGGAAGTAAAAATGAATAGTAAACAGCAACGCCCCTTAAAGAAATTATTGGGAATCAGGGGAATGGGGGCAGCACTTACCGCATTTGTGGGGCTGATCATTATTTATATCGCATTTGGTATCATTAACCCGGCGGTTTTTTCAGGACAGAATATGTTGAACCTGCTGCGTTCCATGTCCAAGTACCTGCTGATCGGTATTGCACAAAGTTACGTACTGATCACTGGAAACATTGACCTGTCAATCGGATCCATGGTCGGAATGAGCGCCATGATCGCAGCCACCTTAATGACAACAGGAATGGCACCATTCCTTGCAATTGTGATCGCACTTATTGCCTGTCTGGTAGTTGGTGTAGTAAACGGATATCTGGTTGGAAAGTTTAAACTTCCTCCATTTATTGCAACGCTTGGAACCATGTTCGTAGCACGAGGAATTGCCTACATGGTAAACGGAAACAGAAACACAGATGCCATTGCAACAGGTGTTGGAAAAGAAACGGCTGATGCATTCCAAAATTGTTTTTATTACGGTAAAACACTTGGCATTTATAACACATTCTGGATCGCACTTGTTATTTTTGTTATATTTTTCTTTATCTTATCCAAGACACGTACAGGCCGTCATATTTACGCAATCGGTTCTAATGTGGACGCAGCAAAGCTTTCTGGTGTAAACGTAGTTTCCACCACAGTAAAGACTTATCTGGTAAGTTCCGTATGCTCCTGTGTAGTTGGACTTATCCTTTGCGCACAGGCTGGTATGGGAAATATGGAAGCTGGAAACATGTACGAGATGTACGGCGTAGCAGCCGGCGTAATCGGTGGCGTTTCCCCACTTGGAGGAACTGGAATCCTTCTTGGAACCTTCGCAGGTGCAGCTGTCTGGCAGACACTGGAAAATGGTCTGAACATGATCGGTGCACAGGTTGGTATCCAGCGAGTTGTAATCGGCGTGATCGTAGTTGCAGCCGTATTGCTGGATGTAGTTGTAAGAAACGGACAGTTTGGCAAACACAGAAAAAAATAACCGCAAGAAAACAGTATTTTTCACAGGAAAATGAAATCGACAACTGAATATGGGAAATGCAAAATAATTTCATGAAACTAAACCGCAAATGGAGAAGGCGGGTAGTTATAAAAAATAATTTTTAGGAGGATTTTTACAATGAAAAGAAAACTTTTAGCTATGGTATGTGCAGTATCTATGATCGCTTCCCTTGGAGCAGCTACTGTTTATGCATCAGATGATGTTAAGGCTACAGGCGAAGAGAAAATTGCGCTGATTACAATGGATTCTATTGATCAGCACTGGATCACCCTGAACGAAGGTGCTCAGGAAGAGGCTAAAGAGCTTGGTGTAACAGTTGACTTTATGTCCCCGAACACAAAGGATGATGCCCAGCAGATCGAGTGTGTAAACAACGCAGTAGCAGGCGGCTATGACGCGATCATGGTTGCTGCAAATGGACCAGACGCTATTTCTTCCGCACTTCAGGAAGCAAAAGACCAGGGAATTAAGATCGTATATGTTGACTCCCCTGCAAATGTCGAGGCAGAAGCTACTTTCTCCACAGACAACAAAGCAGCTGGAACAACAGCAGGAGAAGAGATGAAGAAGGCTCTTGAGGATGCTGGTATTACATCCGGAAAAATCGGTGTCATTAATGTAAACGCAGCTACTGATTCCTGCGTAAACCGTGAGGAAGGCTTCCGCGCAGCATTTGACGGCACAGACTTCGAAATCATGGAAACCCAGTACGGCGAAGGTGATGCTGCAAAATCCCAGAGTATCGCAGAGAACTACATTACACAGGGCGTTGTTGGTATCTTTGGATGTAACGAAGGTTCCACAACTGGTGCCGGAAATGCCATCAAAGCAGCTGGAAACGCTGACATCATCGGTGTTGGTTTTGATAAATCTGACGCGATCCTGAATCTGATCGACGACGGATATCTTCTTTGCACAATGGCTCAGAACCCGGATGTTATGGGATCTGAAGGCGTAAAAGCAGCTGTAAAAGCAATCAACGGCGAGGAGCTCGGCGGAGAAGTTACAGATACAGGTGTATCTGTGATCACAAAGGATTCTGATAAATAATCTGAAATAAAAGGAATATTGTTCATGGAACGTCATGGATATGATGACGGCTGGGACAGTAATTATAAGGAGCAAGAAACCGTCGGTTTTTCCGGCGGTTTTCTTGCTTAAAATGCTGAAATGGATTATCATTAGAAGTAAGAAAAAGTGGAGAGAGTTTCTAAAAAAAATGGGGAAATTTCTTCACAGTAATTATGTAATGGGGACGGAGAACATGGAGATTTTAAAGGTAGTAATTGCAGATGATGAGGTGCGGATCTGCCAGCTGATCCAGGCACTGATCGACTGGGATTCTATGGGAATGAAGGTGGTGGGAGTCGCCCACAACGGAGAAGAAGCCTGCGAAATGGTACGGCAGACACAGCCAGATATTCTGATCACAGATATCCGCATGCCAGGCTGCAGTGGCCTGGAGCTGGTAAAAAGGGTGAAGGAGCTGGATTCCGCTTTGGAAGTAATCATAATCAGTGGTTACGCCCATTTCGAGTATGCACAGCAGGCTATCAGTTACGGTGTGGGACATTATCTTCTGAAGCCGGTAAACAAGGGGGAACTGACTGCTACCCTGCAGAAATTGCAGAAAAAGATCGGGGAGCGCAAGGAGTCGGAACTGAATCATCAGGAGCTTGTAAATAAGGCGAAAAGGGATGATGACCATTTACGGGCAAATCTGATCGACAGGCTGCTGGATCAGCCGGATATGCCGGTTTCACAGGACACACTGACGAGCATTTATCATCTGAAAGCAAGACAGGGAGTGTACCAGGCGTTTTGCGTAAAAGTGGATTATGGAAGAAAGATTATTTCTGGCGGCAGGATGGATGGAACAACAGGTCTGGCTGGCGCACGAGAGATCAGCTCCACTTCCAGTGAGATCCTTATGGAAAAAGTACGTGAGGTCCTGGAACGAAATCTGAAAAAAGACAGCCGCGAATTAATTCTTCTGATTCGTGATGATTACTGCTACGGCATTCTTAACTACCCGGAAAGTGAGAAGGAATCCATCCGCCGGAGCATGAAGAGCAGCCTTACCCAGATGGAAATCCAGAAAAATATGTTTCAGCATGTAAGCTTTTCCATGGCAGTTGGAGCAGTATACAAAGAGGCAGAGCATTTGGCAGACTCTATGCAGGAAGCCCGAAAACTGATCCAGGAAAGACTGGTAAAAGGGGATGGACGGGTTCTCGACTGTATGGGAAAAGCTTCAGAAATTCAGGAGAGTGAGCTGCTGAAAAAGTATCTTCGTGATATTACTCATGCTGTAGAAATCTCCAGCATTCAGAATGCAGCAGAAGCAGTAGATGATTTGCAGGATACGGTAAATAAGGCGAAAGAAATCCGGGGCAGCGAGATTTTCGAACTGGTGTATGCAGCAGCTGATATTTTTGCAGCAAGTATTCGGATTCCAGAGCGCACTGCTACAGTGGAGGAATTCCGTAAACAGTGTGATAAATGTGGAAAAATAGAGGAAATTTTTTCATGTCTTAGGGATTTCCAGCAAAAATATATCCAGGAGCAGGCTGAACGCTATGAAAATGATACCATTCGCCCGGTTCGCAAGGCAAAGGAATATATCCAGAACCATTTCAGTGATCCTCTGACCTTAGAGGAAGTCAGCGAGATGGTGGGACTTAGCACTGCTTATTTCAGTGTCTTATTCAAGAAGACAGAAGGAGAAGGTTTTGCAAAATATCTGATCAACGTGAGAATGGAACAGGCCAAGCTACTCCTTCGGGAATCCAATCTTCCAGTAACAGAAATCTGCAAGAGGGTAGGATATAACGACCCGAAACATTTCACACATACCTTTGAGAAAGCGGCAGGGGTGAAACCCTCTACATATAGAAAATTGTATGGATAAATCAAATATGAAATATAAAGAAAAACTGAAATACATATCCAACCGTGCGCTTGTCCTGGGAACGGTAGTCTTCGGGAGTTTTATTATTCTGGCGGTAATTCAGCTGTTATTGGCATATAAAGGAGAAACACCCTGGTGGATAGCCATAATTATAACAATATTTGCAATTTTGTTTCCAACTGTATTCTGGCTCTGGATCCACCGTCCTTACATGCGCTGTGAAAAAATGATGGATCGTTTTCTGGAGGGTTATATTTTTTCAGAAAAAGAAGATATGGAGCTCTTGAACCTGACTCCAAGCATCCAGAAGCAGATGAAAATGGTAGACCGCATTGTGCGTTCTCCCCAATATATGGATCTGAACAAAAGACAGGCCCAGTACCTGGCTTTGCAGAATCAGATCAATCCCCACTTCCTTTACAATACACTGGAAAGCATCCGTGGAGAAGCCATTATTGCAGGTCTGGACAGCATTGCAGATATGACAGAAGCCTGGCAAGATTTTTCCGTTACACCATTACCAAGGTGGAGAATCTGGTTTCTGTGGAGGAAGAACTGGATAACTGTGAGACTTATTTCGGAATTCAGAAATATCGTTTCGGGGACCGGCTGCAGCTTCATATTGATTATGATATTGCAGAGTATGAAAAGATCATGAATTGCAGAATTCCCAAACTGACGTTGCAGCCGATTCTGGAAAACAGCATTATTCATGGCGTGGAGCTGAAGGTTGGAGGTGGAAATCTCTATATCCGTTTTCAGTGTACAAAGAATCGCCTGCTCATCCGTATTTCAGACGATGGGGTGGGAATGGACGAGCTGACCTTAGCAAAGCTGAACCAGAAACTGGGCAAGTCAACCAAGGCTTTTCACGACAATGAAGAAAAACAAGGCGGAATCGCTCTGGTGAATGTGAATAACAGAATCCATTTGATCTTTGGGGATGAATATGGAATGCACGTTTATTCTGTACCAGGAGAAGGGACAGATGTGGAGATCACCATCCCTATACTTACTGACGACAGACAGGTGAAAAACAGGAGTGTGCTGGTATGAGAAATGAAGTTCTCAGAATGGAGCGTGTGACGTATAAAGAGGATGAGGTTGTGAAGCTGAAGGACTTCAACCTTCAGATCTTTCAGGGGGAGGTTATGGGATTTCTGCCTGTTAACAGTCATGGGAAAACAGCTCTTCTGAAACTTCTGGAGCGGAATCTTCCCCTCTATGACGGTTACATTTATTACGGTGGGGAAAAGGTAAATACCTGGAAAGAACATTATAAGGCTGCAAACCGGATCAGCATTATCCAGGAGAAAAGTTCTTTGGCAGGGAATTTAAATATTGCAGATAATATTTTTGTACTGCGCCCGGCTTTCGCCAGTGGGTGATCCGCACAAAGATCCTGAACCGGCAGATGAAGCCCTTTTTTGAAGATATCGGAATGGACATTCCACTTAATAAAGATGTGGAGAAGCTTTCCACTTTTGAGCGGATCATTGTAGAATTGCTCCGGGCTGTGATTATGGGATATCATCTGATCGTGCTGGATGAAGTTGGAGCTCTTGTCAGTGATGATGAGTTGAAAAAGCTTCATGGAATTATCCGTCATTATGTGGAAAAAGGGTTTTCTTTTCTTTATATCTGTTCTCATCTGGAGGAGATTTCCAGTATCTGTGACAGATGTGCGCTGTTTACCAATGGAAGAATCCAGAAGATTCTGGAAAGAGAGGAGCTGTTCAATGATCCGTCCGTAACTTACATGACGGAATATAACGACATGGTCCGTTATCATACGGAAAAAAGGGAAGGGAAGCAGGCTGCACCGGTTGTTTTTCAGTGGAAGGGCTACGGAGAGGATGCTGCCTGCAATTTTTCCTTTGATGTGCATAAAGGAGAATGCCTGGCCGTACAGATTATGGATGCCAGGGGAATGGAGGAGCTGCGGAAGATTCTGACCGGAGATATTTTACCGGAAAGTGGAGAACTCCTGTTGAATGGGAAGCAGACAGAGATTCCGGGAAATTGCAGGATTGCAGTAATCCAGGAACGTACTACAAAAACCATGATTTTTCCCGAACTGGATTATATGAATAATCTCTGTATTTGTCTGACAGAGAAAGTTCCTTCAATCTGGCACAACAAACGTCTTCAGAAAAGTATTCGGAATGAATACAGTCCCATATTAGGGTCAGACGTTTTTGAAATGCCGGTGGAGGAACTGAGTGAAAAGCAGAAGTATCAGCTGGTGTATACAAGAGTACTTTTGCAGAAACCGGAGATTCTGTTTTGTATTCAGCCTTTCTGCGGCGCTGACCTTGCTCACAGGATGTTTATCTGGAGTATGTTGGAAAAGTTCCTGGATAAGGGGATTTCGGTGGTGATCTTATCTTTGAATTTATCGGATTCTCTGGCAATGGCAGATCGCCTGTTGATTCTTGGGGAGAATGGGGAAAAGAGGGAAATTGCAAGAGAAAATTTTCATAAGATTACATCGCCGGTGCCCTGGCTGCACATGTATCTGTCAGAGAGAAAATAAAATATAATATTAATAATTCGGATTGTATTTTCAAACACGCTCCAGAGCCTAAATAAGAAGCCCATGGCAACAGAAATAAAATTGCCATGGGTTTCTTTATAACTAAAATTCAATTGTTTTACTTGTGCTCGCGTCCACTTTCCTGTCTGCGGATAAGAAGTATCCTTCGCTTGCAAATTGGCCAACTGCAATTAATTATAAGTTGCAAAAATTTATTATTGTGAAATATGAGATTACACTTTATTAGTCAATCTTCAGAATCAGCTCCAGCACCCGTCCTGCACAGTGCTCTAATTCCGGGCGGCCAAGCTGTCCCATTTCCATGGCCTTTTTTACACGCTCGGGGAAACCGGTTCCCATTTTTACGTCATTTCCGGCCTTGATTTCTTTGTAATGTTCAGCTCTTGTCCACCAGTCAGTTGTAACCATGCCCTTGAAGCCCCACTCGCCGCGGAGAACATCTTCCAGAAGCTCGCGATTCTCAGAAGCGCGGTGACCATTGATTGCATTGTAGGAGGACATGATGGTCCATGGCTGTGCCTCTTTTACAATGATCTCGAAACCTTTCAGATAGATCTCACGAAGTGCACGCTCGGAAACACGGGAATCGCTGTGCTTTCTGTTGGTCTCTTTGTTATTTGCTGCGAAATGCTTCACAGAAGCTGCAATGTGCTGGGACTGGATACCTTTTACCATAGCTGCGCCCATCTTTCCGGCAATCAGCGGATCCTCGGAATAGTACTCGAAGTTTCTTCCGCAAAGAGGATTTCTGTGGATATTTACTGCTGGGGTAAGCCATACAGCAAGATTGTTCTCCTTCACTTCTTCGGCACCAGCCTGTCCAACCTGCTGAACAAGAGCCGGGTTCCAGGTGCATGCAAGAAGTGTCGCGCAAGGCCATGCTGTTGTGTTCATGCTGCATTCCCCGCTGATACGAAGTCCGGCTGGACCGTCTGCTGTCATAATGGATGGAACGCCGTAATCCGGAAGATTTCCAAAACCGAAGGTATTGGAAACACCTACGTTTGGCTGTCCTCCAAGAAGATGAATCAGATCGTCATCGCTTAACTGTGCCATAAAATCATCCAGGGAAAGCCTGCCTTCTGCTACATCAATAAACTGCTTTCTGCCAAAGTTGTCGAAAAGTGTGCCACGTGCACAGCAGCGGACTGCAGGGGTAATACCTTCCTCAGTGCCCGGCTCCATTTTCTCAAATACGCATTCGTTCATGTCATTGCATGCAGACTGTGGAAGCTCCTCAAAACTGCCGTCAGAGAGCATACGCTCTTTCAGGCTGGTTGGAACAAGATGAGCTGTCAGCTGCTTTGTGATTACATTTTCAGCCAGTTCCATTGTTAGGATGCTCTCCTTGGTGTCGCGCACAGAAGTTCCAATATAGAACTTATAAGTACCTTTTTCCAGAATATATGCGGATTTCTTGATTTTTCCAAGGTCATCGTAGGAAGCCATGTCAGCCTTTGCAAAGGAAAGGCGGATCTGCTGTGTCTCGCCTGGCTGAAGAAGACGGGTTTTTGCAAAAGCGGCAAGCTGGCGGGCTGGTTTCTTCAGAAGTCCCTGTGGAGCTTCGAAATAAATCTGGACAACTTCTTTTCCAGCCAGGTTACCGGTGTTGGTTACCTGAACCTCAGCGAAAATCTGATCCTCTGTTTCCCACATAGCGATGGTGTCCAGGCCAAAGGTGGTGTAGGAAAGTCCATATCCAAATGGATAGATTACTTTTTTTTGTGCCCCTGGAAGAGTTTCAAAATAGCGGTAGCCTACATAAATATCTTCCGTATAGTTTACATAATCAAAAGACTCATGGAAGTTGGCAGTGGATGGATAATCATTTACGTCTGCGGCAAAAGTGTCAGCCAGCTTACCGGAAGGATTTCCTTTGCCGGTGAGAAGCTCCGCCATGGCAAGTCCGCCTTCCATGCCTCCTTGCCATCCAAGAAGAGCGGAGGAAATCCGGTCGTCATTTTTTATCCAGGAAAGATCCATGATTCCGCCGATGTTGAGAACTACCACGATATCATCGAAGCGTTCTTTTACCATGGAAAGCATTTCTTTCTCACGGGCAGTGAGATAGAAGTCGCCATCCGGGAAAATTTCGCCGGAAATTTTCGGCATGGTGGTTTCCGTATCCCATGGATTAAATTCGTTGTTGCATTCAATACTGGAACGGTCCCAGCCTTCGCCGGAGAAACGGCTGATCACAACAACAGCAACGTCAGCAAATGCTTTTGCGCCGTCAGCAAGTTCTGGGGAAAGCTCTGGCTCTACCGTCATTCCTGGTGCGGCACCCTTTTCATACTGGTGCTGGATATCGGTGCGGTAAAATGCGGATAATGGCTCATAGATCTGAACGGCGCCTTCCTGCATTTTCAGCCCGTCGTAAAGGTTGTGTACATAAGAAACCATAACATCACCGCTTCCGCCGCCGCCTTTTACATAGTCGAAGCTGCCCTTACCGAAAAGGGCGATGCGTGTGCCCTCAACAAGAGGAAGCAGATTTTTCTCATTTTTTAAAAGAACCATACCTTCCTTGGCGGCTTCTTTGGAAAGAAGGATATGTTCTTTGCTTGCGGTAACACGGCCGCTTTCCTTAAGGGGAAGGTTTGGCTGGAATTTAACTCTGGTCCATTTGTTCATTGTGGGATGTCCTCCTGTAGATAAATTTATAATTAGAAAGTTTTTTTCGTGTAGTTGCCTTGATATTGCTATTGTACTGGAAAAAGCGGTGGTGTACTAGATGGTTTATTGCTTCTTTTATAGGTCTTTCTTGATATTATAGATGAAATATTATATATTATCATAAAGAATAAATGGTATATTTTGATTTTGAACCTGTAGCATAAATGTTGTATTTTGATTTTAAACCTGCAGCATAAGTGTTGCGTATTATGGAAGTCGGGAAATTTGAGTGAAAAAAGAAGGTGAGGCATACTATGAGAGCAGAATATGAAAACGTGCTGGATGATCATTTGGGGAAAATTCATTTTACATATGTAAATACCTGGGATGAATTGTTACCGGCGCACTGGCATGAGCATTTGGAAATTATTTATGTGCTTGGCGGCGAGATTACAGCATCTATTAATGATGTGAGTTATGAGTTGGAAAAAGGGGATATTTTTCTGGTAAATTCCAATGATATCCATTATACCTACACGCATGAGGATGCCAGGTATTATCTTTTACAGATCCCGCCGGTTCATCTGGAAAGAATTTCTGCAAAGTGGAAGGGACTGAAATTTCAGGAGCTTATAAGGTCGAAATCAGCTGACGCATGTGTTCAGGGAGAACAACTGGAGAATGTGCAGGGAAAGGGACTTGTGGAGATGAGGGAGAATCGAAAGTTTACAAATCGGGCTGATGATCTGTATGATCAGTTGAGAGACGTATTTCGGAAAATTGCAGGCTTTTATGAAGAAAAAAAAGAAGGCTATCATCTTCTGGTGCTTTCTGCTGTTTACCGTTTACTTTATTTTCTTTATACAGAAGGAATCAGGAGTGAGGAAGATACAGAAACCGCTCACGGCACTCTGCGAGACTTGGAGCGGATGAAGTTATGCATGGAATTTGTCCGGGAACATTATGGGGAAAGAATTTCCCTTGCCGATGCTGCAGGGCTTTTGTCCATTACACCAGAGCATTTCTGTCGTCTTTTTCGCAAATATACAGGACAGACCTTCCTGGCTTATGTAAATCAGATCCGCATGGAGCATTTCCACACAGATCTTCTGGAGACAGATAAAAATATAACATTTCTTCTGGATAAAAACGGGATTACCAATTACAAAGGTTTTTTGCGAAAATTCAAGGAGGCTTATGGGGAATCGCCGAAGGAAGTAAGGAGAAAACAGCTGGGAAAAAAGCAGGAATGATTTTTCCGGAGGGTTCTGAAAATAACAAGCAGGACAGCCTGAAGGTCTGTTCTGCTAGAGCGTGTTTGAAAAAGCATTCCTGCAATCTGCACGCCCCACTTTGCGGTATATTTTGCCCGGATTCGGTTGTCGTAGCCCGCTACGACGCCCTCATCCGGACAAAATCTCCCACAAATTGTGACGCACATCTTGCAGAAAGCCTTTTTCAAACACGCTCTAGTTGGAAGCTGACGCATTATAACTGCGCTTTATTTTTTACCAGCATTTCATGAATGATATTCTGTGTATAAGCACCCAGATGTTTTTTGTCCTCTTTTTCCAGCTGGTCTATGTAGATTGGTTTGCCATATTCCAGGATAACGTGGGTTTTCTTAACTCTTGGAAAATGGTTTTCCCAGATATCAGCGGAGCCGCTGATCGCCATCGGGATGATCGGACAGTTTGTCTTTGCGGCAATTTTGAAGCTGCCCTCATGGAATGGAAGCATGTCCAGTTCATCTTCATTTTTGTTTCGTGTACCCTCTGGGAAAATGCAGATGGAAATGCCGGATTTCACTTTCTCAATAGCAGTGAGAATGGTTTTCAGTCCCTGCTTCAGGTCATTACGGTCAAGAAACAGGCAGTGAAGACGTTTCATCCAGGTAGAAAGCAGAGGAACCTTTTCCATCTCTTTTTTTGCGATATAGCCGGTACGGATGGGGCAGCGTGGATAAGTGATCGGTACATCAAAAAAGCTTCTGTGATTTCCGATATAAAGAACCGGCACATCAGTTGGTACATTTTCCTCTCCGATAACAGTCAGCTTCACACCGGATATCCACAGGATAAAACGAAATACTGCCTGAACGATCCGAAGAGAGCTGATTTCCTTTGCCATAGGATTGAATTTGCCGATGATCCATTCTACAAAGAGAATGGGAATGGATAAAATCAGGAATCCAACCACTACGATCACGCATAAAATAAAACGAATCATATGATTTTCCTTTCTTTGATCTGTGCCTCATGCGTAGGAAGCATGTTTTGGCATATTGTTTATGTCTATTATATGTAATTTGAAAAATTCTTGCAATAAATCTTTTTTATTCCTCATACAATAAAATAAATGGAGATTGCTGTTTGCTGTGTTTAAAGGCTGAGCATCAGATGAACAGCAACGAGACATCTGAGGTGGCAGAATGAAAAAAACAAAAGCAGTTCTTCTGGGAGTAATTTTGTGGTCACTGCTTTTGATCAGTGGATGCAATTTTATCCGCATTGAGGAAGAGCCGCGGAAGCCTCTGGAGTATTCCATTGTAAAAAATGAAGAGATACCGGCAGAACTGGCTGCCCTGATACAGGAGAAAAAGAAGAATGAATTTCAACTGACCTATCAATGTGAAAAAGACCTGTTTCTTGTAAAAGGATACGGGGAGCAAATGAGCGGAGGTTACAGTATTTCCGTGGAAGAACTGGGGTGGACTTCCCAGGCTGTTTTTTTCCGGACAATGCTGCTGGGGCCATCAGACGAGAAAATAACGATCAGTCCGCCTTCCTATCCTTACATCGTGGTGAAGACGGAATACCGAAAAGAACCTGTGATTTTTGAACGCTTTACTGAAAAAAGCGAAAATGATGCAATATAGCAGTCTGGTGAAAAAAGGAGTGGAAAATCGTGGAATTAAGAAAAGAAAGTGTGCAGATGCTTCAGATAAAAAGCCGTGCAGCCAGCCAGGTAACGTTTGATACAGATTATAATGTACCAGATGCAAAGCCGGATGTGGGCCGACTGATCCAGAACAAGGGTGACGTTTCCATGGATGAAGTGCGTCTTAGCGAAGGAAAGGCATTTATCAGCGGAAACCTGAACGTGGATATTCTCTATGTGGGGGAAGAAAACCAGAAAGTGAGCAGTCTGGGGGCAAAACTGCCTTTTGATGAGACTTTGAACCTGGAAGGGATTGCAAGTGGGGATAAAATGTGCCTGAAGTGGGAGATTGAGGATCTCAGCGTGCACATGATTCATTCCCGAAAACTAAACATAAAAGCAATTGTCACCTTTTATGCAGTGGTAGATGAAATGGCAGGGATTCAGCTTCCGGTGGAAATCAGTGAGGAGGGAATTTCAGTAAAAAGGAAGAAAGTCCGTTTAATGAGTCTTATGGTACATAAAAAGGACACTATGCGGATTAAGGATGAAGTGACTTTAGTGTCCAATAAACCGAACATTGAACAGCTTTTGTGGTATACCATCGATGTCCGTGGAATGGATCTGCGTCCAGAGGATAATGTGGTGAAGGCAAGAGGGGAGCTGTCAGTTTTTGTCCTGTATTCGGGAGAAGATGAGGAAAATCCGCTTCAGTGGGCAGAGTATGTGCTTCCGTTTAATACGGAAGTGGAGTGTACTGGTTGTATGGGAGAGATGATTCCAAATATTGGCTTTTCCGTTATGCATCAGAGCATTGAAGTAAAACCGGATTCCGATGGGGAAGAACGGGTAATGAGTGTAGACACGGTGCTGGAACTGGACATGAAGCTTTACCGCGAAGAAGAGCATGACCTGATTCTGGATGTGTACTCGCCTTTGAAAGAATGCATTCCTCAGGGAAAAGAGATGTGTCTGGAAAGCCTCCTGGTACGGAATGACTCCAAATGCCGCATATCTGACCGTATTGAACTGAAGGAAAGCCAGGGGAAAATCCTGCAGATCTGTCACAGCCAGGGACGTGTAAAGGTTGAGAAAACGAAAATTGTAGAAAATGGAATCCAGGCCGATGGAATTGTATTTATGAAAATCCTGTATATTACAGGAAATGATGAAATGCCATTCTATTCCGTTGATGGGATGATCCCTTTTTCCCATATAATTGAGGCAAACGGGGTCAATGAGGACAGTATCTTTTTTCTGCAGGCAGATCTGGAACAGCTGTCAACGTCTATGATCGACAGCAATGAGATTGAGGTGAAGGCTGTGATCAGTCTCAATGTGCTGGTGCTTCAGTGTGAAAACCGGATGATCATAAGCAAAGTGGAGGAGCGTCCCCTTGATATGGAGAAAATCCAGGCAATGCCGGGAATCACGGTGTATGTGGTGAAAAATGGGGATTCTATGTGGGATATTGCGAAAAGATTTTATACTACAGTGGAGGAAATCTGTGAGCTGAATGAACTGGAAGAGGACAGAGTTGTGCCTGGAATGCCGCTGCTGTTGGTGAAGAAGGTGGAAGGGTAAGGTTGCTTTCTGTTTACTGCATATATTTGGAGAAAACCTTTTCAAACATGCTCTGGTCACGTTGTGGACAGTAACGATATATATAGAATGAGAAATTTCCTCGCATAAATGTATTGAAAAAAATACAAAAATATTTTACAATAAAAGCATTGATAAAATTGTATACAAAGTACAAAGAAACTGCTGCTCTTAGAGCCTGCCAGAGGTTTTATGTGAGCGGCAGCTACAAGCGGAGGAAATTATGCGTTTACGTGCACTTGCAAAGATAAATCTGGGACTTGACGTGGTTGGAAAACGTGATGACGGATATCACGAAGTCCGTATGATCATGCAGACCATACAGATGTATGACGTGCTTGAAATTGAGAAAAAAAAGGAGCCGGGAATTGTCCTTACCACGAACATTCCTTACGTTCCTACTGACGAGCGGAATCTTGTATATAAAGCGGCGAAAATGTTAATGGATGAGTTTGATATAAAAGAGGGGCTTACCATGAATCTGGAGAAGTTTATCCCGGTAGCAGCCGGCATGGCTGGTGGAAGCTCTGATGCGGCAGCTGCTTTTGTTGGAGTGAACCGCCTGTTTGGACTGGGACTTTCTGAGGAAGAGCTGATGAAGCGTGCTGTGAAGGTTGGAGCGGATGTTCCTTATTGTGTGATGCGCGGAACTGCTCTTGCAGAGGGAATCGGGGAGAAGCTGACCAGACTTCCCAGAGTACCTTACTGCTATGTTCTGGTGGGAAAACCAGGAGTAAATGTTTCAACCAAGACTGCTTATGAGAACCTGAAACTGGACGATCCTGTTGTGGTTCATCCGGATATCGATGGTATGGTGACAGCTGTCAGAAATGGTGATCTTGATGGAATGATTTCCAGAATGGGAAATGTATTTGAACCGGGAATTATCAGCAAATATCCTGTGATCCAGGAAATCAAAGATCTGATGGAGAGCAACGGAGCACGTAAGGCCATGATGAGCGGAAGTGGTCCTACTGTATTTGGCATTTTTGATGATAAGGAGAAAATGGATCGGGCAGCAGCTGTTCTCAGGGAGAGCAGACTTGCGAAGACTGTTTTTGCCACAGATGTTTTTTAGCGGAGGAAAATACAAATGACAAGTGATTTTACAGTGCATATGGATGAGTATCTTCCACTTAGGGAGGTCGTTTTTAACACATTGCGTCAGGCAATCCTGAAGGGAGAACTGAAGCCGGGCGAAAGACTTATGGAGATTGCCCTTGCGGAGAAGCTTGGGGTGAGCAGAACTCCTATCCGGGAGGCCATGCGTAAGCTGGAACTGGAAGGGCTGGTTGTGATGATCCCGAGACGTGGAGCCCAGGTTGCCAATATTACAGAGAAGGATCTGAATGACGTTCTGGAGGTCAGGATCACTCTGGAAAATATGGCCATTGAGAAGGCCTGTGCTAATATGACAGATGCGGATATCCGGAAGCTGGAGCAGGCGGCTGAGGTTTTCCAGACCAGTACGGCGGAAGGCGACCTGGTAAAGATGGCTGAGGCGGATGTGAATTTCCATGAGGTAATTTATGAAGCTGCTGATAATAAAAGACTGATGCAGGTTCTGAATAATCTTCGCGAGCAGATCTACAGATATCGTGTAGAATATTTGAAAGAGGATGAGTCCAGAAACCGTCTGGTGAAAGAGCATGAGAAAATTACCAGGGCGATTAAGGAACGGGACGTGAAAGCGGCACAGGAGCTGTCTTTTGAACATCTGGAAAATCAGCGGATGGGAATTATTCAGGCGATTCGGGCAGAAGAGTAAACTGAGTGGTTTTCTGGGAGCGGAGCGGGCACATCCTGCCCGCGTTCCTCTTTTTGGGAAGTTGAGAGAAAATGAATATAATTGTTTTTATGGGAGATACTGGGAGAGATAACCAGTGTCTTTTTTTGTTGCCTGAAAATGGAAAAGAGGAGCAGCGTTGGATAAAAATGATAATATTGTTATGATTTCAAAGGATATTCGAGCAAATGAACGGTATATAAGAGAACGTCTGGCAGATTGTGGAGATATTCAGATCCGGAAGATGCGGCTGGGGGATGAGCGGAAGGTTGACTGTCTGATGGTCTATATTGAGGTAGCGACTTCCAATATGATGCTGGAGGACTCTGCCATTGGAAAATGGTTGGGCATTTCTGGGAGATTTCGCCTGGGGAGATGCAGGAATTTGTGGAGTATAACAGTCTGGGAATTGCGGATGTAAAGAAGCTGACTGACATGGAGCAGGTGTTTGCAGGGCTGCTTGCCGGAAACGCGGTTTTCTTTATGGACGGATTTGACCAGGCTATGAAAATTTCCAGTGCCGGTTATCCAAGCATGGGGGTAACAGAAGTGGAGATGGAGAAGGTTCTGCGAGGTTCCAGGGAAGGCTTCTCTGATTCTGTGAAAATAAATTCGGCACTGATCCGGAAGCGGCTACGGGATACCAGATTAAAGGTAGTGGAATTTTATATTGGGGAGAGATCACATACACTGGTACAGATGGTGTACATGAAAGATCTGGTGCAGGAGGAATTTCTGGAGCAGGTGAAAGAGCGGCTTGGAGAGTTTCGAATTGATGGAATTCTGGACAGCGGAATGCTGGAACAGCTGACGGAGGATTCCTGGTTTTCCCCATTTCCACAGTATCAGACTACGGAAAGACCGGATCGGGCGGCGCAGGAAATTTTAAATGGAAAAGCAGTGCTTCTTTGTGATAATTCTCCGTCAGCGCTTATTTTACCAGGTGTTTTTCACAGTTTTATGGAAAGTAGTGAGGACTGGTATAACCGATTTGAAATGGCATCGTTTCTTCGAATACTGCGCTATGTGGCAATGGCAGCAGCTACGTTGCTGCCGGGGCTTTATCTTGCGGTGATCCGGTTTCATACGCAGATTCTTCCCACGAACATGCTTCTGTCCTTTGCCCAGGCAAGAGAAGGTGTACCATTTTCCAGCATTGCGGAGCTTGTTTTGCTGGAATTATCTTTTGAACTGATTCGGGAGGCAGGTGTGCGGATTCCGGGAGCACTGGGGAATGCTATGGGAATTGTGGGAGGACTGATCGTGGGATCCGCTGCTGTGGAAGCGAATCTTGTTAGCCCGATCGTGGTCATGGTTGTGGCAATAACTGCACTTGGTTCTCTGGCAATCCCAAATGAAGAATTTGCCTCAGCATTTCGGATGCTTAAATACTTCTTTTTGTTTTTGGGAGGATATCTGGGGATTTTTGGAATTGTGATCGGAGTATATCTGACAGTATCACATCTGGCAGGACTTCTCAGCTTTGGAGTCCCATATCTGACGCCCTTTGTCAAACAAAGTATGGATAATGGGACTGGAAACAAAATTGTGAGAGTGCCATTTAAAAAGAGATGGAGGCGTCCTTCATATGTCAGACAAAATGAGCGAGTGAGACTGCAAAAAATCCGCAATAAAAACAGGAAGGATAGGTAGCAGGAATAAATGAAATTTGCAGAAAATAATCGAATCTCCCAGCGGCAGCTCTACAGGCAGATCGTGATTGCGTTTATTGCACCATTAATATTGTGCCTTTTCGGAAACAGAAAAACTCTGGGGCTTGGCGGGCTGGCAGGGACTGCAGCAGCCCTTGCAGCTGTGCTGTTTTATGTGATTTTTCTCATCCGTCTTCGTTATGCTTTTGCCAGACCCTGCAAAACAGCCGGTGTGGTGTGGGGACGGCTGACAGCGTTGTTTTTTCTTATATACTGTATTTTTGGAGCCGCATTTCTTTTGAACCTTCTGGGAGAAATTGTTGCAGTTAGTCTGGGAACAGGTATAGGAAAAAAATGGCTATGTCTGATCACATTGCTGGTTTGCAGTCTGGGCACACAAAAGGGGATTCAGAGACGAGGCAGAATGGGAGAAGTGTCAGGAGGCGTGGTACTTGCAGCGGTTATGCTTATGTTAGTCCTGGCTGTGGGACAGGGAAAATGGGAGTATTTTCAGGAAATGGTATGGAATTCCTCTTTCTCAGGAAGAAAAATTATGGAAAGTGGATATGATGTGATATGTGCATTTTCCGGATTGGGGCTGCTTCCCTTTGCATTGGACAGTGTAGGAAACAGTAAAGATACAGGGAAAACTGTAAGTTTTGCCGTTTTTACCTTGGGAATGTTGCTTATTCTGACGGAATTGCTGCTTCCTTCCGTATTTGGATGGGGGCGCCTGAAATATGAAAGCTGCCCGATTTTGCCGCTTCTGTCAGGTGCGGAGCTTCCAGGGAATGTATTGGCAAGATTTGATGTCCTCTGGATGGGATTTCTTTTATACAGCCTTTTATTTTCTATTGGAAGTTTTCTGCATTATGGTCATTTAATTGTGGAAAAAGCAGATATGGGAACTGGAAAGCTGTGGATATCCACTCTGGTTTTTGCCGGAGCTGTGTGGGATATTGAAAGATGGGGAATCCGGAATAGTTTTCCATTATATTTGAAATATATTTTTGTGCCCGGAATGCTGGTGCTTCAGATTATTTTTTTTATGACAGGCAAAAAGAAGTGGAAAAAGAAGCTTGCCGTAGCGTGTGTCAGTGCATTGTTTCTGTTAGCCGGCTGTGGTGGTGTGGAACCGGAGAAACGCATGTATCCGCTTGCACTTGGAGCCGATATTACAGAGGGGAAATATCTGCTGACTTACGGAATTCCGGATCTTCCAAAATCTACAGGACAGGAAAAAGACGGGGAAGACCAGGGGAATGCTGCTCCGTCGATTCAGGGAGAAACTTTCCGTGAGATTGAAAATATATACAGCCGGACACAGGAAAAATATCTGGATATGGGACATCTGGAAATTCTGGTTCTTGGAGAGAGTCTGTTGGATGGAGGGCGTTGTGAGCAGGTTCTTGAGTATCTGAAGCAGGAGCCGACTATAGGTGAAAATGTTTATGTGTTTCGCTGTGCTGCGGCATCTGAAGCAGTAGCCTGGGTAAGCCCTCAGGACGTTTCTCTGGGAGAGTATCTTCTTGGGCTGCTGGAAAATAATCCAAATGGAAGCCCGGGACAGGCAGTAACGCTTCGTGAGGTTTATCATGAGTTTTATGAACGTGGTGCTTTGTCTGAATTGCCAGAACTGAAAATTTATGGAAAGGAATTGGAAGTGAAATTTTAGCCGAATCAGGTAAGTACCAGGGCGTGCAGATTGCGGGAATGATTTTTCAAACAGGCTCCAGAGCGGCTATGAAAAGCAATAAGCAACTAGTGGGTATGAATGTGATTATTCCAGGCTGGGACAGGGAATACTTTTGTTAAGAAAAATATGGGAGGTACTTTTATGCTTTGTCTGAGAAAAAACAAATATCATATAGCGGCAGCACTTCTGACAGCTGTATTACTTTGCCCATGCAGTGAAAATTTTAATAAAACTTCCAACCTTCTTGCATGGTGGGGAACTATTTATCCCCAGTTCTGTTTTATGGAAGCACCGAGGACGGAGAACGGTCAGAAAGCAGAGCCAAGATTTCATTTCTGGATTGTGGATACACTTAACGCTTTGATGTAGTACAAGCACTTGCACCGCCGCTCCTTTGGTGTTAAAATGAAATACAGATTGCAAATATCGCTTGACTATGAATTTGGAGATAGATAAATGAAAATAGACAGAGATGCGCCTGTTGGTGTGTTTGATTCCGGTATTGGCGGACTTACTGTGGCAAGGGAGATCATGCGGAATCTTCCAGCAGAGAAAATCGTGTATTTCGGCGATACTGCCAGAGTTCCATATGGCAGCAAATCCAGAGAGACTATTATAGGATATTCCCGTCAGATAATCCGTTTCCTGAAAGAGCAGAAGGTGAAGGCGATTGTGGTGGCCTGTAATACAGCCAGTGCGTTTGCCCTGGAGGCAGTTCAGGAAGAATTTGACATTCCCATTCTTGGAGTGATTGAAGCCGGTGCCAAGGTAGCTGCGCAGGTTACCAGAAATAAACGGGTGGGAATCATCGGTACAGAAGGTACTGTTGGAAGTGGAATCCACGCGGAGGTTCTGAAAAAGATCGATCCGGAGATTACAGTGATTGGAAAGCCATGTCCCTTATTTGTACCGTTGGTAGAGGAAGGCTGGACTCATGATCCGGTGACAGTGGAAGTTGCAAGCAGATATCTGAGGGAACTACAGGAAAAAGATATTGATACACTGATCCTTGGCTGTACCCATTATCCACTGCTCCGTTCTACCATCGGACAGATCATGGGAGAGGGGGTTACTTTGGTGAACCCGGCGTACGAGACGGCACTGGAGCTTGGCAGACTTCTGAAAGAGCAGGATATGCAGAGCACCGGACAGGGACAGTCTGATTTCCCATATCGTTTCTATGTGAGCGATCTGGCAGAGAAATTCAAGGGCTTTGCCAATTCGATTCTGCCATTTGATGTGGAGAAAACGCAGAAGATTGATATTGAGAAATATTGAAAAAGAGAAAGAAATGGAAAAACAATGGAAAAAGAAGTTTTAATTCACGTAAAAGGTTTACATATGATGGACACACCAGAAGGTGATGAGCCAATCGAGATTGTGGTTCCGGGAGAGTATTATTTCCGCAACGGTAGTCATTATCTTCGCTATGAAGAAATGCTGGATGAGCAGGGAGATCCTACTGTAAATTATATCAAGATATCCTCCAGGGGAATGGAAGTCCGAAAAAAAGGACAGGTAAATACACATATGGTTTTCGAGCAGGGAAAGCGTAATATGGCATTTTATACCACCCCATTCGGAACTCTTGAAATGGGAATTTCAGCGACGAATCTGGAATTGGAAGAAAGTGACGGGCAAATTGCCATGAAAGTGAATTATTCTCTAGACCTGAATCAGGAGCATGTGGCAGATTGCTGTCTGGATATTCAGGCGCAGGGGAAGAATACAACTGGGTTTGTGTTGTAGGAACTGTTGGGTAGAAGCATTACAGAAATTAATTTTAACAAGAAGACAGCAGGCGTTCGTTTGTTAGAATGAACTCCTGCTGTTTTTTTTATTGTTATTTGAATCGGTAGCAGTGGACGAATCTGGTATTGGAATCAATATTTTCAGATGAAACCAGTGGTCACTGGCGCTGACATGCACGGCATTCATGAATTTGAAAAGGGTTCCATCGATGACGCTGGTTATGGTAATCCCATGTTTCTGGCAATATATGGTTTTCATTTTTTATGTAATGATGTAAACAAAAAAGGTGCGACTTAAAAGTTTGTTTTTAAGCTGCGCCTTCTTTGTTTGTATAAAAATCAGAACGTTCTGCGCGTGGTAGATTAATTTAACCTGAAATAGCACGTGCTTTTTCCGCGCCCTTCTTTTTTTAATTCACCAGCCGTAACCAGCTTGCGTAAGGCACTTTCGATGGAACTGTCACTGAGTGTAGGACAGAATTCGCGAATATCCTGTTTGGTAAAACGTCCGATTTTATTTTTGCTGGCACGCCGTACCATTCAAGGGAAGAAAGTTTGGTTTCCACAAGCGCTACACGGTCTTCAAAGTCTTTATATGCTGCCAGGATTGTTCCAAGAATATATTTGATAAAAGGCAAGACATTTTCCGTCCCTTCATGCCATCCGGTTTGTGATTCTGCAAGGGCATGATAGTAGAGATCTTTATTTTGGGCAATCTTAGATTCAAGAGAAATATATTTGCCAACATAGAATCCATTTCGATACAAGAGTAACGTGGTCAGCAATCTGCTCATTCTTCCATTTCCATCGTTGAAGGGATGGATACAAAGGAAGTCATGGATAAAGACTGGAATTGCGATTAGTGGTTCTACTTCCATATTTCCGATTATCCGGTTATACTCTTCACAGATTTTATCCAGAGCTTCTGGTGTCTCATATGGGGAAAGTGGTGTAAACAATGTTTCAACA
Organism: Ruminococcus sp. AM42-11; assembly: GCF_003480145.1. Lineage (NCBI taxonomy): Bacteria > Bacillati > Bacillota > Clostridia > Eubacteriales > Oscillospiraceae > Ruminococcus > Ruminococcus sp. AM42-11. Next base: position 74,714 of record NZ_QUIO01000001.1, on the reverse strand, counting down.
TGACCGTCTGGGTATGTGGCACTAATGTAGTTTTGTACAGTTTTTGTGTGACCGGCAATTGGATTGTTCATGTGACTATAAAGTATTTTGTGAAGCTGCAGGATATAATTCTGGGTGATCGGAATAGCATCAAAACTTTCATGTATAATATTTAACACGTCACGATATCCAGCTATTTCCTGCTCATCACGATTTTTGGGGGTTGTCTTTTCTTCGACGAGTTGGCGGATTCGTGTATTTGTAGTGACTATGCCTTCAATGGCATTTGATGCTTCTGTGCTTTGAACTTTAGCGATTTCTACAAGCTTTTCAAGTTCTTCGGGGCGTTGTTTCAGGTATAATTCCTGTTTACCAGCTTCTTTATATATTGCAGCAACGAGCCCGAGGATGTCTGAATCCCATTTTTGCTCTTTGAGTGAGGAGTAATTAAAGATTCTCATTTCGCACCTCCTATCTTTTTCCCTTAAATAATACCATAAAATAAGGGAAAGAACAATAAAATAAGGAAAAATTCCCTTAATATTATATCACAAATAAGGGAATAATATTCAGACAAGCTTTTTGAGTGATACGAAAGCGTAATCTGTAGCTTTTTAAACGTGGGATGTTGTGGACTATTGGGAAAATTCATTTTATACTATAGTTAAATTATGAGTAGATTTACAAGAAATGAGAATTGGTTATTGTTCAAAGATTGTGAACAGCAATAATTTACGGGAGGAAAACGGAAATGGAAAATACATTTTGGATCTGGTATCCGGGAGATTTTGAATTATATCATGCCATGAAGCAGAATTTCAGCCGTGTGGAGAGAGGTTTTGGATGGCCGGCATTTTGGAAGAGTGAGGGCTTCCGCAACCGTGTGGCTTTCCGCCGGACTTATGAATTGGAGCAGGAGACCAGTTTTACTGTATTTTCCAATGCGATTGGTCATGTGCTTGTAACCAGGGAGAATGGGGAGAAGAAATATCCATTTGGAAAGAAGATTACAGTAGCACCTGGAAAGGTGCGGATCTCTATTCATGCAGGCTGTGTGGAGGCATTTCCTTGCGCTTATGTGCAGGGTGAGGTGATCCATTCTGATAAAACATGGAAGGCAGAGGATTATTCCCAGCCATTAGTGCCGGTTGGAGTGTGTAAGTATTTTACCAAGCCGGGACAGAATCCTACTGTGTGGGAATATACAGAAAAAGAGTGCAAGCCGGTGAAAATCAGCGAGATAAACGGTGGCGTGCTGGCAGAGTTTGAGACGGAACTGACGGCGGCGGTTTATGTGAAAAGTAAACGCAGTAATTGTGTTGACAGTACAAGCGAAGATGAGGATTTAGAGGTTTTTTGCGGTGAATCTGAGGACGAAGCTCTTGACCTTGAGCACTGCTACTACAGCTGGCAGCCGAATCCGGTTACAAATCGATGCCCATGCTGTGCAGTCCGTTTTGCATTCATTCCGAATTGCAAAGCCGAAGATGTGGAAATCACAGCATTCTATCAGTATGTAGATTTCCCGAAACGCGCTTCCTTTAAGTGTAATGATGAGAAACTAAATAAAATCTGGGAGGTGGCGGAGCATACCTTCCGTCTTTGCAGCGGTATCTTTTTCCTGGATGGGGTGAAACGTGACAAATGGATCTGGTCTGGAGACGCCTACCAGAGCTTTTTTGTAAATCAGTATCTGCTGGCAGATCCTGATATTGACCAGAGAACTCTTTTAGCACTACGTGGAAATGATCCTATGACAAGACATATCAATACCATCATGGACTATTCCCTGTTCTGGATCCTGGGCGTGCTTTATCATTATGAGGCATATGGTGACCTGGAATTTGTCCGCCAGGTTTATCCGAAAATGTGCTCCCTTATGGAGTTCTGTGAGGGTCAGCTGGATGAAAACGGATTTCTTGTAGGTCGTGAAAATGACTGGATCTACATTGACTGGGCTGACATGGATAAGACTGGTGCCCTTTGTGCAGAGCAGATGCTGTTCGCAGCATGCTGGCAGACCATGGCGAAAGTGAGTGCGGCTCTTGGAGAAGAAAATCCGGAATACATGGAGAAATATGAGAAACTGATCGGGCAGATCCGTAAATTATACTGGGATCAGGAGAAAGGCGCATTTATTGATTCCTTTGAATCCGGTAAGAGAAATGTGACCCGTCATGCCAATATTTTTGCAATTCTTTTTCACATTGCAACACAAGAAGAGCAGGAGAAAATTCTGGCAAATGTAATTAAGAATGATGCAATTCCGGCAATTACAACTCCGTATTTCAACTTCTTTGAACTGGATATGCTCTGCCAGACCGGAAATCTGGAATTTGTACTAAATAAGATTCGCAATTACTGGGGCGGTATGCTGGACCGCGGTGCAGTTACCTTCTGGGAAGAGTTTGACCCGGAGGCACCAGTAGAAACTCAGTACGATATGTACGGCGACCGCTTTGGAAAAAGTCTCTGCCATGCCTGGGCTGCAAGCCCGATCTATTTCCTGGCGAAGTATTTCATGGGGCTGAAATTTACTGGAGTCGGCGGAAAAGAATTTGTGGTAGAACCGCATACTGAGTTTTTCGACAGCTTTGATTGTACATTGCCTGTTGCTGAGGGACAGGTACATATTGTGTGGGATGGGAACGAGCTGAAGGTAGAGAAGACAGCTCACAGACTTGATTTATAAAGTTCTGTGGGCTGTTATTAGCGCTAAAAAAAGGACTGTTCACGCTAATTCTTCCACAGAGATAGGAAAAAGCAGTAAACTGTCAACAGAACGAGAATGCCGAAAAGGTAGTTGGTTTAAGGACAGAGATTTCAGAAAGGAGCAGTTTACTGTATGCAGAAAATTGATTTTAACAAGGATTGGATATGCAGGTGTCTTACCAGGGATGAGGAAGCTTATCCGGTGACTTTGCCACATGACGCAATGCTGAGTGAGCCGCGTACTCAGGAGAGTACCGGCGAGGGAAATATGGATGGTATATTGGTGGAGATTACGAATATACCAAGAATTTCTTTGTGCCAGAGGAGTATAAAGGTAAGAAAGTCCTCATTGAATTTGAGGGTATTTACCACAATGGTGAAGTTTACATAAATGGGAAAAAGGCGGCTTACCGTCCTTATGGTTATACCAATTTTTATGTGGATACAGAGGGCTTTTTCCAGTATGGAAAAGAGAATGAGATCAAAGTCATTGCGCGCAATGCTGACCAGCCAAACAGCCGCTGGTATTCAGGAACCGGTATTTACCGTCCGGCTTATCTGTATGTTGGGGAAGAAAAACATATTCCGGTAAACGGTGTGAAAATCCGTACCTTAAGCTATGATCCGGCGAGAATTGAGGTCGTTGTGAAAACTTCTTCGCCGGGAGAGGTTTCCCTGAAGATTGAGTTTGAGGGCTCTAAAGTACTTAGAGTAATTGGTGAAAGTACAAAAATAGGAAATGTAAACAATGACAAAATAATATCATCAGATAATAAAAACATGCAGCCAAATGAATCAGTACAGACTGGAAAAAATGGTCAGAAGAGTGAATTGGCGCAGGTGGAAGCGGAAAAAAATAATCAGGAAGCAGCATACCAGGCCATCTTCCAGCTGGATGTTCCAAACGCAAAGCTCTGGGATACAGAGCACCCGAATCTCTATACCTGTAAAGCAATTTTCGGTGAAGACGAAGTAACTGAAACTTTCGGAATCCGTGAATTGATCTGGAATCCTCAGGTAGGAATGACCATTAACGGAGAGCGTGTGATTCTTCGCGGTGCATGCTTTCATCACGATAATGGCGTGCTTGGTGCATGTACGTATCCGGAAGCAGAAGAACGTAAAATGCGTATTCTCAAAGAAAATGGATACAATGCAGTCCGCTCTGCACATTATCCTTGCTCTAAGGCACTTCTGGATGCCTGTGACCGTGTGGGAATGCTGATGATGGATGAATATGTAGATGTATGGTACATTCATAAGACTAAATATGATTATGCCGGACAGCTTGCTGACTGGTGGAAACAGGATTTAAAAGACATGGTTGACAAGGATTACAACCATCCAAGTGTGATTATGTACTCCACAGGAAATGAGGTTGCAGAGACTGCCCAGAAGAAGGGAATTGCCCTTACCGGTGATATGACAAACTATCTTCACAGCCTGGATTCCACCCGTCCTGTTACCTGCGGAATCAATATTTTCTTCAATTTCTTAAGCTCCATAGGACTTGGCGTTTACAGTGATGACAAGGCAGAAAAGACAGCTGCTTCCAAGCCGGAAAAGAAGAAAAAGCCGGTAGGAAGCGAGTTCTATAATACTCTTGCCTGTCTGGTCGGAGACTACTTTATGAAGTGCGGTGCCACCCTTTATCCATGCGATTTAAGGACGAAGGATGCCTACGCAAACATGGATATCGCAGGTTATAATTACGGTATTTTCCGCTACAAACATGACCTGAAAAAGTATCCGAACCGTCTGATTCTGGGAAGTGAAACCTTCTGTAAGGATGCGTATAGTTTCTGGGAAATTGCCAAGAAAAATAAACGGATTATCGGTGATTTTGTGTGGGCAGGATGGGATTATATCGGAGAAGTCGGGGATGGTGCAGCAGAGTATTCTGACTATAAATTTGAAGATCCAGCCACGAGAATGACAGGTGGAAATGGTCGAATTGACCTGAATGGAAAGCCGCGTGCAGAGGCTGCATATACTCGAGTTGCTTTTGAAAGAGAGACAGGTCCGTTTATTGCAGTTGATCCTGTTTACCAGAAAGAAAAGCTTCGTCTTACCGGCTGGCAGCTGACAAAGGCTCTGGAAAGCTGGGCATGGGATGGCTGTAACGGAGAACCGGCGAAGGTAGAAGTTTATGCAAGGGCTGCACAGGTTGAGCTGTTTATCAATGGCAAAAGTGCTGGTAAAAAGAAAGTGAAAAAATGCCGTGCAAACTTTAATATCACCTATCAGAATGGGGAGATAACGGCGGTTTCTTACGATGAAAACGGAAGAGAAATCAACCGTTATTCATTACATACAGCAGGAAAAGAAACGGTTCTTCAGGTGCGCCCAGAGGAGAAAACCGTGAAACCGGAGGGCCTTGCATTTATTCAACTGCAATACACAGATAGCAAGGGAATCTGGAAACCAATGGAGAAACATAACATAAAAGTAACAGTAGAAAATGGTGTCCTGAAGGGACTCGGAAGCCCGGCTCCTTATGTAAAAGGGAATTATACTGACCATACTGTGGCGACTTATTATGGTGAGGCAATGGCAGTTGTACAGGCAGATGGAAACGGACCGGTGAAGGTTACCGTGGCAGATGAAGAACGGTTTTATGTGGTGGAAATTCCATGTGAATGAAGTGAAAGACTTATGATTTAAGGTGGAAAAGAGGTTGAACAAATGAAGAAAAAAGGTTTTATCATAGGTGGAATCTGTCTTGCTGCTATAGTTGGTATTCTCGGTTACAATCATGAAGCTGTTCGTGTGGTTTTTCATAATGTATACTCTCCATCAGTGAAATTGGATGATTCTTCCAAATGGAATGGTGGAAAAGCTTATGAGAAGCTGCCATATTCTGAGACTTCCGAAAATGATTATCTGGATCTGTATGTGCCGGACAGTGAAGAACCTATGCCGTTGATCATATTGGTACATGGGGGCGGCTTCGTATACAATGACAGCCAGTCCCGTCAGGCGCAGCTGATGTACCGCTATTTCCGCGATCATGGATATGCATGTGCATCCGTTAACTATCGTCTTGCCCAGGAAGCAGCCTTTCCGGCAGGAGTGGAAGATGTGAAATCAGCGATCCGTTTTCTTCGTGCAAATGCAGAGAAATATGGATACGATCCGGAGCGTTTCGCAATCTGGGGAGAGTCAGCTGGGGGGTATTTATCAGTGATCTGTGGCGCTTCCAATGATGAGGAATTTAATAGTGTTCCATTTATCGGAGAAGATGAGAACCATCCTGTTTCCAGTGAAGTTCAGGTGATTCTGGACTATTACGGCTGTATGGAATTCGGAACTATGGAAGATGATTACAGGGAGCTGAGGATTCCCAAAATTGTCCGCTGGGCGGCCAGCCTGTGGCTTCAGGGGGCAATTAAAGATACCGGCTACGAGGATGTGGAATCTTATTGGATGCGCAAGGATGTAAAAGCTCTTACTGAGGATGAGAAAAACAACTATAGTCCATTATATTATATTGAGAAAAATCTTACGAAGGAAAACAGCCCGGATATATTAATCTGGCATGGTGATGCGGATTTAGATGTTCCGTATCTGCAGTCTGAGAGACTGAATGCACTGCTTACAAGAATTGTTGGGACAGATAAGGTGGAATTTAAGCTTTTTCATAATTATAAGCATGCGGCAGATCAGCTGTACAGTGATGAAAATCTGGGAATCCTGAAAGAATATCTGGATGAGAAATTTGCATAAGGGAAGTCGCATACATTAATATGAGCGTGATTACCGGAGAATCGGCAGACACATAAGCTGACAGAAACGAAGAAAATATCTGGCACAGGGCAGAATTGCCCCGTCAGATATTTTTTTGCCCTCAAATAAAAAGGTTTTAACAAAATCTGTCAAAACCTTGAAAAAGCTAAATGGGTTTGATATGCTGTCTATGTATATCTTTTGATGAGTTGTAAGTCATTGTTTACAGGTAATATTCTGTGCGGGTAAATTTTGCACAGAATTGCAGCACAAGGTGATCATTGTGCACTTAGTGAGCAGTGCTATTTTATGTAGTAGGGAGAAACTATGAAAATAGAAAAAAAACTATGGATCACTCTGTTCGTATTTGGATTGTTTGCAATTGGTTTTTCAGGTTGGATATTCAGTCAGAGTACAACCAGGGAAAAATTGCTCTGGGATAATACGATTAGGTTTGAAACAAAAAAACTGACAGATGGAGAAATCAAATCAGAGAATATTGCTCTGCCCGAAGACTTCGATGATCCCAGATCAATCTTATTTAAAACCACACACACCATTGCAGAAGTGTGGCTGGACGGAGAAAAAATATACGAATACGGAAATGAAGAAGATGCTCCCAGCTTTATGAAGTCACCGGGAAGCTGCTGGCACATTGTGAATATTCCGGAAGACAGCGCTGGTAAAAGTCTTGAGGTCAGAATTATTCCAGTATATGACAACTATTATGGAAATGAAGTCAGCATTGTATACGGAACACGAGGCAATTGCGTTCTGAAAATTTTAATGGACAGCTTTAAAACCCTGTTACTCAGCTGCGGGATTCTGTTTGCAAGTATCATCTGCCTGCTGCTTTATTTGGGAGCAGTGCGAAGAAAAAGAAGAGACAAGACAGAAACGAAGATAGAGGTCTTTTTAAACCTTGGATTTTTCTCATTGCTGATTGCAGTATGGACACTGGCACAATGTGGATTCCTGCAGTTTTTGATTCCGGATGGAAGAACTTTGTATTTTGTAGATTATTTTTCATTCTTCCTTTTCCCGGTACCCTTTAATTTTCTGCTATATGATATCTGCAAAAGCAGATACCACAAAGGTGCATTGATTTTTCCCATTCTTTATCTTGCGAATATGGCAGCTGACGTTCTGCTTCAGTGTACGGGAATTATTGATATATTCCGGCTGCTTCCCGCAACCCATGTTATTATGGTTGCCAATGCAGTTTACACAGTTGCCCTCATTCTTTACGAGGCCAGAAAAGAAGGCAACGATGAAGCCAAGAAATTCCAGTATCCTATGTGTGTGCTCATAGTATTCGGAATGGCAGAAATGTTCCTTTATTATTTGAGGAAATTTCAACAGACATCCATTTTGCTTCCCATAGGAACCCTGCTGTTTATCATTATGCTGATCTGGATCCAGGTTTCCCAATATTACGATCAATACATCCAGAAACAAAAGGTGATCTATCTGCAGAAAATAGCCAACATGGATATGCTCACAGAGGCCATGAACCGAAACGCTTACGAGGACATGGTGAAATATCTGGAGGAAAGTGATATTAAACTTCGTACAACAGGTGTAGTTCTGTTTGATCTGGATAATCTGAAAGTGATCAATGACAATTTTGGGCATGAAAAGGGAGACGAAGCGCTGAAGCTATGCTATCAGTGTATCAGTCAGGCATTTCAGAATGTAAAGAACTGTTTTCGGATTGGCGGCGATGAGTTTGCATATGTATATCATAGCGATGAGAAGGATATGATTCCGGAACGGCTGAAGGCGCTGGAGCTGATTTTGAAAAAAACAGCGGAAACGAACAAGCTGGAGTATCCACTCAGCATGTCAGCCGGATATGCTTATTATCAGCCTGATATAGATTTTGACTTTAAGGATATTGTAAGACGAAGTGATACCATGCTGTACCGTCAGAAGCGCAGAAAGAAGGTGGCACGGTCAGCAGGTCTGGACAATCTGCTCTCCCGTATGAGTAAGCTGTCGACAGAGGAGATCACAGATGAGGTGATCCTGCAGGAGAAAAAGTTTCAGAGCATGTCTGTGGATGAGCTTTGCAGTGTGATCGATCTTCTTAGTCCGACTACAGATAATTACCCATATGTGGTTGACTTTCGGTCGGATTTTTATTACATAGCAAATCAGGCTCTTGAACGCTTCTGTATTCCCAAAAATGGTTTTCATAATGTAATTTCGAAGCATAAGGAATTTGTATATGCACCGGATTATGAAAAACTGAAAGCGGAATTTGATGATCTTCTGGAAACAGACCGCTGCACCCATAGCATGGAATATCGTTGGCTGGATCTGAAAAAAAAGCCGATCTGGATTCATTGCAAAGGGTATCTGGTCCGTGACGATAACATGAAACCTCTTTACATGATTGGTTGTGTGAACGAAATTGGAAAGAGACAGAAGGCAGATAATGTAAGCGGACTATTGGGAGAGTCTGGTTTCCGGGAGTATATGAACCAGCTGGATACTCCTTTGGAAACAGGATATCTGCTTCGTATAGGAATTGATCATTTTAAGGAGATTAATGATAACTTCGGACAGGAGTACGGTGACTTTGTACTTAAGAAATCGGCGGAGTGTATTTCCGGCTGCATATCAGAAGGACAGAAGGTGTACAAGCTTGTGGCAGATGAATTTCTGATCCTGGATGTTTCTTCTGACGAAGCGAAGGATGCGGATAAGCTTTATGATAAAGTGAGAGAGGCAATAGACAGATTTATTGAAACCAATGAATTTAAAGTCATGTATACGGTTTCTGGAGGAATTGTGCCATTTGCGGCATTAAAAGGAAATCAGTATGCAGAAGCATTGAAGCTGACAGATTTTGCCCTGAATGAGGCAAAGAAGCTGGGAAGAAACCGTTGTTATATATTTAATGGGGAAACCTACAGAAAATTTCTTCGGAAAAGGGAGATCACCCAGGAATTGCGGGAAGCTGTGATCAATGGATTCCAGGGCTTTACAGCTTTTTACCAGCCTGTATTTGCGGAAGATAAAAAAGTGCCTTATGGAGCAGAAGCTTTAATGCGTTTTACCTCTGAAAAATTCGGAATGATTTCACCGGCAGAGTTTATTCCCATTCTGGAAGAAACAGGTCTGATTATTCCTGCTGGCCGCTGGATGATGAAAGAGGCTATGGGAAAATGCAGTGAGATCAGGAAGATACTTTCAGGGTTCCGGATGAGTATTAATATTTCCCAGGTACAGGCCTCTAAGTCTGATGTGATTCAGGATATCAGTGCAGAAATGAAAAGGACAGGGCTGCCGCTGGAAGCGGTGATCGTGGAATTGACAGAGAGCGATCTTCTGGAACAAAATATAAATGAGAAGCATTTTCTCACAGAACTGAAGCGAATGGGAATCAGTCTGGCGCTGGATGACTTTGGAACCGGCTACTCGAACTTCCATTATCTCAGCGAGCTGAAACCAGAGATCATTAAGATCGACCGTTCTTTCACTGCGAAAGCAGTTGCAGATGAGCAGGAATATTATCTTCTGAATCAGTTTTGCACCATGATTCATAATCTGGATATGAAGATTTGTATCGAAGGTATAGAAAGTGCCCAGGAATGGCTCAAAATCCGAAAGCTGTGCCCGGAATTCACACAGGGATATTTCTGGGGGAAGCCTTGTGGGTATGAAGAGTTTGTGAGAAAATTTGTACAAGAAAAATAAGAGAAATCCGGTACAAAGTGTATAAAAATGCTTTGTGCCGGATTCTTTTTTTATGTGTGCATAAAATAATCTGCTACAGCACATAAAATTAAAAAAATGTAAGATACAAACGTTTTTTAAATACATTTTAAAAACTTGAAAAAATATCAGTGATAGCAGTCAGGAAATGAGTGAGAAAATGGAAAAAATGATAGAGATAATTTGATACTGGATGTTGATGGCAATAAATTAGATAGATTTTGCAAATTGACGTTGCGTGGGATTTAACCTATAATGAAATTAGTTTTATGAGTGAAATGGGGGAAACTATGCGCGTTGATGAGGTCATGACAGAAATTATACAACGGTGCAGATTGTATGGGGCACAGAAGATAATTCTGTATGGATCCCGGGCAAAGGGAACTGCGACAGAGCGGAGCGATATTGATATTGCAGTGTCTGGAGTCGCTTCACACGAAATTCTTGATTTGCAGGAGAATTTAGAAGAGATTCCAACATTGTACACAATTGATCTGGTTGATCTTGATACTTGTCAGAATCAGCTGTTGTTGGAGGATATAAAACAATATGGACGAGAAATTTATAAGAAGATTTGAGTCGTTTAGAAATTCACTGGACTCTCTGGCGGAGGCGAAACAGCGTGATTTGTCAGATTCTTTTGTACTTAGTGGAACCAGTGCTAAATTCAGTATTACATTTGACTTGGCGTGGAAGGTTATGAAAGATATTCTGGTACAGTATTATGCAATAACTGGATTTGTCACTGGCTCACCAAGAGAAGTTCTCAGAGAATCATTTCAGGCGAATCTGATTACTGGTGATGAGTGGATGGATATGCTGAAAGTAAGAAATCAGCTTGCACACGACTATGATGGAGTGATTGTGAAAGAACATTGCGGGACAATTGTTCATGTGTATATTGATAAATTATATGATTTCAAAAAGGCTGTTGAAAAATTGCTGAAAGAATAATACATCGACCGGGGCATGCCCGGTCGGTTGTTTTTAGGGAGTTTGGGTTATGGCTAAGGTGTATTTTGTGAGGGAAGAGATTAGTATAGAGATTCCGGTTGGAACCAGCGTTCTGGAGGCGGAGATTCAGGCGGGGCTTGCGCCGGATGTGCCTTGCGGAGGGCAGGGAACCTGTGGGAAATGTCTGGTGAAGGTAGATGGAAAGCCTGTGTTGGCATGTCAGACGAAGGTGGAAAAGGACTGTCAGGTGGAGATTCCCGGGAAGAAAAATAGAGGTAAAATTTTGAGCGAAGGATTTTCCAGAAAGGTGAATTTCCAGCCAGAATTGCAGGTGAAAACAGTGTGGCTGGAGAAGCCGGAGACTGGGGAAAAAAAGTCAGAGTGGGAGCGGCTGGTGGAAGACGTATATGGAATCTCAGACAATAAAAGAACGTCAGATGTAGATTATGGGTGTATAAAAACAGATGTAAAACTTGCCGGAAGTCTCTATGAAAAACGAAGCTTCAATCCAGAGTGGCAAGTAGCCTATACAGATGAAGAAATCCTTGATTTAAGACCAATTGTTGGCGTCCATGAAGATTCTGTTCATGGAGTGAATAGTAGTGGTGAAAAAGGTGATGGGATTTTTACTGCGGCAATCGACCTTGGAACGACTACAATTGTGGGGTATCTTCTGGATGGTAGAACTGGGGAAAACTTGGCAGTAGAAAGTAGAATGAATCCTCAGATGCAGTATGGCGGAGACGTAATTCAAAGAGCCAATTATGCGCTGGAACATGGCACAGAAACGCTGAGCAAGTGCGTGCAGAAGACAATAAATAAAATACTGGAAAGTCTTATTGTAAAAACTCAAAAAGCTCCCAAAATAGCAAGTGGAAGGAAAAAAGTGAATGATCAAACTGTCAATGGCAAGACGAAAAGCGCTGAATGGATGCCTGGAGTGGAAGATATCTATCAGGTAAGTCTTGTTGGAAACACCTGTATGCACCACCTGTTTCTTGGAATTTACCCGGCTTCTTTGGCACATGCGCCATATACGCCTGCAATCAGTCAGTCCCTTACTTTGCGCGCAGCTGATTATGGTATTCACATCCACCCAAAAGGCCAGTTGCTCCTTCTTCCGAATATCGCCGGATACATAGGCGCAGACACCAGTGGCTGTCTTCTGGCTCTTCGACAGGATTTGAAGGATGAAATAACTTTAATGCTGGATATCGGAACTAACACAGAGATGATCCTTGGAAATAAATATGGCCTGGCAGCCTGCTCCGCGGCATCTGGCCCAGCCTTTGAAGGGGCGAAGATCCAGTGCGGAATGCGGGGGCTTCCGGGAGCTATTGATCATGTAAAATATGAAGATGGAAAATGGCAGTATACCACAATTGGCGGTGAGAAGCCTGTAGGCCTATGCGGTTCCGGGCTGATTGATCTGGTGGCAGAGCTTCTGCGTGCAGGTCTGTTAGAGAAAAATGGAATTCTTCACAGTGGGCAGGAAAGATCAGACACGTTTATGCTTGTGCCACCACAAGAAACTGTTTTTGCCCAATGTGAGCAGAATATGTCAGAGGATGCGCAAAGTGAGAAAACGGAGTGCCTACAGAGAAACGAAAAAAATGGGAGTGGGCAGTCGCGTTTTGAGAATGATTGCGGAGTCTATCTTACCCAGAAAGACATTGGCGAGGTTCAACTTGCCAAAGCAGCCATTGCCGCTGGAATCCAGCTTTTATTAAAGAAAAGAAGCATAGAAGAATCCCAGATCCAGACCGTGTATCTGGCAGGTGGATTCGGCAATTATATGAGTGCAGAAAACGCAGCCCGGATTGGGCTGATCCCGGAAAGCTTTGTGAAGAAAGTACAATGTGTGGGAAATATCGCCGGGGAAGGTGCTAAGATTGCATTGCTAAATAAGAATGAGCGTCACGAGATTGAAAATGCAGTGCGAAACATGGAATTTCTGGAACTGGCGGCCTGCCCGGAATTTCAGGATTGTTTCGTAGATGAGCTGGGATTTGAAAGGTAAAGAGATTTCCGTGTTTATTACAGGAAATTTTAGTGCTGATTTTATAAAAATAGAAGCAAGATAAAAAATAGAAACAAGATATAAAAATAGAAGACAGAGAATTATAAAATGTTTTTGCATATTGTTATCTGTGGATAATAATGATTAAAAAAGGATTAGAGACATGAATTTCAAAGACTTAAAACAACTATGCCTGTCCCACGGTTTCACCAACGTGGTACCCCTGGCCTGCGATACCATTGAACTAAAGCCAGAAGTACGCCAGATGTGCGCCTCCGATTCCTGTCACAAATACAACAAATGCTGGAGCTGTCCGCCCGGCTGCGGAACCCTGGAGGAATGCGAACAAAGAGTAAGAAAGTATAAACTTGGAATCTTGGTACAGACAGTGGGACAGCTGGAGGATTCCATGGATGGGGAAGGTATGATGCGCACAGAAGCTATGCACAAAGCCTCCTTTTACAGCTTGGAAAAAGATCTGCGGAAATTTTACCCGAATATGCTTCCAATGGGCGCAGGCTGCTGCACAAAATGCAAAACCTGTACCTGTCCGGACGCTCCCTGCCGCTTTCCTGACCAGGCCTTTTCCTCAATGGAAGCCTATGGAATGCTGGTCATGCAGGTTTGTCAGGCAAACCACCTTGACTATTATTATGGTCCTGGAAAGATTGCGTATACCAGCTGTTATTTATTAAAGTGAAACTGAGAAGATGAAATGCAGGTGGTTAGATATTTCGCAAAGAAAAGTTGTATATGTGTCAAGTGAAGGAGTGTAAGCACAAAGAAATGAAAGTTTATATAGTATTTTACGATGCTTTGCTCTGAAATCCTGCATATGCATTAAGCTGTGAAATTATTCACAGTAAGATAGTATAATCGAATGAGAAAATAACAGAAGAGGAATTTCCCTCAATTGATATAAAATGAATTTGTAAAAAGCAAGTCCTTTTAGCGGAGGACTTGCAGCGGAGAGAACGAAACTGTTACAGCTTGCGGAGAAGATTGTGACAGAAAATTACAAGTTACTGGTCACGAAGTGAACGGTAACAATTACAATTTCATATTGGAGGGAAAATGCCATGATTATTATTGGTGAGAAGCTGAACGGATCCATTCCGTCAGTTGCAAAAGCCATTGCTGAGAGGGATGCGGACCTGATCAGAGAAAGAGCCAGAATGCAGGCAGAAGCGGGAGCCACATTTCTGGACGTATGCGCCTCAGTAGAAGAGGCTGTAGAAGTAGAAACCTTGAAATGGATGATCGACCTTGTACAGGAAGTGACAGATACACCAATCTGTGTGGACAGTCCAAGTGCAAGATCCTGTGTGGCAGCCATTCCATTTTGTAAAAGACCGGGACTTATTAACTCTGTTTCCCTTGAAGGAGACAAAATTGACACGATTTTTCCAGTGATCGCAGACACAGACTGGGAGTGCGTAGCCCTTCTCTGCGATAACGATGGAATTCCGGATTCCGTAGAGCGTCGTATGAAAATTTTCTTCGGAATTATGGAAAAAGCGAAACAGTACGGCATTGCACCAAGCCGTTTACATATTGACCCACTGGTTGTAACCCTGGGAACAGACCAGACTGCGCTGACTGTATTTGCAGACTGCTGCAGAAGAATCAAATACGAATATCCGGAAATCCATATCACCAGTGGACTTTCCAACATTTCCTTCGGACTTCCGGTGAGAAAAAATATTAACCAGGCATTTATGGTTCTTGCTATGAATGCTGGTATGGATAGTGCCATCGTAGATCCGACCAACAAAAACATGATTGGTATGATCTATGCAACAAACGCACTTCTGGAGCGTGATGAATACTGCCTGCAGTATATTGATAAATTCGGAAACAAAGCATCCGAGGAAGCCGCTCAGCCGGCTCCTGCATCTCCGCTTGATGAGAAAATGCAGAAGGTTTTCAAATTAACCCAGGATGGAAAAAATAAAGAAATCGGACAGGCTGTCCAGGAGGCACTTGATGCAGGATGTGATCCAACTGCAATCCTCAACGACGCCATGATCGGCGCCATGGCAGTTGTTGGCGATAACTTTAAGAAAGAGATTATTTTTGTACCACAGATGCTGGCTGCAGCCAGAGCCATGAGGCTGGTGTGGAAGTACTGAAGCCATATCTTGCAACCGGAGAGGCCGGAAGCGCAGGAACCATCATTCTTGGAACGGTTGCCGGAGATCTTCATGACATTGGTAAAAATCTGGTTGGAATGATGTTCGAAAGTGCAGGCTTCGAAGTAATTGACCTTGGTGTTGATGTGCCGATCCAGACTTTTATTGATGAGGTAAATAAGCACAAAGAAGCAAGCATTGTAGCACTTTCCGCTCTTCTTACCACTACAATGCCGTCACTTCGTGACACAGTAGCGGCACTTCTTTCACAGCCATTCAGAAGCCGTATTAAGATTATGGTTGGCGGTGCGCCTATCAGCCAGGAATTTGCAGATGAGATCGGAGCAGACGCTTACACAGAGGATGCAGCTTCTGCGGCAGAGTGTGCAAAAAAATATGCGGAATCCGGATTCTGTGCAAAGGCAGCAGCCGGGGAATTTGACCAGGTTTCAGTAAAGGGCGAGGAAAGCGTAACTGCAGGTGCGGAAGACAAAGAGAAAAATATTGCGATGACTGATGCGCAGACAAAGTCAGAGCGGATGCAGAAGAAACTCCGGAAGATGATTCCTACGAAACATCCGAAACCAATGGTACCTGGGTACGCGGACCGCTTCATGAGGCACCTCATTTTGTGAAGGATAAAGTGGATCTGAGCAAAATTCAGCTTCCAAAACCTGGTGAAGGCTACAAAGTAAATATGGAAGCTGCCAAAGAGAAATTCCGCAACTACTGGGCGCATAAGAACACGGGAAGACCGCTTATGTGCGTAATCGCAAGAAGACCTGAGGTGGAGCAGTACTCCGACGGAACACCTGTAGAGGGCGGTTATCTGGATCAGATCTGTCAGGGAAAATACTATAATATGCCGGAAGAACTGAAGTGGAAAGATATGGAGGACAAATACCAGAACCCTCAGAGAATTGTTGACCGCTATCGTTACTTCTGCCAGACACATGCATTCCTTGGAGAGAGCTTTCCGAATCTGAATATTGATTTTGGACCAGGCTCACTTGCTTCTTATCTTGGTTCTGAAATTGGGTTTAAAGAAGATACAGTATGGTTTAACAAATGTCTGGACGGCTGGGACGGTGTGCCGAAGCTGACCTTTGATCCGGAGAATAAATGGTTTAAGAAACATCTTCAGCTTGCAAAGGATTGTCAGGCACTTGCCGGAGATGACTTCTATGTGGATATGCCGGATCTTATGGAAAACATTGATGTTCTTGCCTCTCTTCGCGGAGCGCAGGATATTCTGTTTGATCTTCTGGATGAGCCGGAAATGATCGGGGAAAGAATCCAGGAGGTAACGGACATTTATTATGAATATTATGACCGTTTTTATGATGTTATCAAAGATGAAGAAGGCGGAAATGCATACACCGTATTCCAGATCTGGGGACCAGGCAGAACGGTGAAGCTTCAGTGCGATTTCTCAGCAATGATGTCACCGGAAGATTTCCGTAAATATATCCAGCCGTCCTTACGCAGTCAGTCTGAAAATGTGGATCATGTACTTTATCATCTGGATGGTCCGGCTGCAATTAAGCACATGGATGCGCTTATGGAAATTGAGGGAATTGATGCTCTTCAGTGGACCAGCGGTGATGCCGGTCCGGACGGAACCCTTCCGGATTGGGATGTGATCTATGATAAAGCAATTGCAGCAGGCAAATCCATCTGGGTAAAGGTATATTCCGGTGAGTTTGAAGACTGGATCCGCAACGTAGACCGAATTGTAAATAAATACGGCTCCCACAGCCTTTTCCTTCTTTTCCCGGAAATGTCCATGGAGCAGGCTGCATATCTTCTTGATTATGCAGACCGCAACTGGAGCGATGTGAAGGGAACTTTTGTAGAGTCTCTGGGACGCTGAAACATATGCAGTCTTATTGATGGAAGTAACCCATATTCAAATTAAGTTTGTTTTGTTAACTCCATAATAAAAACCAAAAAGCGCCGGCAGGTAAATCTGTCGGCGCTTTGCGTTGTCTGTATGAGATATACAACGTGCAATAATTCATATAAAACTAATAGGAATAATTATAATGTTTGTGTAATTAGTACAAAAAACAATAAGAAAGTATAAAGTAACAGGAAGAAAATAGAAGAAAAAGTTTTTTTAAAAGATATAATTGAAATTAATACGCGGGGGAAACACAAAAATTGAATGGGGAAAAGAGGTATTTCAAACTATGAAACAGAAAGCTATGGATGTAAAACTTGTTGTAAGACCATTGATCGGTTGTCTGACACATACTCATTTCTGGGAGGGACCGTGCCGTGCCGGACGAAAAGAAGACATGACTGTAGAGGCAGAGACAAAGGTTGCTGATGAAACCTTCAAAAGCTCTGTAGAGGCCCTGAAGGACGTGATTAGCGAGGTTGAATTTAAAGAGGCATTGGATGTAAGATATAATGAATCCTTTGTTGTAGAAAAAGAAATGTTCGACAAGATCGGTGAAGATGTAGATGAAATTGACTGCTTCCTTTGCATGGGATGGAGAATTCCGAAGCTGGAACGCTACAGAAAACCGGTCATTATCTGGCAGAATGGAAATGAGGGCATTGATTTTGCAGCATATTGCCGCTCAATTGGTGTGGAAGCATACGTGGCAATGGATCTTCAGGATGTAAATGAAATCGCACATATTCTCTGGGTAAGAAAAGCAGTTCGCAATACAAGAGCACTTGTGCTGACCGCAGGTTCCCAGCCTACATTTGGAATTCAGAGCCTTATCCGTGATCCGGAGGTTCTTCGTCAGCGTTATGGATTTGAAGTGATCAAGCTTCCATTCACATCTATTTTCAAATATATGGATGAGATTACGGATGAAGAGGCAAAGCCAATTGCGGATAAGCTGATTGCTGGTTCTACAGATACTCAGGTAAATACCGACTGGTTTATTAATGACATTAAATATTATCTTGCAGCAAAGAAAATGATGGATATTTATGACTGCAATGCATTTTCCACAGCCTGTCATGAGCTTTGTACGACGGAAATTCCACAGAACCGTAAATTTACACCATGCATGTGTCATTCAATTATGAAGGATGAGGGAATTCCAAGTGGATGCGAGGAAGACTTGAATGCACTTATGGCAATGCTGATCATGCAATACGCTGCAAACCGTCCGGCCTTTATGGGAAATCCAAATCATGAGACAGATGAGCTGCTCAGGATCCATCATGCAGTTCCGGCCCTTTGTATGAACGGATACGGAACAAAACCGCTGGAATACAAGCTGTGGGCATTTACCGGACAGGGCTTCGGCGGTAAGCTTCAGGTTGATTTTACACAGAACGAAGACGATTATATTACACTTGGTCGTTTCAATCCGGCAGGTGATACCATGTGCATTAAGAAAGGAAAAGTAATCCGTTCGGAATATGCCGAGACCTATTGCAGCCCGTATTACTATATCCAGATGGATGATGCAAGGGAGTTTATGCACAATCTGGCTGGCTTTGGACATCATCAGGTTCTGATTTTTGGTGATTATACCAGGCTGATCAAAAAAATTGCAAAGGTTATGGATTTCAATATCCTGGAAGGATGAGTTAGATGATCTATCTGAACAATGCGGCCACTTCCTGGCCCAAGCCTTCCTCTGTATGTGAAGCTGTACAGGCGTGTCTTATGGACACGCCTGCTTCGCAATTCCGGGGAGGAAGCGATATATTAAAAAAAGATGCAGAAGAGCTGTGCAGGGAGAAGCTTGGAAAGCTTTTAAATATCAGTGACTATCATCGGATTTTTTTTACCTCAGGCGCAACGGAGAGTATGAATACATTGCTTTGCGGCCTGAATTTCGGGGAAGAAGGTCAGGCTGTTCTTGCAACACAGACAGAGCATAACAGTGTACTTCGGCCGCTGATGAATCAGACAGTGAAAGACACACATCCTGTATGGATCGTTCCCTGTGGGAAAGATGGGGCAATAACAGAACAGGCTCTTGAGAATACATTGAAGAAAGCAACAAAAACAACTGGAAAAAAGCCATCTGCCATGATCATCAATCATTGCTCCAATGTGACCGGATATATACAGGATATGAAAATGGCAGCTGATTTTGCCAGAAAAAACAACCTGCTTTTAATTACAGACATTTCCCAGAGTGCAGGATGTATTCCTGTGGATATAGATGGCTGGAATGCAGATGCCGTTGTTTTTACAGGGCACAAAAGTCTTCTTGGAATCCAGGGAACAGGCGGGTTTTATATCAGAGAGGGCATTTCCCTGAAACCATTAAAATACGGAGGTACAGGGCGAAACAGTCAGCAGCTCACCTATGAAAATGGTGATTACGAATATGAAGTGGGAACACAGAATATTCCGGGAATTACAGGGCTTCTTGCAGGGACTGAGTATATACTCCAAACAGGGCTGGACTGGATACAGAAAAAAGAAGAAATGCTTATGGAGCTATTGTATGAGGGACTGAAAAAAATAGATGGCATTCAAATTTACGGCAGTCCAAAAGGGCGCAGAGGGCCTGTTTTGAGTATGAATTTCGATGGCTTAAAGGCTTCTGATGCAGCTTATATACTGGAAAGCGGATATGGGATCACAGTCCGCGCTGGACTGCACTGCTCGCCGCTGATCCATCAGGCAATGGGGACAGAAAACGGTGGAACTGTGAGAGTCAGCATCTCCTGGTTTACCGGGGAAAAAGATATTCAGGCTTTTCTGACAGCTGCCGGACAGATTGCAGCTTCCTTAAAAAGGTAGCTGAATCTGATGAAATCGTGTGGAAAAATTATCTGAAGGGAACAAAAGTGAAAATGAAAATTCTTGGGAAACAGCCTTCAAGGGAGAAATGCGCAGAATCCGGATGGTTTGCAACGGATTATCTGCTGGATCAGCCAATAGACAGAGAGTTTATACTGAGTCTGAAACCTCTTGGAAGCTTTGTATATCTGGATATGCTTAAAGAGCCTTTTTTCAAAATAGAAAGTGATTATTATATGATAAAAGGTGTCCAGGGAAAGGATTATTTCAGAATCGCAGTTCACGGAAAGCATGAGGAAGAACTGGAAAAACTGGAAAGATTTCTGGGATAAGGAGTCCGGAAGGGAGATTGCAGGTCAGCAGGAATTCTGCTATACTGTGCATATGACACAGCTACAGGAGGCAGAAGATGAAACTGGAACGTGACAGCATTCCTCTTGATAAGGAGTTTCCTTTTCAGATATCAGAGGTAGAATTAAATCAGGCTAACAGCCGCCCGGGAACCTGGCACTGGCATAGTTATTTTGAGATCACCTGGGTTCTGGAAGGCAAGGGGAATTATTTTGTCAACGGCCAGGAATACACAATGGAGAAGGATGATATTATCATTTTTAACAATGTGGAGCCTCATGGATGGAAGCTGCTTGGCGGTAATATGAAGCTTCTGGTAATGATTTTTTCTCCGGAATTTGTAGCTGAGAAGATCAGTGTGTTTGATGCAGAATATCTGAAGCCGTTTGTGGAGCGAGGAAGTAATTTCAAGAACAGAGTTGGGCGGGAAGAGAAGGTAAATGAGGAAATCCGGATCAGTATCCGCGAAATCCACCAGGAGTGGAATGAGCGTAAAGAGGGCTATCCGCTGATGATCAAGGCTAATGTTCTTCGAATCCTTACCATGCTGATCCGCGCATATCAGGATGAGACCAAGTCAGGGGAAATGCTTAAGGAAAAGAAAAACGCAATGAAACGCCTTGAGCAGGCTTTCACATACATAAATGATCATTACTGTGAGAAGATCACCCTGGAGGAAGTGGCAGCCTCTGTTTATATGAGCTCCAATTATTTTTCCTCCTATTTTCGCAGGGTGGCCAATATCAGCTTCAGCGATTACGTAACACGGCTGCGGGTTAACAGGGCGCGTGAAATGCTTCGGGAAAACGGGGCGAATGTAACGGAAATTGCCATGGAATGCGGTTTTAATAATATTTCAAATTTTTACAGATTGTACAAAAAACATATGGGAAAAACTCCTGGAGATGAGAAGAGTAAAAATAATTAAAATTCAGGAGCGGATATGACATAGACCGATCAAAGGCTGGCATGTTAGGATGAAAGTAGGAAAGTTTGTCCTGATATGGCGGCCTTTTTAACCGAATCAAGGAGGAAAAGAAAAAATGATAAAAACGGAAAGCTATGTGCAGGAAGCAGCCGGGGGAATGGTTTATCGTCTTATTCCAGTGACAGAGGAAATTATCCGCTGCGTGATCGGAAAAGAAGAGATCAGAGAACCGGAGTCGCTTATAATTGAAAAAAAGGATTATCCTGAAGTTGCTTTTGAAGCAGAAGAAAAAGAAGGCAGGCTGAATGTAAGAACAAAAAAGGTTCTGGTTTCTTTAAATCTGTCTGAGGGATGTGTGGAATGGAAGCATGCGGATGGCAGCAAATGGTGCACCCAGAATAAGGCAGATCTGACGAAAATTGATGTGGTACGTTACACGACCGGTGGAGAGAAGCCGATTATCAATCGCGTGAAAACTGTAGATGGAGAGCGTAATTTTATTCAAAATCTGAAGCCGGAAAAGGTACGCGAGGGCTATCGCGCCAGAGTTTTCTTTGACTGGAATGAGGAGGAAGAGATTCACGGCCTTGGACAGGCTGAGGAGGGAATTTATAATTACCGCGGTCATAATCAGTATCTCTACCAGCATAATATGAGAATTCCCATGCCTCTTTTTGTTTCCACAGAAGGATATGGAATCCTGTTTGACTGCTGTTCTCTTATGACCTTTAACGATGAGGGGCGGGAGTCCTACCTGTTCCTGGATACAGTGGAGCAGATTGATTATTACTTTATGGGCGGCGGCTCTATGGATGGAATTATCCGCGATTATCGTTATCTGACGGGAAAAGCGCAGATGCTGCCGAAGTGGGCTTACGGATATATTCAGTCAAAGGAGCAGTATTATACAGCGAAAGAGCTGGAGGAAATCGTCCGTCATTACAGAGAACTTAATGTTCCGCTGGACTGTGTGGTCCAGGACTGGAACACCTGGGATCCGGGAAACTGGGGCGAGAAAATTCTGGATCAGTCCCGTTATGGGGATAACAAGGAATGTATGAACCGGATCCATGAAATGCATGCACACACCATGGTTTCCGTATGGCCAAATATGAATGCCGGCGGTAAAAATCACCAGGAATTTTTCGATGCAGGTTATCTGCTTTATGATTACGCAACTTATGATGCATTTAATGAAAAGGCCAGGGAAATGTACTGGAAGCAGGCAAAAGAAGGATTGTTTGACCAGGGCTTTGATTCCTGGTGGTGTGATTCCACAGAACCTTTTTCCGGTCCTGACTGGGGCGGCGCAGTAAAAAGAGAGCCCTGGGAGCGCTTTTTGATGGTTGGAGGCGAGCATAAGAAATATCTGGATCCGGCTGTGGCAAATGTTTTTGCGCTGGAGCATGCAAAGGGAATTTACGAAAATCAGAGAAAAGACCGTGAGGATATGCGTGTATTAAATCTTACACGTTCCGGTTATGCTTCCGGACAGAAATATGCAGCCATGTTGTGGTCCGGGGATACCTGTGCTGACTGGGAAAACCTGAAGATCCAGATTGTGGAAGGCCTGAATATGGGACTGAGTGGTTATCCGTACTGGACTCTGGATATCGGAGCATTTTTCACTGTGGCAGATAAATGGCAGAATCGCGGCTGCGGATGTAATACAGATCCTGAGCCTAAATGGTTCTGGCAGGGGAAATATAATGAGGGAGTGAAGGATAAGGGATACTGTGAGCTTTACACCAGATGGCTGCAGATGGGCACTTTTCTCCCTATGTTCCGTTCTCATGGAACAGACACACCAAGGGAAATCTGGAATTTCGGGGAAAAGGGAACCATGTTCTACGACGCCATTGAGAAGTTTATTAAGCTGAGGTATCATCTGATGCCGTATATTTATTCCCTTGCAGGGGCTGTGCATTTTGAGGATTATACCATTATGCGAAGTCTGCTGTTTGATTTTCCAGAAGACAGGGAAGCCAGAAAGGTGGAAAATGAGTTTATGTTTGGTCCGTCCCTGCTTGTTTGTGCAGTCACAGAGCCCATGTATTATGGACCTGAGAGTACGCCTGTTGACCGTGAAAAAACATGGAAGTGTTATCTTCCGGCAGGAACCGGCTGGTATGATTACTGGACAAATGAAAAATATAAGGGCGGCCAGTATGTAACAGTGGAAGCACCTATCGACAGGATTCCGGTTTTTGTAAAAGCAGGAGCGGTAATCCCTGTTGCAGACGGGCTGGTTTATGCTCAGCAGGAGCCCAAAAAGCCGATTCAGCTTATGGTTTATCCTGGGGCAGATGGTGAGTTTGTACTGTATGAGGATGAAGGAAATAATTACAATTTTGAAAATGGCGCGTATGCAATTACAAAGCTTGTATGGGATGAAAGCGCCGGCAGGCTGAACATTGGAGAAAGAGAAGGAAGTTTCCCGGGAATGAGGGAAGCAGTGTACCAGACTGTGATTGTAAAATAATCGGGGGGTTTATATTATATGATAGCAGAACGAAATAAAGCGGTATTTACCCAGCCTCCGGAATCAGTGCCGGATGGCAATGTGGATGTATCCGGCGGTGGAAGATGGAAAATCTGGCAGAATGCCGGAACGAAGATTGATGCTCCCATTCTTGGAAATGGAGATTTGCTGGCTGCTGTGGCAGGAAATGCAAGGTATCCGCAGTTCTGGTTTACTACAAATGATTTCTGGCAGATGGAAAGTGCAGCGAACTGGGAGTTTTTTCATGATAACAATTCTGCCAAATGTGATCCTGCTGTAAGTGGGGGCAGTCCAAGACCTGTTGGCCGTATGGTGTTTGACATTCCAGCTATGGAGGATGCGAAGTGGTATACGGAACAGAATTTTGCAACGGCAGAAACTATAACAATATTAACAAATCCTAAAGGCGAGAAATGTGCTCTGAAAAGCTGGATGGCAGCAGATGAGAATGTTCTTGTGGTGGAGTTTGAAACGGAGACAGACCTGGATCTGGAATTTGATTTTTATTTTCCGGATGAAACGGGGAAAGGCTGTGATAAAGCAGTTGATATCTGGGGAAGCGGTGAGTCAGAGAAAATTCAAAATGGAATGTTTGTAGGGCTTGTGACAGGACGGCCGCTGCAGGTGAAGAAAACCGGAGGTGGTATTGTAAGTGGCTACAGGCAGTTTTCCGATCATGTGGACATGCCGACGAAGGTTGGATTCGCAGGGGGATTTCTGAAAAAAGAAAAGGCAGAAAACAATGTGTCCGCTGAAAAATCCAGAGAATTCGGAAATGCTTATGACTTACGTGACAGAAGCACCAGAAGAAGAATAAAAGCCGGTGAGAGGGCAACTTTTATTTTGGCAGTGCGTTCCTGGGCGAAATGCAGCAGACCTTATGAATATGCTTTTTCAAGAACAAGGTGGATAACTGCAGAAGATGTGGAAAATCTCCGCACCCGTCATCTGGCATGGTGGAAAAGATTCTGGAGCATGTCGGAAATCTCTCTGGACGATCCGGTGATCGAGCAGAGATATTATCTGTCAAAGTATATGCTGGCAAGTTTGTCACGGGATCCGGATTATCCGCCGAATATTCTTGGAATCAGTACTTTTGACCGCCCTGCGTGGAATGGAAATTACAAGATCAATTATAACCATCAGTCACCTTACCTGAACCTGATGGTTTCCGGGCACTTTGAACAGTCCGATCCACATGATGCACCTTATCTGAAATTAATGGAGATTTCAGACGAGATGTGTAAGCGCCTTCTTCATCATGAAGGGCTTTATTATCCGCTTGGACTTGGTCCTGATGGGGTGGTCAGTGAGGCATTGCTCCTGCATATGAAATCACCGGCACTTCACGGTGCACTAAATATGATCTATCGCTATGAAATCAGTCAGGATACAAGGTATGCCTGGAAGGTTTACCCATATCTCAGAGGAGTGGCTGAGTTCTGGGAAAAGGATCTGGTTCTTCGGGATGGCGTTTACCATGTGGTTGGAGATGGCATGCATGAGCGTACAGATGGAAATATCAGGGAAAATGGTGTGCCGGAGGATCCTGTAAATACTCTGGGGTATCTGAAAACATTTTTTACCAGGCTTCCCAAAATCAGTGAGGCATTGGAACTGGATGAAGAAAAACGAACGAAGTGGCAGGAAATTGCCGAAAATCTGGCACCATATCCAAAGGGAACCATTCGGGAAATTCAGGACAATCCTACATTGTGGAAAGAAGTGGATGTGAAGCTGGAGGATTTGCTTCCCCAGGAAATGCTGGATAAAGAAATTTATTATGATGAAGGTGTTGGCGGAAAGTGGTCCTTCCATTTTCCCGGAAATATAATGCATATTTATCCAGGGAATGCAGTGGGGCTTGGAAGTGATCAAAAAGAGCTGGAAGTGGCGAGAAATACAGTGCATATTCACAGCCTGGTGGAGAACAAACTGGGTGAGCTGGAGTATAAAAAGGCTCTTGAGAGAGCTGCTGATGAGAAAAAAGCAACAGTTGTAAAGCATGCCCATTTTTATAAAGCAGGGGCATTTAATGCGTCTAATCTGAGCTGCCTGTTTTTTACTGCAGCTGTCCGTACAGGCTACGACCCGGATATTATCTGGAATGAAATGAGGGATATGATTATTCATCGTGGAATTCCAAACGGCTTTCTGAAAGAAAATCCGCATGGAATTGAGCAGTTGAACACTATTCCGGATGCAATTCAGGAATGATGCTTCAAAGCTATGAAGACGTCATCCGCATTTTTCCTGTATGGCCAAGAAAAAAACATCCAAATGCTTCTTTCAGGAATTTTCGCGCATGGGGTGGCTTTGAGGTAAGTGCATCCCTTAAGGATGGGGAGATAGAAAAGGTCACTGTGCTAAGCCACAAAGGGAATACCTGCCGCGTGGAAAACCCCTGGCCCGAAAAAAGTGTTATAGTGAAATACGGTTACAGTGGACGGGAAGAGGTGTGTTTTGGGGAATACCTGAGTATTGAATTACAGAAAGAGGAACAGGTTTTGCTGTTCGTATTGTAATAAGCAGGCTGTCGGGATACTATGATTTTTATCCCGACAGCCTGTTTTATCCCCGGAATTCCAGAGGACTTTTCCCTGTGTATTTTTTAAAAATTCTGCTGAAATATCCCTGGTCATGGTAGCCGCACATTTCTCCGATCTGTTTAATGGACAGCCCCGGTTCGTGGAGCAGAAGTCTCTGGGCGTGACTCATTCGCAGGTTGATCAGATACCTGGAAGGTGTACAGTCGTAGACCTGGCAGAAAATTTTGGTCAGGTAGCTGGGACTGTAGTTCAGGTTATCTGCGATCAGATTCAGATTAATATCCTCGCTGTAATTATTTACAATAAAATCCTTAAGCAGATCAGCAATCTGAGAAGGTGTCAGGGCAGCGGCCTGTGCATTGAATATTTCTTCATAATCATTTCCGGCAATCTGAAATTCTTTTTTTATTTTTGTCAAAGTTTCTTTCAGCTCATCCGGATCAACGGGTTTCAGCAGATAATCAGAAACCTTCAGGGTAATAGCCTTTCTGGCATATTCGAAATCAGAAAATCCGCTTGTAATAATAAATTTTGTAAATGGAAACTGTTCCCGTACTCTGGAGAGCAGGGTAATTCCGTCCATAACAGGCATACGGATATCCGTAACTACAAGGTCAGGGCTGAGCTGTTCTATCAGTGCAAGTGCCTGATCCCCTGTCTGTGCTGTTCCTGCAACCTGAAAATCCGGATCCGCCTTCTGGATTTTCTGGACAAGATTATTGAGCAGAAGCTCTTCATCCTCCGCAACGATGACTGTGTACTTCATACGGTTTCTGTGTCCTCCTTATTTTGAAAATATCGACCGATAGATACGACTCCATGTCCGTCAGCATTGTTCCCATATCTGAAAATAATGTCTCCCTTGCAAAAGATTTTCCATCTGAGATATACATTGACAGTTCCCAGTCCATTTATCTTCAGTTCGGGAAGTCCAGGATTCTGAATGGCTTTCATAATGTTTGCAGTAATTCGTTCTTTGGCTTCTTCTGTAAATCCGGGGCCGGTATCAGATACTTCAATCTGCCAGCTTCCGTGTGTGACAACACTGGTAACAGAAATATTCCAGGGTGGTGCACAGTCAGAGCCATAACGGATTGCATTTTCCACTATGGGCTGGATGATCAGTTTTGGAACTGGCTGGGAAAGAAGTCTTTTATCCACATCAATGGAGTAGTTCAGGCTGGACTGGTAACGCACCTTCATGCAGTACAGGTATTTCTGCACGTAATCAAGCTCATCCTTTAAAGTAACGGTGGTTTCGGCAGTGCTGGTAATATACCGCATGATCTGGGAAAGGTTCCGGCACATTTTTACAACCGTCTGCGAATCTCCGTTTCAGCCAGCACTATAATGCTGGACAGGGTATTATAGTAAAAATGCGGGTTGATCTGTGTCTGCAGGGCCATGTTTCTGGCACGCAGCTCCTGCTCTTTTGCCTGGGTAAGCTGCTCCATGGAATCTTTCAGATTATCGCTCATCAGCTGAAAGGCTGGTAGAGCTCTTCCAGTTCATTAACGGAAACCGGATATGCAGTCACCTTTTCCTGTCCAAGTGTATCCAGCTCCATGCGCTGAATAATATGCTTCAGGTGCTTTACCGGTTTTACGACTGAACGGGAAAGCCGGTAGGAAATAAAGATGGAGACTGTCAGAAACAGCGCAACAATTGCTGCAAGAATACGAAGCAGATTGTAAACCGGAGCCAGAACTACAGATTCCGGCTGAATTGTAAGATAGGTATAGCCGGTATAAGAGGACACGGCCTCTGCTGCATATTCTGTTTTTCCTGTAAGAGGACTAATAAAAGTGAGGGCTGAATCATCTCCCTTGGTAAGTTCATAGTAGGGCTGAAGTGCTGCTTTGTATTCCTGGGAAATATCGTAGGGATAGATCAGATCGCCATTGCTGTCAAAAACATAGATGCTGGCAGCATCTTCATGGTTCTTTTTTTTATAAGTGATGATACTTTTAAAAACAGATTTGCACTGCTTGGCTGTTTCAATCACACCCACGCCACGTTTATATTGATTATTAAAGGATCGGTACAGGGAAATAAACCACTGGTCATAGGTGGCTGTTTTTGTATATTCTCTGGTACAGTAGGGTGGAGTAAGGACTTTTTTTCCCTCCAGTTCACGGGCGGCCTCAATCCACTCATCCTTTGAGCCATCCGTCTTTTTGACTATAGTTGAGATGCCGGCTTCCAGAACATATCCGGAAAAATCATAGAGATTTACCTGATCTGCCTTCAGCTCGGTTCCGGAAAGGGAAATAAACAAATCTGACATGGCAGAAAGCATATCGCTGGAAATGTTTAAGTTGAAGGAATTGTCCAGAATGGTTTTGGATTGATTGCTGTAGTTAATGTTTAAAGATACTGCATCCAGATTGCGGATCGCGGAATCTACCTGAGTCTGAAAGCTGGAATTGAGAGTGTTCATGGCACTGATCTGACTTTGCTTGAGCTGTCTGGAAACAAAAGCATAGAAAAAAACAGCAAAAGAAAAAAGAATCAGGCAGGCCAGACTGATATAGGCAAAAAAAAGCTTGGATTGCAGACTTCTGTTTTTCATCCGGCACACCTCCTTCTATAATATCAAAAATGATGGGTTTTAGTATATCATATTTGTATAAAAAGTACAAATAGATAAAAGAAAATTATTTTTTATGGTGTGAAAATAGTATAACATAAAGTAAAAAAAGTACAAATTGAAAGTTAAAATATCCATGGATTAAAAAAATCCCAACTGATAAAATAATATCATCAAAGAGCAGAGGAATCGGCGAAGATTCCTGTATGAAAATGTTATTTTTATAAAAGGAGGATATGTAAATGAAGAGAAAGAGTTTTGTAGCAGTGGCTTGTGCAGCAGCAATGATCGCGTCCATGACAAGCGGACTTACCGTATTTGCAGAGGAGACTGCAGATTTTTCCGGTGAGGAGCTGAGTATTCTGGTATCAGCAGGCTGGATGGATAACAGATATGATGCAACAATCGAGCGTTTTGAAGATACTTATGGTGTAACAGTTGACCTTCAGACTATTCCGGCTGACCAGTATTCTGATCTTCTTCAGTCAAAATTAGCTACTGATTCCTGTGCAGATATTTTCTGGATTCAGTCCAACCCATTTGCAATCGAGTCTACAATCGTTGATCCAGAGAAATACTGTATTGATTTCACAGGAGCTTCCTGGGAAGATCTTATGCCGGAAGCAAGAAAAACATCCTGTGTATACAATGATAAATTATACGGACTTCAGATCTGGCACAATTCACCAGAATATGTAATGGTTTATAACAAAACATTGTTCGAAGAGAATGGTTGGGAGATACCATCTACTTATGCAGAGCTGAAAGACCTTTGCGCTAAGATCGCAGAACAGGGAATTACTCCATGGTTTATGCCAGGTGCAGATGGATGGCAGCATCAGCTGGCATTCTTCCAGATCGGTGGTGTTTACGAAGAAGCTACACCAGGACTTTACGATGCTTTGAATACAAATCAGGCTACATTTGCTGACAATGAGAAAATGCTTGAGGTTCTGAACGAGTTCAAAGAGCTTTCCGATGCAGGATATTTCGGAGAGGACTGGATTGGAACTGACAGCACCAACCTGACAAATGAATTTGGCGACAGAAACATTGCAATGGCTATGGCAAACTCCAGTTACATTCAGCAGATCAAAGATGACACAGGCACAGAGGATGAGTTTGGTATGTTCCTGATCCCACTTGGCGATAACACCTGGTATCCGACCAACCCGGCTGGACCTACCATGTTTGGTTACAAGGGAACAGAGCATGAGGATCTTGTAAAAGAATTCTTCAATTTTGTTACAACCACAGAGAGTCTTCAGGAAATCCTTGACAACTCTCCTGCATACACAAACGTTGATATGAACGATGATGCAATTGAGCAGCACTGGCTGCCAGAGGAAGAAGAGTTCCTTGCAACAGTAGATGACAGCAAGAAGAGCGTATCTGTTCTTCAGACTGGTACCAAATATACAAACGACTACTGGATGCAGTTCGGTCAGGATATGGTTGCGTTCTGCCAGGGCGAAATGGAAGCAAATGACGTTCTTGCAAATATGGACACCAACCGTGCAGAGGCTGCCAAGACAGTTGGCGATGCAAACTGGAACTAAATAAAGTTTTTCGGTAAGAAATTGACATAATTATTTAAGCATAAGATATTTAATAAGGGTATATCTTCAGTGCGAAGGAGTGATTCCTTCGCACTGTTTGATAAAGGGGAGGTATCGCCTTTGAATAAGAAGAAAATTTATCCACAGTGGTTTCTGATACTGCCGCTGGCTTTGTACATTATCTTTTTCCTGCTTCCCAGTATAATGGGTGTTGCATATTCATTCACTGACTGGAATTCAAGAAGTGTATTAAATGGTATTCATTTTGTCGGACTTGACAATTTTAAAGAGATTTTCACATCAAACAAAGATTACTTAAGCGGTATTGGAAATACATTGAAATTTACCATTATTTCCAATATTGTGAAGCTGATTCCGGCACTTCTGATTGCCATCATGCTTCAGGAAGGACTGAAAGGAAAGGGACTTTACAGAACACTTTTGTATCTGCCGTCTATCCTTCCTTTTGTTATCATTGGTCTTGTTTTCAAGTCCATTCTCAACTATAACAATGGTCTTTTAAATGCAATTCTGGATGGTCTGCATCTTGGAATCCTGAAACAGAAATGGCTTTCGGATCTTGGCGTTGTGTGGAAATCCATTTATGGTGTGGATGCATGGAGAGGTATTGGTTATGTAATGACGATTTTCCTTGCCGGTCTTAATACCATTCCGAGATCCTACTATGAGGCAGCTGAGATCGATGGGGCAAACTTCTGGCAGAGGCTTCGCTATGTGACACTTCCAATGCTCAGCGGCGCCATTATGATCAACCTGGTATTTGGTATTACCTATGGCCTGAAGGTATTTGATATTGTTTACGTTCTCACAAACGGTGGCCCTGGACATGCAACAGAGGTTCTTACCACCTATGCATTCCAGCTTTATTCCAGAGGTCAGTATGGTATGTCTTCTGCTTTGAACAGTATTCTGCTTCTGATCACAGCAATTGCTGGTGTTGTAATTGTTAAAACTTTAGGAAAACAGGAGGTACAGCAATGACAAAGAAAAAAGTTCAGAATCTGCTGAAACATCTGGTATGCATCCTGCTGTGCCTGACCGTTATCCTGCCTTTTTATATGGTAGTTATAAACTCTTTCAAGAGTAAAGGCGAGGCTTCCCGAATGAGTCTTGCCATGCCGAAGGAATGGCTGTTTTCCAATTATACCGAGGTTATTGACAAAGGAAACCTGATTCAGGGATTTTCAAACAGTTTGCTTTATGCACTGGTTGCAACCACTTTTGGGGTTGTGCTCTGTGCAATGGCTGCCTTTGTAATGTGCCGCAAGCGTACCAGATTAAATGTATTTTTATATTATTTCGTACTTTGCGGACTGTTTTTCCCGGTTAACTATGTAACATTGGTGAGAGTATTAAGCACTCTTCATCTGAACGATACGCGACAGGGAATTATTATGGTGTTTACAAGCGCCATGATTCCGTTCTGTGTGTTTACTATCCGCAACTTTGTGGTTTCCGTTCCGGTGGAGCTGGACGAGGCAGCAGTCATTGACGGTGCAGGTCCTATCAGCCTGTTTTTTAAGATTATCATGCCTCTTCTGAAGCCAACTATGGTGACCTGTTTTATCCTGCAGTTCATGGGTGTGTGGAGCGATTTCCTGACTCCATTGTATCTGTCAAGCAAGAGTAAAATGTTTCCGATGACTATGGCAGTTTATCAGTTCTTTGGAAAAAATAAAAGCTACTGGAATTACATTTTTGCTGATATTGTACTTACCTGTATTCCGGTTGTGATCGTGTATATGATCGGACAGAAATATATTGTGGGCGGTATGACTTCCGGTGCGGTGAAAGAATGATCTGGGGCGCGCAGCGAGGCTGCAAATTATAATTGAAATTCCTTCTAAACCGGGAATGGTTCTTTGAATGTTAGGATTTGGAGAGCTGTTTCCGGTATTTTTTTGCCTAAAAGGTGCCTACATTTGCCAGAATGCTGAAAAATAAGAAGAAATCTGTTATCTTTATCTGTGAAGAATTTTATTGTATGTAGTCTGCGGTTTCTGAGCTGCAAATTGCGGATTTTTCAGGAAATGATCCATGAAATGTGGTAAAGTATCTGGAGAAAATGTAGGAGTGGGAAAATAATGAGGCATAAAATTGAGATGACAGCAGATGAAAAAATGTGGAACCGGATCAGCCAGATTCCCGCAGTTGTTCTGGTGCTGCTTTCCGGAATTGATATTGTCCGGTTTGCAATTTTGGGAGATAAGACAGCATTTATTACATTCAGTATGATCGCGGTGGTTTTTATGCTGGTGGCGTATATGGCATGGAAAAGCAGAATGCCATTTTTATATCTGCTGATTGCAGCGGCAGCTTTCATTCTGTATTTTAATACCAATTTTCTACCAGTACATATTATTTTAACTGGTTATTTCTGGCAGAGGCTATTGTAGCCACGCTGGGAGGAAGCCTGGGGACAACGGTGATGATCTGGAAAAAATCCCTATGGGGCGTGTGGCAGTTTTACCGCTTGCGGCAGCAGTTCTGATACTGGCAGGATTTCTGGGATTTTGGAAAGTAAGGTATGATGCAGGACATGAAGCGCAGGGACTGGCAAGAGATGAACTGTGGGCAGTCCCTGCAAAATATGATGGGGAAGAACCAGAACAGGCTGGAACCGTGGAAGAAGTTGTATACGATACCAGGCTTATGCCACTGATGGAAGAAGCGTGAAAAAGTCAGCTTATGTATATCTTCCATATGGTTACAATAAGGAAAAAGAGTATAATATTCTGTATCTGATGCATGGAACTGGTGATGATGAAAAATACTGGCTGAAAACAAATCCATATAATAAAACCATGCTGGATAACATGATCGCAGATGGAGATATTGAGCCACTGATCGTGGTGACACCAACCTTTTATGTGGAAGATGACTGTGCAGATGATCTGGATCAGCTGACCTATTCTTTTGCAAAAGAGCTGCGAAATGATCTGATGCCTGAGATCGAATCCTCTTATTCTACATATGCAAAATCGGCAGATGATAAGGGATTTTCCAGGAGCCGGGATCACAGAGCCTTTGCAGGTTTGTCAAGAGGGGCGGTAACGATGTATCATTCCGTATTGTGCCAGAGCCTGGATTATTTTTCCTGGTTCGGGGCCTTCAGCGGAAGCAGGACAGACAAGACTGCATTTGAAGACACCATTCAGACAGGCGATTTTGCAGAACTGCCAATTCATTATTTATATGTGGCAAGTGGCAACTTCGACTTCGCCCTGCCTGGACAGATTCAGGATTACCAGGCTCTGCTGGATATTGAACCCAGATTGCGGTCTGGTGTAAATACCTGTTTTGATGTATTTCCAATGCGGTATCATTCTATGGGAAACTGGCATCTGGCGCTGTATAATTTTTTACAGAAGATTTTCTAGAGCGTGTTTGAAAAAGGCTTTCTGCAAGATGTGCGTCACAATTTGTGGGAGATTTCGCTCGGATGAGGGCACCGTAGCGGACTACGGCAACCGAATTCGGGTGAAATATACCGCAAAGTGGGGCGTGCAGATTGCGGGAATGATTTTTCAAACAGGCTTTAGAGCCTGTTGCTGCGAACAGGAGAACAGCAATGCGCTTTTTGCACAGTTGGCGCGTGTTTTTTGGCAGGTTGCGTTTGGAATAGCGCAGCCTGCTTTTTATTTGGTAGAATTAAGCTGAGAAGCAGCATTCGGTTATGAGTAAGTAGCGAAGCGGACCTGGAATATCCGCTTGACATTAAAAGAAAATTATAGAAAATTTCAGGAGGAAATCATGAAGCAGTCATTTAACGAAAACTGGATTTGCTACAAAACAGGAGATAAAGAAAATGCATTTGCAGTAACTCTTCCGCATGATGCCATGCAGCTGGATGAGAGAAGCGAGACAAGTGCCGGCGGTGTGAATACAGGATGGTATGAGGCACAGGATTACACTTACGAGAAAACATTTATCCTTCCAGAGAAAGCGAAAGACGAGAAAGTGATCCTGGAATTTGAGGGCGTTTACCGTAAGGCAACTGTATATCTCAACGGCGAAAAAGTTGCATATCATTCTTATGGCTATCTTGGTTTCTATGTAGATGCAACAAAATATGTAAAATCCGGGGAAGAAAATGTGATCCGGGTGGAAGTGATCAATCACGATCAGCCTAATAGCCGCTGGTATTCCGGTACCGGAATTTACCGTCCGGTGTGGCTGTATATCGTGCCGAAGAAACATTTAAGATTTGACAGCGTGAAGATCACTACACTGGATTATAAGGAGCCGAAAATCCGCGTGGAGGCATGGCCGAATGCTGCCGGTGAGGTGAAAGTGGAAATTATGGAGAAACAGATTGTTACCAGAAAAGCTGTGGCTGGCGAAAGTGCAGACCAGACAGACGAGACCATAGAGCAGTGTATTGACGAAAATGCAGTACAACCAACCGTTCAAAATTCTGACAAAGCATCAGATAAGATCATCGCCTTGGAAATTCTCCAGGCAGATGGTAAATTTTCTAGAGAAATTGCTCTTCCGGGAGCAAACCTTTGGAGTCCGGAAGCACCGAATCTTTACACCTGTCGCGTAACCTTCGGCGAGGATATTCAGGAAGAAACCTTTGGAATCCGTGTAGTAAGCTGTACTCCGGAAGAGGGCTTCTGTATCAATGGAAAACGTGTCCTGTTAAAAGGTGGCTGTATCCATCACGATAACGGCCTTCTTGGTGCCTGTGCGTATGAATTTGCAGAACGCCGTAAAATCCGCATCCTTCTGGACGCTGGCTATAATGCAATCCGTTCTGCACATAACCCATGCTCCAAAGCACTTCTTCGCGCCTGTGACGAGATGGGAATGCTTGTAATGGACGAATATATTGATGGCTGGTATATCCATAAAACAAAGTATGACTATGCAGATGAGATTCTGGAAAATTACAGAAAAGACTTAAAAGATATGGTGGATAAGGACTATAATCATCCATCTGTGATCATGTATTCTACAGGAAATGAAGTGTCTGAGACTGCGCAGAAAAAGGGAATTGCCCTTACAAAATCCCTTACAGACAGACTTCATGAGCTGGATTCCACTCGCCCTGTAAGCTGCGGAATCAACATCTTCTTTAACTTCTTAAGCTCTATGGGATTTGGTGTTTACAGCGATAAAAAAGCAGATGAAGCTGCTGAGAATGCCAAGAAGAAAAAGGCTGTGGGAAGTGAATTTTATAACACGGTAGCCGGAATTTTTGGTGCCGGATTTATGAAAACAGGAGCAACTCTTTATCCATGTGATGTGAAAACAAGGGATGCATATGCCAATATGGATGTAGCAGGATATAACTATGGAATCAAGCGTTACCGTCATGACTTAAAGAAGTATTCCAAGCGAATTATTCTTGGAAGTGAAACCTTCTGTGCAGATGCTTACAGATTTATGCAGGAAGCAAAACGTGATAAGCGTATCATTGGTGACTTCGTCTGGGCAGCTCAGGATTATCTGGGTGAGGTTGGAATCGGCGCATGGGAATATAAGGATTATGCACCTCGTTTTGATGGCGGCTGTGGCTGGGTAAGTGCCGGTTCAGGCCGAATTGATCTCACAGGAAAGCCTCTTGGTGAGATGGCATATACCAGAGTTGCCTTTGAACTGGAGAATCTGGCAATTGCAGTTATGCCGGTTGATCATACAAAGGATGCCCATTCTCCTTCTGCATGGAAAATGACAAATGCAATGGAAAGCTGGTCATGGAATGGCTGTGATGGGAATGCAGTAAAAGTGGAAGTTTACACTCGTGCAGATCATGTGAAGTTGTATATAAACGGCAAGTGTGTAGGCACTAAGAAGCCGAAAAATGACTGCAAGGTATTCTTTGATACAACCTATCAGAATGGAGAAATCAAGGCTGTTGCCTA
Organism: Ruminococcus sp. AM42-11; assembly: GCF_003480145.1. NCBI lineage: Bacteria > Bacillati > Bacillota > Clostridia > Eubacteriales > Oscillospiraceae > Ruminococcus > Ruminococcus sp. AM42-11. The sequence goes on along the minus strand of NZ_QUIO01000001.1, from coordinate 38,365 downwards.
TGATGCAGATGACAATATAATTGAAGAGAAAACCTTGACAACCGCGGGAAAAGAAACAATCCTCCAGGCAGAACCAGAGCTTACCTGTGTGAATGCAAACACCGATCTTTGCTACGTAAGAATGCGCTACACAGACGAAAACGGCCAGACAAAACCGTTGGCAAGAGGCAGAATCAAGCTTGCTGTAAAAGGTGGCGAGCTTCTGGCATTTGGAAGTGCCTGCCCATACTATCCGGAAAGCTACCAGAGCAATGAGACAGATACTTATTATGGAGAAGCACTGGCGATTATCCGTCCACAGGCTGGAGCTGGTAAAGTAGTTGTGAAAGCTGAATCTGAGCTTGGAAATGCAGAGACAGAGATTGAAATATTAGATTGATTTAAATTTCATATGCTTACCAGTTTTGCCAGAAACGGTTCCAAATTTGCCAAATTTTTCACAAATCCCATTCCTTTTGCTATAGTAAATCCAGCGGTTCAAACAGAACTGAAAGGACAGAGTAACTATCTGAAAAGTATGTGTTTATCTGTCAAAGGAAATTTACTAGGAGGAAAGGAAATATGAAAAAGCATACCGGGAAAATCTGGCGTGGTTTGGCAACAACTACAGCCTCACTTCTCACAATCACACTGGGCGGAAGCTCAATTGCAAATGCAAGAGTGGATTTCATTAATGCGACACTTGGAACCTCAAGCTACAAAATCGAGCAGGGAGATTCTGACTCTGATGGCATTTATTATGAATCTGAATTTGACAATGTAGAGGATCTGGTAAAGGCTAAAGAACAGCTGGCTGCTGAAATTTCTTCAGAAGGTTCCATTTTATTCAAAAATACAGATCAGACTCTTCCACTTGACAAATCCAAAGAAGCTGTTACCCTCTGGGGCTTAAACAGCCATCTTCCGGGAACCGGCGGATTAATTGGTTCCTCTGTTGTGGCTGATTCAGAGGATGGTCAGATCGCTTATGGTATTGAAGAAGCTATGGATGAAAGAGGCTTCACAGTAAATGAAACCATGAAAGGCTTTTATGCAAGTGAAACCTGCGCGCCATATTACAGAAAAGCTTCTTTCTTTGGAAATGAAGTTCCGGGCCATAGCCTTGTACCTGCTTTTTCCGCTTCTTATAATGAAGCAGATACATATACAGTAGGTGAGGCACCTGCTGAACTTTACACAGATGATATTCTGGAATCTGCTAAGGATACAACAGCAATTGTTGTTCTTTCCCGAGACAGTTCAGAGGCGTCTGACTACAGCAAAAATATGAAGGATCCTAATGGGGACAGCTTCGACACCCCGATGTCTATCTCAGCTTACGAAAAAGAGATGATCCAGCTTGCAAAGGAAAATAGCAATGGCAAGGTGATCGTTTTGATCAACTCTGACGTTCCTATGGAAATCCAGAAACTGAAGGATGATCCGGAGATTGGAGCAATTCTTTGGACTGGACTTCCGGGAATGAATGGATTCCTTGGAGTATGTGATGTACTTTCTGGCGATGTGAATCCATCCGGTCATATTTCTGATACTTATGCCACAAGTTCTGTTTCTGCTCCGGCAATGACCAACTTTGGTCTTTATACTTATACTAATGCTTCCAATGCAGAATCTGGTGCAGAACTTACAGAAGCAGACAAGGGTGACTGGTATGTAGTAGAAACAGAAGGTATCTATATTGGTTATAAATATTATGAAACTCGTTACGAGGATACTGTTCTGGATCAGGGAAATGCAGCCACCACAGAAGGCTCTTCTACTGGCAAAGCATGGAACTATGTAGATGAAGTAACTTATCCGTTTGGATATGGTTTATCTTATACAACCTTTACTCAGGAGCTGGAAAGTATAGATGTAATATCTGGGGAAAAGGGACTTGCAAAAGTGAAGGTAACCAATACCGGTGACGTTGCCGGAAAAGATGTTGTCCAGCTTTATGTACAGACACCATATATAGAGGGCGGACTGGAGAAAGCTTCTATTCAGCTTCTTGATTTTGGAAAAACAGAGGTTCTTGAGCCTGGCGAATCACAGACTCTGGAAATTGAGTTCGCTCCGGAATATATGGCAAGCTATGATGAAAAAGCTGTAAAAGAAGATGGAACAGAAGGCGCATGGGTGCTGGATTCCGGTGATTATTATTTCACAATCGGAAACGGTGCGCATGAAGCATTAAACAATGTCTTGGCGGTAAAAACAGATTCCACAGACGATCTGATCACAATTACAGACGATGAAACAATTGAGCCGGAAAATGTAGTGACAGTTTCTCTTGGTGAAGATAAAGAGACTTATTCTGAAAACGTAGAGAATGCATTCCAGGATTGCGATATTAACAATCTGATCCCGGATACTGCTGAATACACTACACGTTCTGACTGGAGCAAGGGCTGGAAAGAAGTGGAAAGCATTACTCCAATAGAGGAAATGATGAAAGGTCTTACAAACTCCACTTATGAACTTACTGAGAACAATGACGAAGAAGTTGTCTGGGGAGCTGACAACGGATTAAGCACCGTTGATTTCCTCCAGTTTAATGAGGATGGAACTTTCGCAGGTGCACTTCCTCTGTCTGATGAAAAATGGGATCAGCTTATGGATCAGCTGACTTTGGAAGAGGCTGCCAACTTTATTGAAAAAGCAGGAGATAAAAACTTTGAGAAGCTGGATTCTATTTTCCTGCCAGAAGCAATCTGGTATGACGGACCAATCGGTTACAGCTACGACCAGATTGCAGGATATGCAACCCGCTGGAATGAATCCAACTCTTCCGAGCCGACTTATGTTTCTTCAGACAACGAATATGCTTCCTACTCTATGAGCTCCATGCCTACAGAACCTGTAGTTGCAGCAACGTTCAATAAAGAACTTGTAGAGAGAGAAGGAGAGCTCTTTGGTGAAGATGGATTGTGGTCCAATGCCAACTCCATTGCAGCACCTGGTCTTAACATTCACCGTGCACCTTACTGCTCCAGAAATCATGAATATTATTCAGAAGATGCCATGCTTACCAACCTGTTGGGACAGGCTGTCTGCAAAGGCGGAAAATCCAAAGGTCTTATGATGATGCCGAAACACTATATCATGAATCATCAGGAGTTAAACCGTTCCGGTGTTTCCACATTTTTCACAGAGCAGGCTGCAAGGGAAAATGAACTCCGTGCATTCCAGGGAGCTATGGAAAATAACTATGCGCAGGGAATCATGACAGGCTTCAACCGTCTTGGAACTGTATATTCAGGAGCTTCCGAAGCTTCACAGGTGCAGGTTGCACGTAACGAGTGGGGATTTGAAGGCTGGATCGTAACAGATATGATCAACGGTGCTGATTACATGAACTGGAGAGATATTGTATTTGGCGGCGGTGGCGGATGTCTTACAACTTCCGCATATGAAAGCGCTAATATTGGTTCCATGACTTCAACCGAGAACCTAAAGCTGATTGCAAAGGACTCTGCTTTCCAGAAAAAGATGAAAGAAACAATTAAATATTTCGTATATAATACAGTTGCAAGTAATGATATGAATACAATTACAACCTCCACTAAATATATTCACGTTCTTACATGGTGGCAGATTGCCTTTATGGCAGCAGAGGTGGTATTTGGACTTCTGACACTTTTGTTTGCAGTTATGTACCTTCGAAATTCACTTCGCAAAAAGACAGTTTACGTGAAGGAGGACAAGTAATATGGGATATCTGAAAAATAAAACATTTGGTTTTTACTTAAGTTTTGTGGCTGCAATCCTTGCGCTGATCGGCTTTGTAATGTACCGCCAGGCAGGACATACAGAAGCTTATATTGAGGTTCTGCTGCTTGTAACAGTGGTTCTGCAGATTCTTGCGATGATCGTTTTGAAGGTGGCACCTGATTTTAAGTGGACAAGCCTTCTGCTTACTGCAAATGCAATTCTGACTGCAGCAGCACTTGTTAACAGTTTTTATACACAAGTTGATTTTATTGGATATGTGGTATCAGGACTTTATGAGTTTGCAACCATAAAAAAATTCATAATTTCAGCCGTACTTATGGCACTTTCCATGATTGCATATATTGTTTCCTCTTATTCTGGATTTCAGAAATGTACTTGTAAGGATGAGACAAAAGCTTGATTTATCTGCTGTAAAATATGGCACAAATTAATATTTACATGGTATAATGAAAAAGCCGGAATGCCCAAAAGGACTCCGGCTTTTGCCGTATACCATGGAGGATAACTATGATTACCATTGCTATTGTGGAAGATGATAAGAAAAGTGCAAAAATTCTTCAAGACTATATATTACGCTATTCAGAAGAAAAACAGGAACCGTTAGCTGTAGAATGCTTTGAAAACGGATTAAATTTTATCAGCGATTATAAAGCCAGCTGCGACATTGCTCTTATGGATATTGAAATGCCTCATATGAATGGTCTTGACACCGCCAGAAAACTGCGGGAATTTGATAGCCAGATTCCTCTTATTTTTATTACCAATATGGCGCAATATGCCATTAACGGATATGAAGTGCAGGCTCTTGATTTTATGGTAAAGCCTATTGAATATTTCAACTTTTCGCTGAAACTGGACAAAGCGATCCGAATCTGTAAAAAGCTTCATGGTTATCAGATATATGTTCCTTCTGAACAGGGAACTGTTAAAATTGATATTGCAGATCTGATTTATATTGAAAGTGCAAAGCATTATCTTTATCTTCATACTTCGAAAGAGACCTTTCGCCTGCGAAGCACAATGGGAGATTTTATAGCACAGCTTCCGACAGGTCGCTTCTCCTGTTGCAGCAAATCCTTTTGTGTAAATCTGGAATGGATTTCCCGCTATCAGGGAAACAGCGTGTTTGTAAATGGAAAGGAATTATCGATTTCCCGTTCTTATAAAAAAACTTTTATAGATCAAATGACAATGTACATTAACCGGGGAGGAAACTGACGTGGCAATTTATGAAATATTAGCTTCATCTACAAGTGAAATACAGGGAATTACCTGTTTTATCATCCAGCTTTTTATAGCGGAAGCTATGTTCTTTTTCCATCTAAAAAAAAGGAAACGCTTCTGGTTACGCCTGTTTGTAGGGGGAACTGCCTGTCTGCTTTTGGGAGTTACCCTTCCAATTATAATTGGTCAATATATAAGCGGAATTCGAACCTTTATTGTGCTTGTTTTTATGCAGCTTTACATGTGGTTTTGCTTCAGGCGTTCTTTTTTGGATATTTTATTTTGTACAATTGGAGCTTTTACTGTACAGAATCTTGGAAGCAATATTCAGGTGCTGCTTTGTATCGTGACCAAAACTTCTTTCAAGATGCTTTCCACGGAAATGGTCATTGGATTTACCATTGTATATATTATTTGCTATCTTACCTGTGCAGCAAAAATAAAAAATTTTCCGAATATCAGCCAGAATAGAGTCCGTGTACTTTGGGTAGCCATTATTTCCTTATGTGTCTGCTGGCTCCTTCAAAGCTGGCTGATCAGTGAAAAGCTGGATATGGTTATGGCGTGCCGTGTTCCATTTGTATTCTGCTGTATTTTATCTCTTTTTATGCAGTTTGGGCTTCTGGAACAGTCCCGGCTTAATGAAGAAAATCTGGCTCTTGAGCAGTTAATAAAGGAAAATGCAAAACAGTATGAGTTGTCAAAGAAAACAGTTGAAATCATTAACATGAAATGTCATGATCTTAAGCACCGGATTCTGGAATTGGAACAAGCCGGAAATGCAGATCATGGCCAGCTGGAAGAAATACGTAAAGCAGTAGATATTTATGACGGGCTTGCGAAAACAGGCTGCCAGCCATTGGATATTATTCTTTCAGAAAAGAATCTTCTTTGTGAAAAATATCAAATTAAGTTTTCATATATGATTGATGGAGAGAAGCTTACTGGTATTAAATCGGGAGATATCGCTGCCATATTTGGAAATGCTTTAGATAACGCTATTGAATGTGCAGCGGAGCTGCCAGTTGAAAAAAGAATTATCAGCCTCATCGGATATGCGAGACAAGATGTGATGGGGATTCATATTGAGAATTATTGCGAGGATGAACTGGAATTTCGTAATGGGCTTCCGGTGAGTACCAAAGGAGATGATAATTATCATGGCTTTGGCATGAAAAGTATTCAATATGTGGTGGAAAAATATGGCGGAAATCTTGTGGCGAATTTGGAAGAAAAGATTTTTAGTGTAGATATTATTTTTCCAGTTCTAGATTAGAGCCTTTTTCAAACTGGGGAGGTGCCTTTTTTTGAACGCAGATATGCATTCCCCCGCTTCAAGTGCGCGGAGCACTAAGCGGCAGGTGAGGGGGGATGCTTCTGTCAGTGGGAGCCTTCAGCTCCTACTGACAGATCGCAAAGCGACTGCGTTCATGAGCAAGTAGCGAAGCGGACCTGGAATGTCTGCTTTACTAATATACGACAGCAATAAGTTAACTGGTAGTATTCCGGCGAATCAGCACCGGAGTGATCTGTTTGTGAATTGGCTTTTCCAGTGGCTTAGGCGCTCGCTTTTTTTGCTCTTCCATCTGCTGCACCAGAAGCTCCATGGCAGTCTGTGCAATAACATCAATTTGCTGACCGACAGTTGTGATCGGAAGGATTGATTCACTGGCAATTGGAGAATTATCAAAACCTATAATTTCGTAAGTAGGTGGTAATTTACCATATTTCTGGAAAATTAAATTGAGAAACATATTGGCATAGGTATCATTCGCAAGAAAGATACCTTTTTTTTGATTCGGATACTTTTCTTCAATTCTTGTAAAGATACGTCTTATCACATTTAAAATCTCTTGATAAGAATTGCCGCTTACGCTTAGATCAATGTCATAAGGAACCTGATATTCTTTACATGTTTCCTCAAATGCACGTATACGATCATAAGCCGGGACTGTTTTTTCAACATTGACATTGATATGAATCAATATATCACATTTATCACGAATTAACAGGGAGGTAGCCTGAAGGGAACCCATATAATTGTCAGTGGTAATGCTGCTGATATATTCTGCCTCTCGCTCAATGGCAATGACAGGAATCTGATAGGAAGCCAGTTTTTGGGATGACAGTGTATGGCTTAAAACAATAAGCCCCTCAATCTGATAGGAAAGAAGCTCTTCAATATACTGTTGTTCCTCTTCGGCACCGTGTTCACTGGAAAAAACAAGAAATTTGTAATGGTAGTTACTATAGCTTGAAAGAAGCTGTGTCAGCATTTCAGAGTAGTAATGCAAGTAGAGATTTGGAACAATAATTCCGATAAACTCACTTTTACCATTTGCCAGAACTTTTGCAAGTTTATTTTTTTTATAGCCAAGGGTATCAAGGGCCTGTGAAATCTTTTCCTGATTTTCAAGCGTAAGAGAATCGGGATGATTGAAATACCGTGATATTGTAGTTTTTGAAAAATGAGTATATTCTGCAATATCTGCAAATGTCACCTGTTTTTTTGCCATAAAAATTTAATCTCCTTATAAATAAATGAGAATAATATTGGGGAATCTTTTAATTACTGGGATTATATTATTTTTTTAGTATAGCAATTATTTAAAAAAAAGGCAATGCTAAAATAACCGATTACGTAACCGGTTATTTTAGCTTGAAAAAGTGTTGACATATGAACTTGGATGTAGTAACATCGAGCTATAAAGTAACCGGTTACTTAACCGGTTCCGAGAACGAAAAGGGAAAGGAATGGAGGAGAAGTGCATGAAAAGAATGCAGAACCAAACAATGCCCGTGAAAAAGCAAACGTGGAGAGATAAGGCTACATATGTGAAGAAAAACTGGCAGTTATATCTTTTTTTCTTAATGCCAGGACTTTTACTGACAATCATTTTTAAGTATCTTCCTATGGGGGGACTTCTGATTGCATTTGAGGATTACAACGTAATCAAGGGAGTGCTTGGAAGTCCATGGGTCGGACTTGAATATTTCAGGCGGTTTTTATCTTCACCGGATTTTATGAACTACCTGTTGAATACGTTAAAACTGAGTATTTATGGACTGTTGTGGGGCTTTCCGGTTCCGATCATTCTGGCATTGCTTTTAAATCGTATCCGCAGAACCGGAGTTAAGAAGAAAGTACAGCTTTTGGTCTATATGCCGAACTTTATATCTGTAATTGTACTTTGCGGTATGGTACGAATGCTGCTTTCTCCAGTCGGACCTCTGAATAAACTGTTAGGAATCAGTACGAACTGGATGACAATGCCATCTGCTTTCCGCACCATTTACATAGCAAGTGGAATCTGGCAGACAGCAGGCTGGGCCTCTATTATGTACACGGCTGCTTTATCCAATGCAAGCAAAGAACTGGAAGAAGCAGCTATTATGGATGGCGCAAATCTTCTGCAGCAGATCTGGTATGTGGAGCTTCCTGCAATCAAGAATATTATTGTAATTCAGTTTATTCTGCAGGCTGGAAATATTATGAGTATTGGATTCGAGAAAGCCTATGCATTACAGACAGATATGAACCTGCCGGCATCAGAAATTTTATCAACATATGTATACCGTATTGGTCTTTTGAACGGCGATTATGGTTATTCGACGGCTGTTGGTCTGTTTAATTCAGTAGTAAATGTAATTCTGTTAGTTTTTGTAAACTGGGTGGTAAAGAAGCTGAACGACGGAGAAGGATTATAGGAGGAAGCGAAGATGGAGAAAATAAAGAAAAAATATTCGAAGACAGACTGTCTTATCCTTGGAATTGGATTCCTGATTCTTGGACTGTTTGTACTTTCTATTGCAATTCCAATCGTGTATGTAGTGCTTGCCTCTTTTATGGATCCTACAGTTTTGAATAATCAGGGACTGAGTTTTCATATTAAGGACTGGACTTTGGATGCATATCGCAGAGTACTGGAAAATGAGATGATCTGGCGTGGATTTCTGAATTCTTTTCTGTATTCACTTGCATTTACAGCTATTTCTGTTTTTATAACATTGCTGGCAGCGTATCCATTGTCCAAGAAGGAATTTGTGGGAAGAAAATTTTTCAATCTCATTTTCCTGATTACAATGTTCTTTGGCGGTGGAATGATCCCGACTTTTATTTTAATCAATCAGCTGCATATGGTAAATACAGTCTGGGCAGTTTTGATTCCTGGAGCATTTAATGTATGGAATATGATCCTTGCAAGAACATACTACCAGTCAATCCCGGCAGAATTAAGAGAAGCTTCCGCAATTGACGGAGCCAATGAGATCCAGCATTTCTTCAAAATCATGATGCCGGTATGTAAGCCGATCATTGCAGTACTTGCACTGTGGTCATTCGTAGGAATGTGGAACAGCTATTTTGATGCAATGATTTATCTGAATGATGCAAATCTTCAGCCTCTGCAGTTAGTACTTCGTTCCATTCTGGTACAGAATACTCCGCAGCCAGGTATGATTGCAGATATTCAGAGTACTGCTGAAATGGCAAAGGTAGCGGAACAGCTGAAATATGCAACCATTGTAGTATCAAGCTTACCGCTTTTAGTAATGTACCCATTCTTCCAGAAGTATTTTGATCAGGGAATTATGGTCGGATCAGTAAAAGGCTGATAAGAAAGGAACGATACAGATATGAAGAAAAACAGAGTAAAAGGTTTACTTGCACTTGGACTTTCTTTGACGATGATGATAAGTACGGCAGGGTGTGGAAAAGAGCAGCAGCTTAATGCGGAGATCAACCCGGACACACCAGTATCTGAGGTACAGTTTCCATTAAAGGAAACAGAGGAGCTTTCTTTTATTACAAGTGCACCGGCTACTTCCACACAGGATCCTAATGAAAGAGTGATTTTCCAGCGACTGGAAGAACAGACAAATGTTCATATTGACTGGACCTGTTTTGTATCAGATCAGTTTTCAGATAAAAAGAATCTGGCATTGGCTCAGTTTGGAAATCTGCCGGATGGTCTGTTTAATGCAGGTATGAGTGATTATGACCTGCTGCGTTATGCCAAGCAGGGAATTATCATTCCACTGGAAAATCTGATTGACAAATATATGCCGAATCTTCAGGCTGTGTTTGAAAAATACCCAGAGTACAGGACTATGTGCACAGCACCGGATGGACATATCTATTCTTTCCCGTGGATTGAACAGCTTGGTGCAGGAAAAGAAGCAATTCAGGCGATTGGAGATATTCCATATATTAATAAAAAATGGCTTGACTACCTTAGACTTGAGATTCCTACAACAACAGACGAACTGGAACAGGTACTGATTCAGTTCCGCGATCATGCAGAAGAACTGGAGAAAGAATTTTCCATTGAAGGTGATGTAATTCCAATGTCCTTTATTATCAATAATGGAGATCAGGATCCGGCGATTTTAATAAACGGATTTGGAGAGGGTTACGGAGACACAGGAGATCATTTCGCGGTAACAGATGAAGGAAAAGTAATTTATACAACTGTTCAGGAAGGCTACAAGGAAGGAATTGAATGGCTTCATAAACTGGTGACAGAAGACCTTGTAGATCCGGAAGCCTTTACACAGGAGTGGTCTACTTATGTTGCAAAAGGAAAGAATCACCGTTACGGACTCTGCTTCACATGGGATATCGCGAATATAGATAACAATACAGATTATGTAATGCTTCCGGCACTGACCGGACCGGATGGCATGAGAAATATTACCAGACAGAACAACAGTGAAACCAGTGGATTTGACCGTGGAAGATGTGTTCTTACATCCAGTTGTCGTAATACAGCACTTGCTGCTGCATGGATTGATCAGATGTATGCACCCCTCCAGTCTCCGCAGAATAACTGGGGTACTTATGGCGAAGAGGATTCCTTTAACATTTTTGAACTGTCTACAAACAAAGACGGCGGCGAAATGTTAAAACATATGGATCTGGGAGAGCAGTCTCCAGTGGAAGTGCGTGAGGCGCAATCTGTAAATGGCCCTCTGGCCGTGCTGAATGAATATTATGATGTATATGTGACACAGCCGGAAGATGCAAAATGGCGTCTGGATAATATGCACGAGACATATTTACAGGATATGAACAGCAAATATGTTTATCCGAATGTATTTATGAGTATTGATGATACAAACAAAGTATCACAGTATGATACCGATATTAAGAAATACGCAGAGCAAAAGAAGGCAGACTGGATCCTGAACGGAGGAATTGAGGAAGAGTGGGATTCCTATCTGGAAAAGATGGAGAAGTACGGGCTTTCAGATTATCTTTCAATTAAGCAGAAATATTTTGACCAGTATCAGGAATCCTTAAGCGCGGAAAAGTAACAAAAGATGTAAGAACTGAACAACGACTTTGACAGGAGATTTTTCATGAGCGAAATGTTAGAAAAGGCAAGAAAATATGAATTTACACAGGGACAGCAGATTAAAGCGGAAGACAGACCGGCTTTTCATATAACTCCTTATGTTGGATGGATGAATGATCCCAATGGATTTTCCTGCTATAAGGGAGAATACCATTTGTTTTATCAGTACAATCCATATAACACACATTGGGACAGCATGCACTGGGGGCATGTGGTAAGTAAGGATCTGCTGCATTGGGACTATCTCCCGGCAGCATTGGCACCAGACCAGGATTACGATAAAGTGGGCTGCTTTTCCGGAAGTGCCATAGAGCTGGAGGACGGCAGACAGCTGCTTATGTATACAGCTGTGGACCGGGAAATACTGGAGGACGGAACCGCAAGGGATGTTCAGACACAGGCGGTGGCTGTGGGAGATGGAAAAGATTACGTGAAGTATGACAAAAATCCGGTCCTGACCTTTAAAAATCTGCCGGAAGGTGCAAGCAGAGTAGATTTCCGTGACCCAAAAATCTGGAAAGAAAAAGATGGAAACTTTTATTGTGTCATAGGCAGCCGTCCTGCTGATGGAAGTGGACAAATTCTTCTTTACAGAAGTAAAAATGGTTTTGAATGGGAATTTGTAAGTACTTTGGCAGAGAATAAAAACCGCTATGGAAAGATGTGGGAATGTCCGGATTTCTTTGAACTGGACGGCAAATATGTGCTTCTGACAAGCCCACAGGACATGATTCCGGAAGGAATGGAATATCATAATGGAAATGGAACATTATGTATCATAGGAGATCTGGATTCTGAGACACATACTTTGAAGGAACAGTCTTATCAGAGTGTGGATTATGGAATTGACTGTTATGCAATGCAGACATTGCTTGCTCCAGATGGAAGAAAAATTATGATTGCCTGGATGCAGAACTGGGATACTCTTGCTTATCGCAGAAATGAATCTAAATGGTTTGCACAAATGAGCCTTCCGAGAGAATTGTCTGTGAAAAACGGAAGATTGTATCAGGTTCCGGTCAGAGAACTGGATTCCATGCGTGCAAATAAAGTCGAGTACAGGGATGTTGTGATTAAAGACACCAGAATCACACTTGACCAGATTGAAGGACGTACCGTAGATCTGGAGCTTGTAATACGACCGGTAGATAAAGATAAGCTTTATAAAAAATTCGAACTCTGTTTTGCAGAGAATGAAAAATATCATTCCACTTTACGATTCCGTCCAGATGAATCAGTTTTGAAAATCGACAGAAGCTTCTCCGGAAGCGAACGTGCAGTGGTTCATCAGAGAGAATGTCTGGTAAATGGTGACTGTAATGAATTGAAATTACGAGTAATTCTGGACAGATTCAGCGCGGAAATATTTATCAATGACGGAGAACAGGTTATGTCTGCTGTGATTCTTACAGAACAGAATGCAAAGGGAATTTCTTTCTTTGTTGACGGTGCGGCTAAGATCGATGTAGTGAAATATGATTTGGTATGAAAGTTCCAGAAGCTTGTCATGAATGAGTAAGGTAAAAATACAAGAATTGGGAGCAACGTATGAAGAAATATGATGTAACGGCACTGGGAGAATTATTGATTGATTTTACTGAAAACGGAAAAAGCAATCAGGGAAATCCACTTTTTGAAGCAAATCCCGGAGGAGCACCTTGTAATGTGCTTGCAATGTTAGCAAAGTTAGGGCATAACACGGCATTTATCGGAAAGGTAGGAAATGATTTCTTCGGAGAACAGTTGAGGGCTGCAATAAAAGAAGTTGGAATTGATGACACTGGATTATGTACAGACGAAAAGATCCATACAACCCTTGCTATGGTACATACATATCCCGATGGAGACAGGGATTTCTCTTTTTACCGTAATCCAGGTGCAGACATGATGCTGAATAAAGCTGAAATTTGTGAAGATATTCTCAAAAATACGAAAATTTTTCATTTTGGTACATTGTCTATGACACATGAAGGGGTGCGGGAGGCAACGAAAGAAGCAATTCATATTGCAGAAGAAGCTGGCGCTATTATTTCATTTGATCCCAACTTACGTCCACCGCTCTGGGAGTCTATGGAAGAGGCGAGAAAGCAGGTATTATATGGTCTTGGTCATTGTCAGATACTGAAAATTTCAGATAATGAAATTCAGTGGCTGACAGGAGAAGAAGATTATAGTGATGGCGTAAACTGGATTAGAGAACGTTATCAGATTCCGCTGATCCTTGTGTCTATGGGAAGAGAAGGAAGTCGTGCTTATTATAATGAAATGATGGTGGAAGTAAAGCCGTTTTTACAGGATAATACCATCGAGACAACCGGAGCAGGAGATACCTTCTGCGGCTGTGTATTGCACTATGTCTGTGAACATGGAATTAATGGACTAAAAGAGGAAAATCTGGCTGAAATGTTAACGTTTGCCAATGCAGCTGCCTCAATTATCACAACAAGAAAAGGCGCACTGAGAGTAATGCCGGAAGAAAAAGAAATAAAGCTATTAATATAAAATATTCAAAAGAATAGGAATACAACAAAGGGACTTCTTCGGAGGTCCCTTTTAAATGGGAAAATGTTAATAAAACTTTTTCTTGCTAAATTGTAAAAGTTTGCTAGAATAGTTGTAACAAACACAGTCAGAAAGAACGTTCACAAACGAGGTGACCGCTATGATTACACTGAATGATTATTTATATTCCGGAGATACGGTTTTAAAAATTTTACAGAAATATACAGAGGATCTGCGTAAGGAAGCGAAGAAGAACCATAACGAGATCGATCTGGTGCACAGTAATTTTTTGATCCAGATCACGGAACTTCTGGAGCATAATGATTTCCTTACGGCACAGTCCCAGAAGATCCGGGAATTTTATAAATATATGGCCCATGAATATCCGTTTCTTGCCTTTACATTTAAAGGCAGGATCAAGTCCCTGATCCGGGCAGAAGAGAAATTTAATGGATATGTAGTGGAATATATTTATGATTATTACAGGGAAAATGGTACCTATCCGTCGGTTGCAGAGTTGAAAAACAAGCTGAGCTGCTTCCGTGATTTTATTGCTTACAGGATCGTGGTCTGTATGCCAAGATGTCATTTGAAGCCAGGGGAAGACCAGGAGCAGGCGTCTATCCGCTATCTTTATGAGATTGCAAATGTGCTGCCAGGATTTCTGGAAGAGAGAGGCTTTACAGCAGAATCGGCTCAGGGAGTGAAATTGAGTACTTCTGATCAACTAAATGATGATGTAAAGCCTTATTACAGAGATTATATTTGTGGTACCAGTGAATATGGGTATCAGTCTTTACATATTACGTTCTATGATAACAGCTCCAGATCCTACATGGAGGTACAGCTCCGCACCCAGAAAATGGATGATACTGCGGAAATCGGACCGGCCAATCATCTGGGCTATGAGAAACGCCAGCAGGACGAGCGAGCCAGAAGAGATGTGATCCCGGAAGGGGAATGTGTTTACTTTGATGAGGCTTATGAGCGGGGGATGAAGCTGCTTTCCCTGGAATTAGCAGATCTTGACGTGAATATGTTTTCTGCGGTAAATAACAGTCTGATCAACGATGGCTGTGGATTGTTCCGAGGCAGATTGATTCTGCCTTATGAGCATTTGTCCAGATTTCAGAATGATGTGATTGATTGAGAAAAAAGTAAGTGGAGCAATAAAGATGTTAAAGAAAAAGATGTTAATTGCTTTAGGGGTGGCAGCAGTATTGAGTGTGAGCTGTGTAAGTGTGACTGTCTGGGCTGAGGAAAACGCAGAAGAGCAGACAGAGGAAGCAGAGGACAGTTCTAATTCTGAAGGAGAGGAAGATGCTGATTTAGAAGAGTCTGACAATCCGGAGATTGAAGAGGGATACACTACAGAACTAGAAGGCTGCACAAAGGTGGTTTCCTGGTGCAAAAATGGAGACAATAATATTTACGGACAGTTCTATTATCCGGAAGATTTTGACGAAACAAAGACTTATCCAGTAATCATTATGAGCCACGGAATCGGTTCTACTTCCCAGATGGTAGAGCGTGCAAAATGGCCGGAAAAGGCGGCTCAGGATGGATATGTGGTTTATACATTTGACTTCTGCGGCGGTTCCCTTAACGGAAACAGTGACGTAGATTTCATGGATATGACAGTGATGACTGAGAAAGAAGATTTAAGTGCTGTTATGGACTTTGTGAAAACAAAGGATTATGTGGATCAGGATCATCTTTTCCTTCTGGGACAGAGCCAGGGAGGACTTGTAAGTGCTCTGACTGCTGCAGACAGAAAAGATGATGTGGCTGCTATGATCCTGATTTATCCGGCGTTTTGTATTGCGGATAATGCCCGGGAAATGTATGATTCCGCATATGATATTCCGGAAGACAGAGCTGAGATGCCGGTAGGAACTGTGGGTTCTGAGTATGTGAAAACAGTTTATGATCTGGATGTTTATGGCACTATCAGCGCATATGACGGAGACGTGATGATCATTCACGGAATCAATGACAGCCTGGTGCCATACAGCTATTCTGAAAAGGCAATTGAGGAAGCGTATACAGGGGAAGGTTCTGTTCTGATTCCCATTTATGGAAAAAAATCTACCCATGGTTTCGAGATGAACTTTGAAGAGGGAAGAGACTATGCGGAGACAGTTGGATTGGAATTTTTGGATGTGCATTTGAAAGAGGAAGAATAAAGGTTTAGGAAACCAAAAAGTGAAAAAAACATGTAGGGCGTATTTATAGATCGTTATGAATTAAAGGCATTGCAAGGATATTATACCGCGTACTAAAAGTTAGATTTTAATGTCTGACTTTTGGGCGGTATGTTCTACAATGCCTTTTTTTATTTAAGTATATATTTTATAAAAATAATATTGTATAAAATAAATACAAATGGTATAATATTAACGAGGAATGATTCTTAAAAAAATATAACTCCTTGCAGTACATTATATTTTATGTTACGCTGAATTCACATCTCAGGAACTCTATGTACTATTCGTAGGCGGTTCAGCTCATGAACAGCAGTCTATTCATTGCCATTCGGTGAAGTATTCCTGTGAAATAAGCGTAATAAAGAAGGTGGTGAAACTTGGGTGTAAAAGACCAGGGACTACAGGAGTATCTGAAAGATAACGAACGCTTTGCAGATTTTGTGAATGGTACCTTATTTGCAGGAAAGCAGATTGTGGATCCATGTTATCTTAAGGAAGTACAAAGGAAGAAGAGAGTATCATATAAACAGTCGATTATGGCAAAAAATATACAAAAGAAAAACAGTTCTGAAAAATACGGCGAAGAGGAAATTGCCAGGGAAAAAGGTGTTTTTGAAGAGGGAGAATTCGGGGATGACAGCGCGAAGCTCATGTATCTGGAAAGAGAGCGCGATTTCCTTCGTCTCCACGATAAGCCAGGCTGTAGATTTTTGTTGGCATGTGAAGTTGAATCTGGGGCAAATTATGAGATGCCTGTGAGATGTTTTACATATGACAGCATAGAATATACAGATCAGCTAAAAGAGTGGAAAAGAAAATCCCAGCAAATGTTTTGGGGAAGAGGAAAACGTGGGAAAAAACGGCGCCGAATCCGTCGTCCATTGCTTCCGGTATTTCATCAGGTATTATACCTGGGAGAGAAAAGGTGGAAGAGTAAGTTAAAATTACAGGAAATGATGGACATCCCGGAAAATGTGATGAGTTTTTCAGACAGGCTTCCTGATTATGATATTTGTATGATAGATATTCATGAACAGAATCCTGAGTTGTTTCACACGGAATGGAAAGATATTTTCCAGCTTATGAAGCACAGCCGTAAAAAAGACGAATTGAGAAAATACGTAGAAGAGAGTACCGAAGAAATACGAAAGCTAAGTCAAGAAACCAGATGGCTTCTGGCGATATTACTGGAGCAATATGAATTTGTTGATGAAGAGGTTGTGGAGGTGAAGGATATGTGTAAGGCATGGGATGGCGCAATGCAAATGTATGCAGATGAAGCGAGAGCAGCAACGCGGAAAGAAATGAAGAAAGAGATGAAAAAAGAAATGAGAAGACAGGCCAGAGAAAAAGATCGCAGGACCGTTTTTAACATGTTTTCTCGGGGGTATTCACAGAAAGAAATTGCGGCAATTTCCGAGCTGCCGCTTAAAAAAGTACAGAAAATGTGTGAAGGGTTTATCGAGAATACAACAATGGCAGTACATACTTCTTGATTTGGATTAGAAATTACAGAATAGTAGCTGAGAAAGTTTAACGAGAAAAGGCATTGCAAGGAATTATATGGCGTCTGTAAACGATTTGATTTTGGAGTCAAACGTTAGGGAGAGGCTATATCCTGCAATGCCTTTTAAAATCCTTCAAATTTATATGAAAACTGCTAACAGGTACGCTTATGCATCTTGTTTCTCCGGAAACATTTTCCCGAAGAGAAAACGGATCAGCGGTCCACAGTACATAAGCTGCCAGAAGAAGGCTACCGGGAAGTTCATGAAAGTGGTCTGGAGCCATACGGCAACGAACTGGGAACCCGCATTTTTAAACAAGATTGTGGCAATTAAGCTCATGATCGGGCACATAATGCAGATGATCATAACAGAAATTGCAACTGTGATGGCGAAAGGTCTGTCTTTAGGTGTGACAATACGAAAAGCAAGCTTATGGGCAAGGTTATCAACAATAAAGAACTCCAGTACAAATGCAACCGGCCACATAATCTTCATTTCGCCGAAAGCCATGAGAAATACCTGGTTGCTCATTCCACCGATGTTCAGGGAAATGTTGTAGCAGATCATGGCGTAGACCATAAGGAAAGCCATCATCAGAGTGAAAATAACATTTTGAAACTTAGTTTTTGGCATAAAATTGTTCTCCTTTTTCTAAAAATGGGTACAAAAAGACACATGTGTTGTTCGTTATCAAGTGTACACTTGTGTCGTTTCCAATTTTATACCAGAGCTAATTTGTTATTGAATTGTTTACCGAATGATTATTATACCAGATAAATGGGAAAATGCAATAAAAAAAACGATATATAAGATGGACTAAGAAATGATAATGGGGATTTTTTATAAGTCAGAATGCAGTTTTACTTAAGTTCCTTGGTTATATTAAACTAGTGGTTTATTGCAGAATATGTAGTTCTTCTGGTAATATAAAACATGCAAGAAATCATATCGGTCATTATCCCGCTAAGGAGGCGGAGCGGACTGTAAATCCGCTGTTATCATAACACGAGTGGGTTCGATTCCCTCATGACCGAGTATACTCCTGTAGCTCAGCTGGATAGAGCACGCGTCTACGAAGCGCGGTGTCGAGAGTTCGAATCTCTCCAGGAGTGCTTCCAATGGCAGATGCCTTGGAGTAAAGTGAATCAGGTAAGGAAATGGTGTAAAGGAAGAAAGCTGTCTGTGACTGGACAGTTTTTTTATTGAGCTTCAACCTCTGGACTTTAAAGATGTGCTATTTGCGATAAATTTGTTACAATTTACGTTAAAAACAGGTACAGAAATTGCAGGGTGTTATAATAAATCCATGATATGAAACATGTAAAATAATCAATGGAGGATAAATGGTATGAAAACAAAGCAGGCTGTAAATCCGTACCTGCCAAGCTGGGAATACGTGCCGGATGCGGAGCCGCATATTGTAGATGGACGTGTATACATATATGGTTCTCATGATCTTTTTAACGGCTTGAATTTCTGTCTGGGAGATTATGTATGCTGGTCAGCGCCGGTAGACGATCTGGGCAACTGGCGTTATGAGGGTGTTATTTTCAAAAGAGAGCAGGATCCGGCAGCACCGAAGATCCGTCTTACAAATGGTCTGGCAGCACCGGATATGATCCAGGGACCGGACGGAAGATTTTATCTTTATTATTTCATGGGCGGCACCAAGATGATCTCTGTGGCTGTCTGTGACAAGCCGGCGGGCAAATATGAATTCTATGGTTATGTAAAATATGCAGACAGCACTCCTATTGGAAAGAAAGAGGAGCCGCTGCAGTTTGACCCGGGCGTTTTTATGGATGATGATGGAAAGCTGTATCTTTACACAGGCTTTGCCCTTCAGGGAAATCCCCTTCTGCTTGATGGATCCAAGCCGACTGAGCACGGTGCAATGTGCTTCGAGCTGGACCCGGCAGATATGCTTACTGTAAAAATGGGACCGAAATACATTGGAATTGCCAGTGAGAAAGAAGCACCGGGAAGTTCTTATGAGGGACATCCCTTCCTGGAGGCAAGCTCCATGCGTAAATTCAATGGAACCTATTACTTCATCTACAGTTCCCTGAACAGCCATGAGCTCTGCTATGCAACCAGCAATAATCCTATTGGTGGATTTGAATTTGGCGGTGTTCTGGTCAGCAACGGAGACATTGGCCTTCCAGGAATTACAGATGTGAAAAATGCAAGAAACTGCACCGGAAACACTCACGGAAGTCTGATCGAGATCAATGGAAGCTATTATGTTTTTTATCACAGACACAGTAACCGTAAGCAGTCTTCCCGTCAGGCCTGTGCAGAGCGCATCCGCTTTGAGAATGGCAAATTCTATCAGGCAGAGATGACCTCCTGTGGTCTGAATGACGGACCGCTTAAGGGAAAAGGAAACTATCCTTCCTACATTGCCTGCAACGTATATGGCAAAAAAGGAACTCGTTTCTTAAGTATGATCAAACATCCAAAGTCCGGTCATCCATATCTGACTCAGGAAGGAAAGGATCGTGAGCAGGGGTCAGATCAGTATATTGCCAATATGTGTGACGGAGCAGTTGCAGGCTTCAAATATTTTGACCTGCGTGAGACCTCTAAGGTTCGTATTAATATTAAGGGAAAAGCAACTGGAATTGTTTATGTATCCACAGAGGAAGGCGGCAAGCCAGTGGCAAAGATTCAGGTAAAACCTTGCAAGGAACAGCACGGTTTTGCAGCTGATGTAAACGGACTCGGTGAGAAAGAGGCACTGTACTTCAGTTACAAGGGAACTGGCGCATTTAATTTTATGTCTTTTGATCTGAAGTAAGATTCCATTAAATGTGCAGGAAATATTCTGCCTGCAAATGGAAGACAGAGCTTAAATAAAGGGAAAAAGAGTTTATCTTAAGAGTCAAATAAACCCAGGAGGCGAAATATTTGAACATTACTAATTTTGCAAAAAAACTTGCAGAAAAGCCGGTTTTTAAAACAAGAATCAAATCCGATCAGGTGAAGCTTCCGGAGATAGCTATCGGATATTTTCTGGCGCCCTTTTGCGCCATGTTTGCCAATGCCATTTTCGGTGCCTATCTGAACCGTTATTATGTGGATGTACTTGGCTGGACGAAATTCGGAGCATTTGCCACACTTCTGCCAATCGTATCTGTGATTTTCGTAGTTCTTGGAAATCTGATGATCGGGCAGTGGATCGACAACACCAGAAGTACACAGGGAAAAGCAAGACCTTACCTGATCATTGCAGCACCAATGCTGATCATAGCCATTATTCTTATGTTTATGACACCAACTAAGGGCAATAATGCAGTGCAGATGATCTGGATCGCAGTGTCCTATAACCTGTACTATGCACTTGCATATCCATGTTTTTACTGTGCACATAGCTCCATGGTTTCTCTTTCTACCAGAAATTCTGAGAGCCGCGGGCTTCTTGCAACACTGTCAAATGCAGCAATGGTTGCTTCCGCAGGAGTTGGAGCCAGCATTGTAGTGCCGATTCTTCTTCAGAGCTTTCTGTTTGTGACAAAGGACGGCGGAATCGATGTGGACGCAAGCTATTCACACTGGAGGATTATTTCCATAGTTCTTTGCCTTGTAAGTGCATTTGGCTGTATGCTGGAATATTATTTTACCAGAGAGCGTATTACAGAGGAAACCATCAATCTGAATGTGAAGGAAGAGAAGCTTCCTCTGAAAAAACAGCTGGAAGGCTGTATGCACAACAAATACTGGTGGATCATCATTCTCTATTTCCTGATTTTCCAGTTTGGCCAGCTGATCAAAAACAGTTCCATGAGCTTCTATGTAAGATGGATGTTTGACAGTGTAATTAATTCTGCAAATCCGGAGCAGACTTCCGGTGCATTAATGTCAACACTTGGTTTGGTTGGTGGAATTCCTACTGCCGTTGGTATGGTAGTGGCATGGCCAATTGCCCGTAAGCTGGGCAAAAAGAGAGCTGTTGTTACAGGACTTTGCTTCTCCGTTGTAGGCGGCCTTGTCTGTTTCCTGAATGTACACAGCTTCGGAATGGTTGCTGCAAGTATGGTACTGAAAGGAATCGGAAGTATTCCGGCAATGTATGTGACGATGGCGCTTCTTTCTGATGTGCTGGATCACCTGGAAGCGAAAAATGGTTTCCGAAGCGATGGATTTACAATGTCTGTTTATAGCTCCATTATGGTAGGTCTTAGCGGACTCTGTATCGGTGTGCTGAACAGTCTTCTTACCTTTGCAGGCTACAGCAATACCGGCATTGCCTGCAATCCGCAGACTCTGGAAATCATTGAAAATGTGGCAAACTATACAGGGCAGATCGTTTACCGTCAGATGGGCGGCGTGGAGCAGGTGCTTTCATTCGCATTCCTGGCGGCAGATGTGATCACCTATGCAGTTGTTATCATTCTCATGAGCCGTCTGGATGTGGAAAAACACATTGAAGAGGATCAGAAAAAGATAAAAGAAAATCAGAAGAAAGCAGCTAATAATTAATTGTTTCAGAACCTGTTTCCTGTTATACTATTCTTAGTTAACACAAGTGATTCCGGCTCCCTGGTGCAGTGTCACTGTGCCAGGGAGCCGTTTTAGCCGAATAAGCTGCGAAGAAGCTATTCGATTATGAGAAGGCAGCAAAGCGGATTGGAGTATCCGTTTGATTGAATAGGATAGGTGAGAAATAATTATGATAAGAATTGCAATTGTAGAGGATGACAGGCATGACCGGGAGGCGTTGAAGAAATGCCTGAATCGTTATGAAAAAGAGAACCAGATGAAATTTTCCGTAACAGAATTTCAGGACGGAGAGGACATTGTAACCGATTATACAGCCAGCTATGACCTTATTATTCTGGATATTGAGATGGCTTTTCTCAATGGAATGAAAGCAGCAGAAAAAATCCGCGAGCTTGATACAAATGTAATTATTATTTTTATTACAAATATGCCTCAGTATGCCATTCAGGGATATAAAGTAAATGTGCTGGATTATATTTTGAAGCCAATTTCCTATTTTTCATTTTCAGAGAGTATGGTAAGGGCTCTGGCAAAGGTGAAGACACCGGAGAAGGAGTACATTACCATTGTTCTGAAGGGAGGTAAAAAGAAGCTGGATGTGGCGCGGATTTGTTACGTGGAGGTTCAGGACCATGTGCTGATCTACACACTCTGGATGGGGATTTTGAGACAAAGGGCACTATGAGGGATACAGATAATCAGTTTGATCCCAAGAAATATTTCCGATGCAACCGCTGTTATCTGGTAAATCTGGAATTTGTAGAGACTTATCAGGGCAGTGATATCATGGTAAACGGTGACACGATTCAAGTGAGCAGAAGCAGGAGGAAGCCCTTCCTGGATGCCCTGAATGAATATATGAATGAGGTGGAAAAATGAGAGGCACAGTAGTCAACACTCCCGGATATTATTATGCCATTTCCTACTGGCTTTCTGCACTGGTAATGATTCTTGTGCATGGATGCGGGAAAAAAGATGTGTGGAAATATGTGTATGGGGTGTTGAGCTTTATCAGTATTTTTACCGTTATGTTTTTTACAGATGGAATAAAGCAGATGTTTTTCATGCCTCTTATGGTTTGTGTGTTTTTGCTGATGCTTTTGTACATCAGGATGGCAGGAGAGCTTCCATGGCGTGAAACCGGATTTTTCTGTGCGAAGGCATTTATCAACGCAGAATTTGCAGCCTCTTTGTGCTGGCAGATTCATTATTTTTATACAGGTGATTTCAGCGGTCAGGAGAAGGGGACACCAGAGCAGATGTTATGGAGAGTGCTGCATATGGTAGTTATTTATGCAGTATTATACATTCTGATTTATCTGATCGAACGTTATCTGAAAAAGGATATTGAAGAATTGCAGATCACCCGCAGAGAATTACTGGTTGTATATTTTGTGCTGATTATGGTGTATTGTATCAGCAATGTAAGCTATGTGGATGTAAAAAGTATTTTCAGTGCGGGAACAGCTATGGATGTGTTTATTATCCGCACATTGGCAGATCTCAGCGGTATGGCAGTTCTTTATGCTTATCACATTCAGGTAAAAGAAATCCAGATGCGTTTTGAGAAGGATACGCTTCGGAATATTATGGATATGCAGTACAAAAATTACAAGCTTTCCAAGGAGAGTATTGATATTGTAAATCAGAAATACCATGATCTGAAGCATCAGATCAATCTTTTAAAAAGCGGCGCAGATTCTGAAAAAGCAGGGGAATACCTGGAACAGATGGAGCGTGAGATCAAGATTTACGAGACACAGAATAAAACGGGAAATAAGGTCCTTGACACCATTCTTACCAGTAAAAGCATGCATTGTCAGAGACATGGTATTGAGCTGAAATTTATGGGTGAGGGACAGCTGCTGAATTTTATGGAGGATATGGATATCAGTGCTCTTTTCGGAAATATGCTGGATAATGCCATTGAAAGTGTGGTGAAGATCAAAGACCGTCAGAAACGTCTGATTTCCCTGCACGTGATTCAGGATAAACAGTTTATCCGTATTCGCACAGAGAATTACTGTGAGGAGAACGTTCAGTTTCAGGATGGAATCCCGATCACCACCAAGAAAGATAAACGGTTCCATGGATATGGAATGAAGAGTATGAAAAAAATTGTAGAGAAGTATGGCGGTTCCGTTATGGCGGGCAAGGCGAATAATTGGTTTGAGCTGAAGATACTGATTCCGATGAAACATTAGACGATTTTTAGGAGGAAAGATAATGCCATCATATAGTATAATTGAGAATTTCGAAGTACATAAAAATAATCGTTTTCTGGAAATTGCAGAGGCCCTGAAGCCGGAGCTTTTGCATAAAGAAATTAAGGCTGAAAAGGAAATTATGGTGGGAAAAGACCGCCAGATGAGAACAGTTATTACAGAAGAGCACCCAATTGAAAATCTGTATGCAAAATCTTTAAAAAGAGATGATACAGTATTTGTAGATTTCGGGGATCATGCTGTAGGTTATGTGACTCTGGAGCTTAGTAAAACAGGAAGCCATCAGGATGCACCGGTTTATTTTTACCTGAAATTCGGTGAGCGTCTGGAGGAAATGACGGACAAAACTGCTGATTATGACGGCTGGCTCAGCCGTGGCTGGATTCAGGAGGAGTATATTCATGTGGATGTACTTCCGGCGAAGGTGAAGCTGCCAAGAAGATATTCTTTCCGTTATATGGAGCTTCGTGTAATTGATACTTCTGCCAAGTTCCAGCTGAAAATCGATGGTATTTCCTGTGATACGGTTTCTGCTGTAGATATGGAGTCTGTAAAGCCTGTGGATTTCGGAGATCCGCTTCTGAATCAGATTGATCTGGTAAGCCGAAAAACCCTGAAAGAATGTATGCAGGATGTTTTTGAGGATGGACCAAAGCGTGACCGCAGAATGTGGCTGGGAGATCTGAGACTTCAGGCGAGAGCCAATTATTACACCTTTAAGAATTATGATCTTGCCAAACGCTGTATGTATATTTTTGCAGGACTGCTTTTTAATGAGGGAAAGCTAAGCGCCTGTGTATTCACAGAACCGGAGATGGAGCCAGATGATACTTACCTTCTGGACTATGCATTGTTTTTCTCATCTGTGCTTCTGGATTATTATGAGGCAACCGGTGATCTGGAAACACTCAGGGATCTTTATGATGTGGCAATTGATCAGATCCGCATTGCTATGACGCAGTTAAATGAGAAAAATGTTGTGGAGGATTTAGGTGATGCATTCTGGTGCTTCCTGGACTGGGGAGATGGTCTGAATAAGCAGGCCGGAGCTACAGCAGTTCTGATTTACTGTATCCGTTATGGAATCCGCCTTACGAAGATTCTGGATAAACAGGAGGATATCAGCTGGCTGGAAGAGAAGCAGGCCATGCTGAAAGAGGCAGCAGTGAAAGAGTTCTGGGATGAAGCGCTTGGAATGTTCGTAAGCGGTCCGGACCGTCAGGCTTCCTGGGCAACCCAGATCTGGATGATCCTGGCACGTGTCTTTGACAAAGAGACAAACTGTAAATTGATCCATCATGTAATGGAAGTGAATCCAAGAATCCGCATGGTAACTCCATATATGTATCATCACTATATTGATGCGCTTATCCGCTGTGATGAGAAAGAGCTTGCACTGGAAGAAATGAAGCGTTACTGGGGCGAGATGATCCGCGACGGCGCCGACACCTTCTGGGAACTGTACAATCCATACAACCGGGAAGAATCCCCTTATGGCTCCAGCATGGTTAACAGCTACTGTCACGCATGGAGCTGTACGCCGACGTATTTTCTTAGAAAATTTTATATGGATAATGAGAAATAAGATTGAGAATGAGGATCTTGCAGAAATGCAGGATCCTTTTTGAAATAGAGAAAGATTCTTGATAAAATGCAACACGCAGGAAATAATGTCTGGCATTACAATATGGGGAAAGGAGCATTAAAATAGCCCTGCCATCATAATGGCAGGGCTAAAATAATCATTTCTTTTTATTCTTTTTGGATTTCTTAGTCTCATTCTGGGCTGCCTGAGCTTCCTCAGCAGATTTCTTAAAACGTGCGAAAAATCCTTTTTTCTTCTTAACCGGAGCGTCCAGGTTACCGCGGATGCCTTTTACACCTACTATGTAAAGTCCACTTACTTCAGCTTTGATCTCTTTCTTCACAGGGATAAGGTCGAATACTTTCTCGTCTGCGATAAGAATGGAAATCTTCGGTCCGACTTTAGCCTTAACGATCGGCATCTTGGAGCGGCGGAGAAGCTTCGGAGTCTGGTCGATGACCATCTGTGGGAGACCTGATTCCTTAAGTGGCATTCTCTTCTTATCAATAACGAGCATGGAAACGGTCTGTTTACTTGCCTCGATCTGTGCCTGCTGTTCTTCCTGCTTCTTCTGGGTCTTCTTGCCAAAGAAATATAAACCAACCAGTAATCCGATGAGGATTACGAGAATCACCAGAAGGACGATTGTTACTGGATGCATACTTATCCTCCTACTATATTATAAAGTTTCTTAATAACTATTCAGCCTGTACGGTTCCGCAAAACGTGTGACCGTGAAGAAACTGAACAGTTACATTCTTGTTTCACATAAACTACATTTTAACATCATTTTTTGGAAAAGGCAATTGTTTTGTTATCTCCTTTAAAAAGCTTATAAGCTGTGAAAGCATATAAAACCGGTACCGCAAATGCTGCAAGATTCATAAGAACCAGTATAATACTTCCCTTAATATGAAAGAAGTGGGCAATCTGGGGAATAAAGGCTAGAATTCCAAAGATAACGGTGCTCATTCTTCCTTTTTCTGCATTCATCACGCCTATAATTCCAATTGCAATCTGAAGAAGTGTAAATGCATAAGTAAGTGCAAAAGCCTCTGTAGTATCACCATGGGTTACATGTCTGCCCACAATATTAGTGGTTCCGATCCAGAAGCGGGCTGCGATCAAAGAAGCAGAACCCAGGGCTATTTCAAATAGTGCGCTGATGCGCATAATATCTGATCTGTTCATATTTTCCTCCTTTAGAGTGACTGATATAGAGCTTAATATTTTTGATATTTGAGGTTAAAACATATTTTATCATGTGTTTTTTATTTTAACAATATATGGCAATAGAATGCAAGGATATTTACTGAGAAGAGGTGGTAATTATTTTGAATATCATGTATAATAGAAATCTACTGGTTACAGAATGGATAGATTTATCTGGTATGGTTATAATAAATGCCAGATTACAGATTCCGTTCAGGATTAATAGGAAGCTTTGTAGGTTTTCTTTATTAACTGGTCTTGCGGGAAGAAGGTGTTTTGAGGGGGGCTTACAGTATAGTTAGGAGTTATACATTATGAAGAAATCGGATACAGAACAGGAACAGCCTGGTCTGGAAGAGAATAAAGTTCCCGACAGCCAGTCCAAGCGGGAGCTTGACAGAGAATTACAGGAACTGGCAGAGAAGGAACACCAGGAAGAGATATATTACGAAGAACGACGGCGCGAGAGACATGAGCGCAATCTGAAGAGAAAGAAGAGGCAGATACGGAATCGTAATCTGGCTCTTATTATTACTGCTCTGGCAGTGTTGGGCGGTGTGGGATACTTTTATAGAGAGCAGACAGGGTTAAAAGACGGCATGGAAACGCTGGTAGCCAAGGTAAGGGATTTGGTTCCTGATAAGAATTCCGGTAAAGAGAGCAAGGCAGCAGAAGAACTGGCAAAGGCTGACCAAAGCACCGAAAGCATCGAAAACCCCGAAAGCACCGAAAACCCCGATATTAATACAGAGGAAGCTGCTGACAGCTCAGACAGTACAGATATACAACCGGAATCTGGTGAAGGCACGGCAGATGACAGTGATGAGACAACTGGAAATACAGATGACAATTCAGAGGATACTGCACAGGATAAATCCGGGAATATGTCCGATAAAGAGAAGACAGAAGATAATTCTTCAGATTCTGCAAATCAGCCAGAGCAGGAAGCAGCCCAGACAGCAGCCATAAATTTAAATGGGGTTATGCCACAGGCAGCAGCTGCCGGCACAGGTATCATCAGGAGGCAGATCCGTCACGAGAAGAAAGTACTGACCACAGCTAAGGAGAAAGCAGCCCAGTATGATTATGACGGTGCAATCAGCCTTTTGCAGAAGGACAATGCATATGTGAGAAATGTCCATTTTCAGAATGCTGCAGAGAAATTCCAGAAGAAAAAGGATAAATGTGTAGCCTGGTCTCCAGAACAGGTAACTCACATTTTTTACCATTCCCTGATCGTGGATACTTCCAAGGCGTTTGATGGAGATTACAAGACAGATGGTTATAATCAGGTTATGACCACTATGGATGAGTTTAATAAGATAACCCAGATCATGTATGACGAGGGATATGTAATGGTAAACCTTTATGATCTGGCAGACGTTGATGAAAATGGGAAAATGCAGGCAAAGCAGATTTATCTTCCTAAGGGAAAAACACCGTTTGTTCTTTCGCAGGACGATGTATGTTATTATCACTCCCAGGATGGAGATGGAATTGCCACCAAGCTTGTTATAGACGAAGAGGGGAAGGTTCGCAACGAATATGTACAGGATGATGGAAGCACAGTTGTAGGTGACTATGATGTTGTACCGCTGATCGACCGGTTTGTGGAGGAACATCCTGATTTTGCATATCATGGACATAAGGGAATTGTAGCGCTTACAGGCTACAATGGAATCCTGGGTTACCGCACAGATATCAGCTATCAGACAAGACCAGATGATCTGAATGATGATAAAAAGGCGTGGCTTGACGCGCATCCTGATTTTGATCTGGATATAGAGCGGGCAGAAGCGAAAAAGGTTGCAGATGCTATGAAGGCGGAGGGCTGGACTTTTGCCAGCCATACATGGGGACATAAAAACATGTCCACAGTTTCCATGGAACGCCTTGAAACAGATACACAGAATTTCAAAGAGAACATTGACCCTCTTATTGGCGGAACAGATATTATTATCTTTGCTTTCGGAGCAGATATTAATAACGGCGGAGAGTATACTGGCAATGAGAAATTTGAATATCTGAAATCCCAGGGATATGATTATTATTGCAACGTGGATTCTAATCAATATTTTGTACAGATGACAGATGAATATTTCCGGATGGGAAGAAGAAACGTGGATGGATACCGAATGTATTACAATCCGGACATGCTGGCAGATCTGTTTGACGTAAGCCAGGTATTTGACCCATCCAGACCCACTCCTGTACCGCCTATGAATGGGGGCTGATAAGACCAGCTGCAAAGAGGGCATGGATTCGCATGATTTTGCGCTGAGATTCTCGGGTTTTATGTGAACTTTGTTCACATAAAACACCTCGCGGAACGTTACCAGTGAACAGTAACGCGGCGGAGATAAAATAAAAATGATTGCCTCAGTGGGCTTCCTTTTTAATAGAAAATGTGATAATTTTATAAAAGAGTAACTGAAGGGAGTATGAAATGAAAAGAAAAGTATATTTGGCAGCGTTAGTAATGTGTATGGCACTTGCTGTAAATGGCTGCGGAAGTGATAAAGAAACTACCAGTACAGAGAGTGAGAGCACTGCCACAGAGCAGCAGGCAGAGGATTCGGCAGAGGAAGAAGAGGTACAGGAACCTTATACAGATTCTACCGGTGCGACACGCCTGGTTTCAGTGGATAATGTGGAGAAATATGTTACAATTGCAGACTATAAGGGGATAACTCTTGATAATTCTGTACCAGAAGTGACAGATGAGGATATTGAGAATCGTATCGCAGAGAATTTGAAAGACAATTCAGTGGAAGTGACAGATGAGAACGCTGTCATCCAGAATGGTGATACCGCTACTATTAATTTCGTAGGTACAAAAGACGGGGAAGCTTTTGAAGGTGGAACTGGTAATAATTATGACCTTGTGATCGGAAGCGGCACAATGATTCCTGGATTTGAAGAAGGAATCGTGGGAATGAAGAAGGGTGAGACGAAAGACGTATCGGTAACCTTCCCGGAGAGCTACCGCAACAGTGAACTGGCTGGACAGGATGCAGTATTCCAGATTACCGTGCAGAGCTTTAAGAGACCACCGGAACTGACCGATGATTGGGTTGCAGCGAATACCGATTACAAGACAATTGATGAATATAAGGCTTCTGTTCGCGCACAGCTGGAGCAGGAAGCACAGGATCAGGCCGACAGCAGTCTGCGCAGCACTGCATGGAATACTGTTTACACCAATTCTGAGGTTGTGGAATATCCAGAGAAAGACGTAGAAGAGGCAGTGAAGACATTTAAGAAACAGGCAGAAGCATACGCGAAGCAGGGAAATATGGAGCTTGAAGACTTCGTAGAGTCTCAGGGCGTTTCCATGGATGATTTCGAAGCCCAGTGCCAGCAGTATGCCCAGGCCAAGGTAAAACAGAATCTGCTTATTCAGGGAATCATGGACGCAGAGGGAATGACTTTGGAGGATGAGGAAAGTCTTGCAATCCAGAATCAGCTGGTAGAGCAGTATGCTTCTGGCGATCTTGCAGTTCTTATCGATACTTACGGTCAGGTTGCAGTGGATGAGAGTATCGGACTTATGAGAGTTCAGGATTTCATTATTGCAAATGCTAATTATGATCAGACAGCAGCGGATACATCTGCTGAAGGTGAGGATGCACAGGCTGCTGAGGGAACAGAAGCAGCAGATCATGCAGATGGCAGTACGACTGACGGACAGAGCACGGATGGCGGGGATACAGCAGAAGAGCAGGAAGCTGGTGCAACCGCAGATACAGGCACAGCAGCGGATGCTTCAACAGATACACAGGATGACAGTACGGAGAATTGACGGTTGCCGCTTATAACAGAAACAGCAGCCAATGAATCTCAGGAGGGAATGGAGTTATGATTATTAAAAATGGAGAAGTTTTTCAGGAGGATGGAAGCTTCAGATTACAGGATCTGTATGTGGAGAATCATAGAATCGTGGCTTCAGAGGATGAGGTTACGGACAAGACGATTGTAGACGCGGCTGGGCTCAGGGTGCTTCCGGGGCTGGTGGATATTCACAGTCACGGTGCATTTGGACATGATTTTTCCGATGCTGATCCGGAAGGACTTAAGATTATTCTGAAATATGAAAAGAGTCACGGAATTACTTCCTATTGTCCTACTTCCATGACATTGCCGGCAGAAGAACTGAAGGAAATTTTTGCTACTATTAAGACTGTGGGAGAAATGAAAGACGGAGCTGCTGTCCGGGGAATCAATATGGAAGGCCCATTTCTGGATGCGAAGAAAAAAGGCGCCCATGTGGAGGGCTATATCCGCAAACCAGATGCCGGATTTTTCCGTGAACTGAATGAATATTCCGGAAATATGGTGAAGCTGGTAACTCTGGCACCGAATGTGGATGGTGCTATGGAATTCATTGATGAGGTACATAATGAGGTGTGCATTTCCCTTGGTCATACAGCAGCTGATTACGATACAGCAGCGGAGGCCATGAGAAGAGGTGCACACCATGTGACACATCTTTATAATGCCATGCAGCCACTGGCGCACAGAGAACCAGGACTGATCGGAGCTGCCTGTGATGATGGGCAGTGTATGGCAGAGATGATCTGTGATGGCATTCACATTCATCCCGCTGTGATCCGCGCTACATTTAAGATGTTTGGACCAGAGAGGATTGTACTGATCAGTGACTCTATGATGGCTACTGGAATGGAGAACGGAACCTACCAGCTGGGTGGACAGGAAGTAACGATGAAGGACTGTAAGGCAACTTTGAAGGACGGTACGATTGCCGGTTCTGCTACGAACCTGTATGATTGTATGCGCAAGGCTGTTTCTTTTGGTGTTCCCCTTGAAGAAGCGATTTTTGCAGCAACACGAAATCCGGCAAAGAGTATTGGTATTTATGATGAAGTTGGTTCCCTTTCTGTTGGAAAGAAAGCGGATATTCTTCTTGTAACAGATGATCTGGAGCTGAGAGAAGTGCTATGACAGAACTTTTTTGCGGAAAATTTTTTCCACTATGTAACGAGAGATAAAGAGGGAGTATGAATGGATAGAAGGGTTTTGCGCGAAAGAATGCGCAGGAAACAGCGCCAGATAAGACGAAGGAAGATCATTAAGCTGGTCACCTATGTTGTGGCAATGGTGCTGGCTGTGATTTTTGTAATAAGAGGAGTGATTTTTCCAATCGTAAGTCGTGTGGGAGGAAAGAGTACTGGGAAATCACAGAGCGTGCAGGCGGATGCAGGTGACGGAGCTGCTTCGAATGCAGACTCCAATTCCACAGATGCCCTGAGACAGCCTCTGAAAGGACAGAGTGATGTGACCAAGGTTTCTTCACTGACTCCAGGCTGGCATGAGGATTCCAGCGGACGCTGGTATCAGAATGCAGATGGTACATATTATACCAATGGTTTTGCAGAGATTGACGGAGTGAAATATGCATTTGATTCCAATGGATACATGGAGACCGGCTGGGTGACCAAGGGGGTAAACGATTATTATTTTAATGAGGATGGTTCTTACAATGCTGAGAAGAAACGCCCTTTGATCGCACTTACCTTTGATGATGGTCCGGGACAGTATACAGACAAGCTTTTGGACTGTCTGGAGGAGAACAATGCACATGCTACCTTCTTTATGTTGGGACAGCTGGTTGGACAGTATCCGGACGAAGTGAAGAGAATGGTGGAACTTGGCTGTGAGATCGGAAACCATTCCTGGGATCATCAGGATATGCTGAATCTGAGTATTGATGATGTTATAAAGGAATTCGGCGATACCGATCAGGCATTGATCGATGCCTGTGGACAGGAGTCCACGGTGATTCGTCCGCCTTATGGAGACTGCAATGACGAAATTATTTCGGCAGTTGGGAAACCTTTTATTTTGTGGTCTATTGACAGTCTGGACTGGAAATATCTGGATGCAGATCTGGATTACAATGGCATTATGAATGACAGCAATCTGGGAGACGGAGCCGTTATTCTGATGCATGATATTCATGGTCCTTCTGTTGATGCGGCACTCAGACTGATTCCAGATCTTATTGCACAGGGATATAAACTGGTAACGGTAAGTGAGATGGCAGCGGCGAAGAATGTTACCCTTCAGACGGCAAAATATGCAGAGTTCTGGCAGAGCGCCCTTGATGCAGGTTATGTGCCTGGATATAATGGAAATGGCTCTTCTGAGGACTCTTCCACAGATGGAACTTCTGATGGCAGTTCAGATGACAGCAGTAATGGAGATGAGAGCGACTTCAGTGATGGTTCCGGTGATGGAAGCGACGGCAGTGAAAGTGACGGATACACAGACGGCAGTGAGGATAGCGAAGGGGATTTTAGCAGCGACTCAGGCGAATAACGGAGAAAATAAGAGGTTCTAGAGTCTGTCTGGCATATGTGTTAAGCTTCGGGACTTCCGGAAATTGCAGATGCTGTATAGTGTGAATGATAGTATACGCTTGTACTTATGAGAAAAATGTCAAAGTACAGGCGTATTTTTTACAGTAAAAATGAATTTTGATGTAGATTTTTTATGAATAATAGACAAGTTTTTGGTGGCATGGAGGAAAAGAGTATGTTATAATGTGCATAAGAATTTGAAAGTTTAGGGAGGTAACTTTCTGATGGGAGAGAAATTACAGTTTACAGAGCTTGACCAGTATCTGTTTGGTCAGGGAACCCATTATGATGTTTACAGAAAGCTTGGCGCACATCCTGTGAAACAAGGGAAAAAAGAAGGTGTTTATTTTGCTGTATGGGCACCTAATGCGCAGGCTGTTTCTGTAATTGGAGAGTTTAATGACTGGAATGAACAGGCTGCTCCAATGAAAAAGGCAGGTCCGATCGGTGTATTTGAGACATTTGTCCCTGGAGCGAAAATTGGACAGCTGTATAAGTTTTTTATTGTAGGAATGAACGGGGAGCATATTTATAAAGCTGACCCTTATGCAAATGAGGCAGAATTAAGACCGGGAACGGCATCCAGAATCACGGATATCGGGGATTACAAATGGAAAGATACCACCTGGATGAAGAATCGTCAGAAATTTGACGAGACTAAGGATGCCATGGCGATCTATGAGGTACATCCTGGCTCCTGGATGAAGCATCCGGCTACAGAGGAGAATGAGAAAGGCTTTTTCAATTACAGGGAACTGGCGGTGAAGCTTGCCCAGTATGTGAAGGATATGGGCTATACACATGTGGAACTGATGGGAATTGCAGAGCATCCCTATGACGGTTCCTGGGGATATCAGGTCACCGGTTATTATGCACCTACTTCCCGCTATGGAACACCCCAGGATTTCAAATATCTGGTAGATTATCTTCACAGACAGAAAATCGGGGTTATTCTGGACTGGGTGCCGGCACATTTTCCCAAGGATGCCCATGGACTGGCGAATTTCGACGGAACTGCAGTTTATGAGCATGCAGATCCCAGACAGGGAGAGCATCCGGACTGGGGAACTAAGATCTACAATTATGGCAGACCGGAGGTAAAGAACTTCCTGATCGCAAATGCCCTGTTCTGGATCGAGGAGTGTCATGTGGACGGTCTTCGTGTGGATGCCGTTGCATCCATGCTGTATCTGGATTATGGAAAGAATGATGGTCAGTGGGTAGCCAATAAATATGGCGGAAATCAGAATCTGGAAGCAATTGAGTTTTTTAAGCATCTGAATACAGTGGTTCTTGGAAGAAACCATGGTACTGTAATGATCGCAGAGGAGTCTACCGCATGGCCGAAGGTTACAGGTAAGGCAGAGGATGACGGCCTTGGATTTTCCCTAAAATGGAACATGGGCTGGATGAATGACTTCCTGGAATACATGAAGCTGGACCCATATTTCCGTAAGTTTAACCATAATAAGATGACTTTCTCCATGACATATGCTTACAGTGAGAAATATGTGCTGGTAATCTCCCATGATGAGGTGGTTCATCTGAAGAAGTCTATGCTGGAGAAAATGCCAGGTGAGCTAGATGATAAGTTTAAGAATCTGAAGGCTGCTTATACATTTATGTTCTGCCATCCGGGCAAGAAGCTTTTGTTTATGGGGCAGGAATTCGGTCAGCTTCGGGAGTGGAGCGAGGAGAGAGAACTTGACTGGTTCCTTCTTGGGGAAGAGAAGCATCGGGATCTGAAGGATTTTGTGCAGGCATTGCTGAA
The DNA here is from genome assembly GCF_003480145.1 of Ruminococcus sp. AM42-11. NCBI lineage: Bacteria > Bacillati > Bacillota > Clostridia > Eubacteriales > Oscillospiraceae > Ruminococcus > Ruminococcus sp. AM42-11. The sequence continues at coordinate 3,178 of NZ_QUIO01000001.1, read as the reverse complement.
GATGTATCGCAAATATCCTGCGCTCTATGGAACGGATACGGATCCGTCTGGCTTTGAGTGGATCAATGCAGATGACGGGGACAGAAGTATTTACAGCTTCGTAAGGAAATCCCCTACAAAAAGAAATAACCTTCTGGTAGTATGCAATTTCACTCCTGTAGAACGTCCAGATTACCGTGTTGGTGTGCCGAAGAAGAAACAATACACACTGGTTCTGGATGAAAACGGACAGACGGCGAAAAAGGTATTTAAGGCAGAAAAGCAGGATTGTGACAATCGTCCGTTCTCCTTTGCTTATCCGCTGCCAGCTTACGGAGTTGCTGTGTTCCAGTATTAAAAGCTTCCAAATTCCGCAAGGAACAATTCTCACAGACAAGTTTCAGATTGTTGTGATAATTTAGTATAAAAAATACCCAAAGAATGGGGCAAATTCGGGTTTTGTTTGTGACTGTTGGGGATTTTTTTTCAGAAGGCGAAAAACCTGTTGCTATTTGGAAAAAGTTGAGATATAATGAGCCCGAACAAAAAGAAATGGAAAAAGTTGTACATGTTGAAAGGAGAATATTGACATGAAGGTATCTAATATTAAAGACATTCAGAAATTTTTTGATGTAGTAGACAGTTGCGCTGGTAAAGTAGAGCTTGTAACTGGCGAAGGTGACAGACTGAACCTGAAATCTAAATTATCACAGTATGTATCTCTTGCAAACATCTTCTCTAACGGTGAGATTCCGGAGCTTGAGATTGTTGCATATGAGAAAGAAGACATTGATAAGCTTATGCACTTCATGATCAACGGCTGATTTGCATAAAACTGTGAAATTGGGATAAATATATTAGGGGATGTGACTTGGTCATGTCCCCTTTTTCTGACATAATAGAAAGGGGAATACAAAATGGTAAAGATTGACATTATCTCCGGTTTCCTTGGAGCTGGTAAGACAACTCTTATTAAGAAACTGCTGAAAGAAGCATTTGAAGGTGAGCAGGTAGTTTTGATCGAGAATGAGTTCGGTGAGATTGGTATTGACGGGGGATTCCTGAAAGATGCCGGAATCGAGATCCGTGAGATGAACTCCGGATGTATCTGCTGTTCCCTGGTTGGAGATTTTGGTGCTTCCCTGAAGGAAGTTGTAGAGAAGTATCATCCGGATCGTATCCTGATCGAGCCATCAGGTGTTGGTAAGCTTTCCGACGTTATCAAGGCTGTACAGGGTGTGGAAGAGGATGTTGATATTCAGCTGAACAGCTACACTACAGTTGTTGATGCCAAGAAATGCAAAATGTATATGAGAAACTTCGGCGAGTTCTTTGACAATCAGGTTCAGTATGCAGGCGCGATTATCATGAGCCGTACCGATATTGTAGACGAGAAGAAAGCAATGGAGTCTATGGAGCTTCTTCGTTCTATCAATGAGAAGGCAGCTATTATTACCACTCCGATTGAGAAGCTGGATGGAAAGAAAATCCTGGAGGTTATGGAGCATCCGGTATCTCTGGCGGATGAGCTGCTGAAAGAGGAGCATGAGCATCATCATCATGCCCATGATGATGAGTGCGGTTGCGGACATGACCATGATCACGAGCATCATCATCACGACCATGATGATGAGTGCGGCTGCGGACATGACCACGATCATGAGCATCATCATCACGACCATGATGACGAATGTGGCTGCGGACATCATCATGATCATCACCATCATCACGCAGACGAAGTATTTACCAGCTGGGGACGTGAGACTATTAAGAAGTTTACAAGAGAAGGGCTTGAGAAAATGCTGGAGAGCCTTTCCGCTTCTGAAGAGTATGGCGTGATCCTTCGTGCTAAGGGAATGCTTCCGGCAGAGGACGGAACATGGATCTACTTCGATATGGTTCCGGAAGAAACTGAGATCCGTGAAGGTTCACCGGAGTACACCGGACGTCTTTGCGTAATTGGTTCCAAGTTAAATGAAGAGAAACTGGCCAAGCTGTTCGGCGTAGCTTAATGCTTGACATATAAACGGATAAAAGGCTTTTTGTAAGCTTGTTTGTTGCTGTTTATAAGCGATATATGCGAACGTACTGCTTTTAATTAAGAAAAATACAGGGAGGTTTCTGTAAATGGATGAAATTACAGTACCGATTTATCTCATAACCGGCTTCCTGGAAAGCGGCAAGACCTCTTTCCTTAGCTTTACCCTCCAGCAGGATTACTTCCGTACAGGGGGAAAGACACTTCTCATTCTCTGCGAAGAGGGAGAGGAAGAGTACGATGAAGAGGCTCTTGCAAAAGATAATGTTGTAGTTGAGGTTATTGAGAAAGAAGAAGATTTTACACCGGAGCGCCTTCAGGCACTGGATATTATCCATCAGCCGGAGCGTGTGGTTATGGAATATAATGGAATGTGGCTGGTAAGCAAATTTGAGGAGATGAAGCTCCCGGCAGGCTGGGGAATTGAACAGCACATTACCTGTGTAGATGCAAGCACATTCCAGGTATATATGCAGAATATGAAATCCATTTTTATGGATATGGTTCGTAATGCGGATATGGTTGTGTTTAACCGCAGCAAGAAAGAATATCCTCTTGCAAACTTCCGCAGAAGCATTAAGGTTGTAAACCCAAGTGCAGAGGTTATTTTTGAGGACGAAGAAGGCGAGATGACGGATATTTTCGCAGATCAGATGCCATTTGACCTGGATGCAGAGATTGTAGATATTCCGCCTGAAGATTACGGAATCTGGTTTGTAGATGCTATGGATCATCCGGATCGCTATGTGGGAAAAACTCTTCGATTTAAGGCTCGTGCAAGACGTCCGAGAGGTATGGGCAGCAAGTTCTTCATTCCGGGACGTACTGCCATGACCTGCTGTGCAGATGATACTTCATTCCTGGGATATATCTGTAAGAGTGCATATGCACCGAAGCTGAAGCCCGGCGAGTGGGTTGAGGTGACTGCCAAGGTTGCCTTTGAAAACCGTTCTGAGTACCAGGGCGAGGGAATTGTTCTTTATGCAGAGAATGTGACCCCGTGCGAACCTCTGGCTGATGAGATGGTTTATTTCAACTAATTTGATGATACCAGTGTCAAAAGGTCAAAAAGCTGTTCGTGCTTGCACGATAAGGCTTTTGAACTTGGGACACGCCAAATATGAGAAAGTAGCGATTTACGCAGTAAATCAGCGGATTTCG